>CAZWCY010000008.1:0-38637 GCA_964633035.1 uncultured Candidatus Saccharibacteria bacterium | reverse complement strand
GAGAATGCCACGGTTACGCTTAAAATTGAGAAAAAATTGAGCCTTACTCTCGATCAAGCTACTGCAGACTTGGGCGATGGTTCTACTACTGCTAATATTGCTGCTACGGTTATTACCAATAACACCAAGGGCTATGATCTGAAGATTGCTGGTAGTACTACTACTGGTTCTGTCAAAACTGTCTTGACGAGCGGTGTAGTTGCTGATGATATCGTAGCGCTTTCGGGTACTGCTGCTGCTCCAGTTGCTTTAGCAACTGAAAACAGCAAGTCAACCTGGGGCTATACTGTAACTGGTGATGATATTGCAACTGGTTTTACCGGTGAAGGTGTTGGTAAATATGCCGGTGTGACTGAGGGCGGTGAAACTATTGCTACGAAATCTTCTGCTACCGCTGCTACTGGTAATGTGACAACTGTGACTTTTGGTGCGAAATTGCTTGACAATCAGGCTGCTGGTACTTACAATGGTCAAGTTACCTTTACTGCTTCCGATAACGCTTAATAGGACGTCGTGAAAGAGAAAATGCCACTCCTTTGTGGGTGGTATTTTCTTTAGATGTGTTATAATAAGAAGTAAGAAGGAGGTTAATGAAAAAAATCAAGATAGCTTTGTTTGCTTTTGCAATGGTCTTATCTTCTGTACTTTTTGGTCGGTCGACTTTTGCTGAAGACAGTAAGCCAGAATATAAAATCGCAATATCCCCATCAATTGATGATTTAGGGGATCTAGAATCGGGTACCCAAAAAACGGGAAGTTTTAAGGTTTATAACGAAGGGACAAAAGATTTTGAATATGATGTATCTTTTGCTCCGTATAGCGTAAAGACCGAATCTTATGAGCCTAGTTTCGCTGATGAGAATAAATATACTGATATTCAGAAGTGGATTGAGGTGGATGCCATGGAGGGGAATATTGCGGCTGGTGACGAGAAAACTATTAATTATACTATAAGTATTCCAGAAGGTTTTCACGGAGGGATGCAGAGTGCTGCAATTTTAGTTACAATGCGCAATGATCCTAACCAGGGTGGTAATATTAATGCGGTTCGCCAGATAGCATATATTGTTTACGGTAACGTTGATGGCGATATTATCGAGACCGGCAAGGTATTAGAAAATAAAGTGCCGAGTTTCTTGTTTAATCCACCGATCATCGGCTCATCTACAGTGGAGAATACTGGTAACGTCTACACCCGTGCCACTTACAAGTTGCAGGTTTTTCCGCTTTTTAGCGACGAGGAGGTTTATACCAATGAAGAGAACCCAGAAAACAATATTATCTTCCCGGAAACCAAGCGTTATAACGAGATTAAATGGGAGGGCTCGCCACATTTAGGCATTTTTCGTGTGCGCCAGACCGTTAAGATTTTTGACGATGAGAGCGTAGTAGAGAAGATTGTCTTCTTGTGCCCGATTTGGTTCTTGTTTATTGTGATTCTGCTGGTCTTCCTGATCATCTTCTGGATTGCCAGTCGTATCTTCAAGCGTAAGAGGGAAGTGTAGCGATCGAATAGAATTAAATATGTATAAATAAGTGAGGCAAGTGGTCTCACTTATTTTTGTAGGGTATGGTGTAGCGATCCTAAAAAATAAATTGGAAATTCTGTGATATTATTCTAATAAGTACTAATTTCCTGAGAAAGGAGGAATCAATGATTTTATCTAAATTTACTTTTAGTGGATTTCGTAGCTTTGTTGATGAGCAGAAAGTAACTTTTGCCATTCCAGTTGAAGATAAACTGGGCAGCGGTCTAACGTATATCGTTGGCGAAAATAATGCTGGTAAGACTAGTGTGCTGGAAGCGATGCACTTTTTGGGGCATCGCGGTTATGGGCATGGTCGATCGTCATTAAGAACGTCGGATGTAAAAGGTGATGCAATACATTTTACGTTTTTCGATTGTAATGATGAGGCGGTCCAAAATCTAATTCCAAAACGTTGTGGCTCCCACTCCTTGAAAAATGATGACAGTATTTCTTCCGACGATTTTATGAACAATTACCCCTTGTTTATGCCGTCACGGCGACATTGGAGTCCGATAGTTATGAACGAGATGGATATTAATAACGCCAAAGTTAATTTAAATAATCAGAATATTGCATTGCGTCAAAGGGCGGATATAGGCGCAGATAATCAGATGGCAGATATCTTCTATGCTATAGAAGATGACAATAATTCTTATAAACGTTTTATAGGGATGATGCAAGAGGTTTTTCCGGATTTTGATTCTTTCACGATCACAAATGAAGACCAGGCTCAGGTTTCATATAGAATGGCAGATAATACACACCGAGCTGATTTTTTGGGCGACGGAGTAGTGTCTGTAATGCGGATAGTTGCTTTTCTGACGTTACATAATGACTGCATGATTGTTATTGATGAACCCGAACTGAGCCTGCACCCAGAAGCTCAAAAAAAGTTGAGGAAGGTATTAGCAAGGGCGGCACAAAAACAACAAATTATACTTTCGACGCATAGCCCATGCATGATAGATTGGAAGTATATTGAGAATGGGGCAATTTTGCATAGGGTAGTGAAGGATCAGAATAATGTATCCAACATTTACACGATGCAAGAATATTCTAAGTATAAACCGCTGATTAAAAGTGGCAACTGGCAACAGCCGTATTTGACCGATGCGGTTGCAAAGGAGATTTTCTTCTCTGATAACATCTTATTCTTAGAAGGGCAGGATGACGTTGGTTTGCTGCGGAATGACGGTGTTTTAGACGATGCAATTAATCTTTTTGGATACGGCGTGCGTGGTTTTACAAATTTTCAGTTCGCCCTGCAGCTTGCACAGGATATTGGTATTCGGAAAGCCGGCGTGATTATTGATAAGGGCGAGAAAGAAGACGAGATGGTGCAAAGGTTAGAGCAAAATTTTCCTAAATATTGCATTGTGCAGTGGGATCGTGAGGACATTCGGGATAAGGAGGGATATTGTAGTGTCGGTGATGACGGGCAGCCGAACTTAAATACGATAAAGATGCCCAAGAAGGGATATTTTACATTGGATGGTAAAAAGAAGGAAGATACTGGTGATTACGCTGTTAAAATTGAGCTAATTAACGAGTATTTTAGGAAAAAAGCTGACGAGAACGAGAGTGAATAACAAATTGTAAGGTTGGCGTGAATCTCGTAGGAATTCCCTGCATTTTTTGGCGCAAACTCGTGGTAAAAACTTGCATTTTTTGTCAAAACCCTAAGCCGACAATATTATCAATAAAACTTGTCAAATAGAGAGAATTGTAGTAAAATGGTACAAAGACAGAATTTGTATTACTAAAAGGAGTTATGTTTTATGTCAAGTCAACTAACTGTGAATAAGCGCACTGAGCAGGGGCACAAAGCCAAGGCTCTGCGTGCGGCTGGAATTATTCCGTCAGTGGTTTATGGTGGTGAAGCGCCGATTTTGGTAAAATCAGTTTATAACGCTACCGAGAAGGTGTTGAATGAGGCTGGTTATCACTCGCCAATTGAGCTAGATATTGACGGCCAGAAACAACTTGTAATTGTCAAGGATGTGAATCTTGATCCGGTTAGCCGTCGTATTATTAATGTGGAATTCCAGGCGATTTCGGCGGACGAAGTTGTCGAGGCAACTGCGCCAATTACGATTGTCAACTTCGATCAATCCGATGCCGCTAAGTTCCATTATGTAATCTTGCAAGTGCTTGAAGAGATCGACGTCAAAGCTAAGCCATCGGATTTGCCGAAAGAAGTTATCGTTGATGCTTCCAAGCTTGCAGGTCTTGACGATCGTTTGACGGTTGCAGATTTGCAACTCACGGCCGGCGTCGAACTTGCTGATAAGGAACTTGCCAAAGATACCGTAGTAGCAAACGTTTACGATCCAGCCGCCGAGGCGGCTGCTCGTGAAGCTGAAGATGCTAAGGCTGCCGAAGCCGCTGCTGCTCCAGCTGAAGAAGCTGCTGAAGCTCCTGCCGAAGAAGCTAAAGCTGAGTAGATCGATTAATTCAAAAAAGGAACCTCCAAGTTAAAACTTGGAGGTTTTGTATTACCGTAAATATCTCAGCGCATCTACATTGGCTTCGAGATGCCGCTTGAGGGCGGCCTGCGCGGCGCGGCTATTCTCAGGATTGCCTTTCCAAGTCAGCATTACCGGTTCTTGCAAGGCTCGGCCAAAGGCAAAGCTAACTGGCCACGGATACGGTGCATTTTGGCAAATTGCAGTAAAGTTTTCTGTAGCGACTTTTGGGGCTTGACCACCGCTGAGGAATAATACGCCACCGGTGTACTTCGGCACTACGTGGCGCAAAATCGCCGCTGTGGCCATACCAATCGCATCGGTCGGGGCGCTCACTTCGGCATCGGCGCCGCTATTAATCATATTAGTCTTAAGAATACAGCCGCTTAGGTCGATATGGCGTTGTTCGAGCTTCAAGAAAATTGTGCCCAGAATGCGGTCGGTGACGGCAGCACATTCCTCGATTGAATAATCGCCATCCATCAATAAGTCAGATTCCACCATCGGCACGACACCGGCGAGCTGGCATTCCTTGGCAAAGTTCGCGAGTAGCTCCGCATTGCGTTCTACGGCAATAAAGCTCGGCTGATCTTTCTGAATTCTGAAGCTCGCGCGCCACTTAGCAAACCGAAAACCTTCGGCGTAGGCCGTGCGCATTCGTTCAAAGAGTGTCTCAATGCCGGTAGTGTAAGTTTCGCCGGTTTCAGGAAGTTCGGCGAGGCCTTGGTCGGCCTTGATGCCAGAAACAATCCCACGACCAGTTAAATATTCGGCGGCATTCTGGCGCTGTTTGATTTTTTGTTTAGCACTAGTCTCGCTCAAAATTACGGCACTTAAATACTTTTCCAAATCCGGTGTCGTCAGTACAAGTTCACGATAAGCTTTACGCTTGCTCTCAACTCCAGCAATGCCAGTTTTAACTAAACGCTCGGTGAGCTTCTGCTCGGACTCGTCCATCGCCATCACACCTTTTTTCGGCGCCATAATCAGTTTGGCTACCAGTGGTAAATTAGCGCGCTTGTCCTTTTCTTTTTTGGCAAACTCTTGCAGCTTACGGGTTGAAAGGGAACCGGCAATAGTGGCTTGTTCGGCGTTAATCCGCGCCCATAATACGGCGTCGGCTGGCGTACCGCCTACAGAAATTACACCCAAAATCGTAGCTACGATGGTCGAATAAACTGTGAGATGTGTCATCATGTCGGTTTTGTTGAGCGCCCAACTTTCCTCGGCATCGTCAAAAATAATCTTGCGCGGACTGATGTGGCACACTAGTTGCTTAGTGGGCTGGGGCGGCTCGACGCGGTCGACGATTTCGACTTCTGGATGCATGGCCGGCTCATCTTCTACGAACAAGATATCAGCCATTTTGTTCAGTTTTTGTCCGGCTGGCGTACTATATTTTTCGGCGTGTACTGCGAGCTTAGTGGTGGGAGAAAACTTAAGAAAGTTCTTAATCTCGTCCACTAATTTTGCTGAAACATTGGTTGATCGATCTACTAGAATCCACTCCGGATTATCAGCCGGCATTGACCAATCGGTAACTTTACGATTACTGGGTACAAAATAAGTAATCTCGTCGCTATGACAAAAGATATAACGGTAATCATCTGGCTCATCAGTCCAAGTAATTTCACCATCTTCGATTTCGGTTTTGGAGTTCAAGATTTCGGCACTCAGCCCAAGGCGGGTCAAGACCGATAGCGAAACCGCGGCACCACCATAAACACTGGTGCGACGAAAGAAGCTATGCGCCGCGCCATTAAAACCAAGATTCAACCAATCAATCCCTTGTGCGTCCGTCTCAAAATCATTATGCCGACTGTCGAGTTTGATGTAGACGTCTTTGAGAACGTTACCAATAATTAGAATCTTGCTCATAGTACCATTATAGCACACTTTCTAGCTCGCGCGATGGCCAGCCATAGGCTCTTACAACTATCCTCGTGGCGGTTCGGTGCACTACGTTGCCCTTGACCACCGCCGCGTCGCTCAAGTAAGAAAGCCTAGCTCTCTTATTGTTCGCTATCCTCGCGGTGGTTCGCCACTTGGTTCGGCTAGGAGTTTTTTCGACTTAATTTCATAGCGGCGGCCGTTGACCGGGGAGACGAAGTAGTCCTCGCTTAGCAGATTTACAAACATTGTCAGATCCTTGTCGTCCATGATAATAATCGAGCCGTCGTCGTCCGTCATCAGCTCTAGCTGCATGTCATCGGCGTAATCAATCAATTTATCTTGCGACATTTCTTCAGCAATATCGAGCGCCTGCAATTTCTTCACCAGCGGTTTCTTGTCTTGCAGCAAAGTATTTAGTGTTAAACCTTCGGCAAAAGAGAGCTTATATTTATCAGTCAGTTCTTTGGCCTTTTCGTCGGCAATGACTTGTGATTTGTAATCGTATTGGAATAAATTCTCAAACTTGGACTGATTAAAGATAATCACATTGCCGTCAATAATCGCTACTTGATTGTCGTCTGGCATTTTGAGTGCCACTTCGGCCGAGAAAGGCTCAAAGCTTTCGCCGTTTAGCTCCCAGCTAGATCCACCCTTGAGTGCCGAGGACGGACTGAGTGCTTTGGCGATGTAAAAAACTTTGGTCTCGCCGTCATCACCAGGGTAGGTAAATTTTGCAATAATCCCTTTGACTTTCTTGAACTCGTCGACGTGGTCATTCCAAGAGTCGATATTACGATATTCGTGCTCAATCAAATGCAGCAGAGTTTCTGCGCGCCCTACGTTGCTAAGCTTGGTACGATAAATCACCTTATCCTCGCCGTCGGACTTCTCGTACTCGCGGCATTCCAAGCCCTTGTCGGCTTCCTTGATGATGTAGCCGGTAGCTTCTTGCATAAACATCGCCTTAACGCTGGCGGTCAAAGCATCGGAATAGCGTACCCGAAATGGTGTGTAAGTTTTGTTAAAGAGGAACAGCTCGACGGAGACGTTGTTTTTGACTTCGTCGATTTCGTTAGCCCAATGAAAAACGTCAAATCCGCCCTCGACGCGGTGATAAACTGGCTCATCATCTGTGCTATCAGTATCGTCATCAGCGTCATCTTGAGAATCGTTGTCGGCATCGTCATTGGTGGGGTCGGTATCATTAGTGCTATCGGATGAGTCTGCTTCTGCGCTCCCTTCACGATGTTGATTATTGGCAATTTGGTCAATCTCAGCCATCGCTTCATTGGCAGCATTTTCTAATGTATCTGACGCCACTTTTTTGGCGGGATTTTCTGTATCCATAGTGTGTACCTCCAAAATATTAGCTACATTATACCAAACAAAAGAGGGAAGAGCAAGAATAATACGATAATACTAAAATAAAAAGCTTGCAAGCTAAATAAAATTATACTACAACATAAAATCGCACAAAACGATAGCGAACAAAGTCATAAAACTAAACCAGCTTTTGTTAAAAAGCGCAAGTGATATTCTCTCTTGACAAAACTAGAAATCTGTGCTACAATGGAAATAATCGAGAAAAACTAAGCTCGATCGTATCTTGATTCTCAAAATTCGATAATGGGGGAGGAGATTCTAGCACGAACATGATACTAGTATAGTTCCAAAACTAAATATAGAGGAGGAAAATAGCATGGACATGACGCGCGAAATCCAGTATCAGCGAGATATTCCGGGGGCGTATTATATTACGATGACGCCAGGGATATCAATCTCTACAAACTTTCGGAATGACTTCTCTCAGCACAATGACCCGCTGCGGTGCGCAGCCTTAGAGGCGATTCGGAGCTTGCCGGGACTGCAGCCGCAATTTGCCAGCGAAAAGCTGGAGCGGATTCGGCTGGTCACGATGGTAAACGAGGAGTATCCTGAAGCTCAAGAATACTACCGGTGGGCCAAATTAATTTTCAAGCAGCCGCAGCTGGCGATTACTAGTCGGCTGATGGGCTGGAAGTTGCACGAAATCGGCATCTATCCCGACGGCAGAGTGATTTTGTACTTCTACGATATGTGGAACAAGGTGCAGACAGAGATTCGGCTTTGCCAAGAAACCTGCGAGATCGCTCCGGATTTTTCGGTGATGGCGCCCGGGGAAAATGGCCAAACCAAGTATTCCTATTCGCAATGTGCTGCGGGCCCGACGATCCACGAGGAAAGCCCGGTACACGAGCGGTATGTGACTCTGCACGAATGCGGCAAATGCGTCGTGCGTGAGATTGTGCGTGCCGATGTTGCGGCTAGCTGGCCAATCTGCGTCAATACGGGCAGCGAAATCGAATATCAGAATCTTTAACAGGAAGGGGAAATCGTATTATGATTGTGGCGCAGTTTTCTAAACCTAATGAAGCGGTGATGCGTGTCGAGCGGATCGAGAATTATCACACGATGTATTTTTCGGTGTTGCGTAAGCTGGCGGATACGGGTGACCTCGATGGTCACCTTACGATCAAGCTAGATGAAACAAATGACGACATACTGCCAGTGGCACTAGATCTGAAGGAGAAACAGTTGCGATTGAGGTTGGCTTTTGTCGATAATATTGAGCAGCGGAAGCGCATTATTATGCAGGCGGCGTACATAATGGACGATCCGGCGGATTTTGATATGGAATTCTTTATGCTGTATCCGTCAATTATGGCCGGTGTGCGCGATGGCGTCACTAGCAAATGGGGCTTGTCAGGCGTGCGAGTTTACTCAGATCACATTGAGTGCGGCTATACCGATGGTAAGCGTCTGCATGTAGTATGTCTGCGTGATTTGACGGCGCCGCTAACGGTAGAGATTGCGAATTCTTTTAGCTGGCAGTCGAACGAAGTTTTGCAGATTATGCCGATGCCTTCGGGGGTTATGGGCGATCTGCCAGAGGAACGTTATCATCCGACAATCGGCGAGATGAAGGGCTACAAGGTGCAGCGGATTGAATCCGTGGAAGTACCGGCCAGCTGGGAAAGCCTGTCGGTAGTGCGGAATCAAGCTGAGCCTGATGGCACTACCTACCTACTGGAACGGCATCGGACGCTGGACAGTGGCGACAAAGAGCGAGTTCGCCGCCAGATTGTCAGTGATCAGGAAGGCTGTATCGCCTATCGATTTTAACCTGCTTAACCGCTCTCCTCGGAGGGCGGTTTTTCAAGCGACCATCAATAGATGGGCGTGCATTATAAAGTTAGTAATGTGGCATTAGACTTCGCCGTGCAAATCCTACAATGTGGAAAACTCTAACAGGGAATTAATACTATAATTTTTGTTCGCCTGTGGAAAACTATTTGGAGGGCGTGGAAAAATATTGGCAAAATATGCTTGTGTTTTTTGAAAAAATCCTTTATACTTAAGTCAGTGGACGAACACCCACACAAACAAGTGAAAAACTACACAAAAACAAAGATAAAAATGCAGTAGTAAAACACAAAGTAAAATGTGAGGAACAACCACAAAAATAAACATATCGTAAAGATAAGTAAATTAAAATAGTTTGAGATCGACCAACTAGGAGTTTTTGCGCGCGTTTGGGATACGCGAAATCGAATCCAATACGTACCTCTAACAAACACCTCCCAATTAACTCTATTGGTTCGTGATGTTGAGGCCAAACAACCCACTCGTAATACGTTATAAGTCTCTCAACGGCCACAATTTTTTCGTGTGACGTGTGAAAACATGTCGAGATTGTGGTAGATATCTAACGTAATATCAACATCAAAAAACATCAAACAAACAAGAAATTAAAAACAAAACCGTGGAAATTTCTAGTTGAACGATCTCAAACAAATGGGAAGTTTATATTATGCTTCATCTTGAGCTAAAGAAACATTAGTAAGCCAATGTGACTGCGAGCCTGGGATATGCTATAATATAAACATGGAAGAACTTCATAAACCGGTATTATTACCAGAAGTATTAGCAGTTTTGCGGCCGCAGCCGGGCGAATCGTATTTAGATTTGACGGCGGGTTATGCAGGACATGCTAGCGAAATTTTGGGTGTAACACGGAATTATAAAGATGCGGTATTGGTCGATCGCGACCAAAATGCCATCGAAGTACTGGAGAGCCGATTTGTAAGCCAATCGGTGCAGATAGTGAAGAGTGATTTTTATAGTGCGGTGCTACAGGAAATTGAGTGTGGAAAAACTTTTGATATGATACTAATGGATTTTGGAGTGTCTTCTCCGCAGCTAGACCGAGCCGAACGAGGATTTTCTTTTGCTAAGGATGGTCCGCTGGACATGCGTATGGATCAAGCCCAAAAATTAACCGCCGATGAAATTGTCAATCATTGGAGCGAGCGGCGAATTACAGAGCTTTTGATGCAATACGGTGAAGAAAAGCCGGGTTTTGCCAAACTGATTGCGCGGATGATAGTTCACAATAGGCCGTGGACATCAACGAAGCAACTTGGTGATGCGCTGAGCCGCTATGGTCGTGGTGGTAAAACCCACCCCGCCACGAGGACTTTTCAGGCGATTCGGATCGCGGTGAATGACGAGCTAGGAGAAATTGAGCGCACTTTGCCGTTGCTACCAAGATTATTAAATCGGGGTGGGCGCGTGGCGTTGATTACTTTTCATAGCTTGGAAGATCGGATTGTCAAGGATTGGCTCAAAGAAGCTACCAGTCATGGCGAGGAATCGGAATTAACTGTTTTGACTAAGAAGCCAATAGTTGCGGATACTGAGGAGTTGTTTATCAACCCAAGAGCGCGAAGTGCGAAGTTGCGTGCTGCCGTCAAAAAGTAGAGTGTGGAGATTCTGCGAGTTTTGAGGTGGCAAACTAAAGTATGAGTGCGCTTGGAAGATGAGCACTAGTTTTTGCTAGAGAAGAACCAATAGGTGAATCTAGGAGAAGCAAGGGTTTGTCGTTGATAAAGGTGACTTTTTTGATAGCTAAAAAGTGTAAGCTAGGAGAGAAGTCAGTCAAAAAATAACAAACATAAAACAAAAAGGAGGCAAAATATTATGCCACGTCAAATCGTTGTAACCAGCAATCGTTCACGCGCACAGCGAGTGCAAGTTAACTTTGCTAAATAAGTAAGCTTATAGACTTACCGAGTTGTTGCATTTCTCGGTAAGATTGATAATCCTCGGGGTATCTAAGTGTTTAAAAAGTGGGATACCCCGTGACATGGGCTTCTGATCTTAAGCCCGCCACGGTTGAAGAGTTAAGACCGTGTGAGTGTTTGTTAAAATAAATACATGACCTTCCCATGAGCTAGGTAGCTGATTTGTCCCTTGCTACCGGCTCATGGTCTATGAATCCTGTGTATTTATATAGCACTGACGCTTTTTCCGGAATATGTATCTGGAAAATCTTAATGACGGCAACCTTTGAATTTTGAATAAATTCATGAAGACCGAATTTACTTTGAAAATATTTTACTTTAAGAATCGGACTTTCGTGAGAATTAAAATATAAACAAAAATAAAAAACAGCGAGGAATAAAAACTAAAATGAGACCGCAAACCTATGTGTCGAGAAGGAATGCTGCAACGTCCACTTCAACCTGGTCGCGCAATTATAATACTGTGCGTCATGAGCAAAAGAACTTAGGCCCTTGGGCATACACTTTTTTGGTGGCAGCGACCGTAACGATGATTGGTTTGATTTACGTTTCACAAAGCACTCGTGCTACAAATTATGATTATGAACTTTCGGCAATTGATAGTGAGATTGCCGATTTGCAAGCTAAGAAAGAAGATCTCGCCGTGGAGAAGGCGCGGCTTACTTCGATTGCTTCCACCGAAGATAGTGAAGTGGCAGCGAGTATGGAAAATGCTTCGGCAGCTGGATACGCGACAGAATAGGTTGCGATCATTAATTTAGCATAAAGATTTGCCAAAGTTGTGCAGCATACTCTAAGGTGTATGTTATAATATAAGTATGAGCAGAAACAAAGTTTTGCGTTTTGGTTTGCTCGCTGCAATGGGCATCATTGTGGTGCGATTGTTTTTTATTCAAATTATTCAGCATGATGAATGGACTGAAAAAGCCGCAGCGCAGCAGACGATGCAAAATGTTTTACCGGCTGAACGTGGCGAAATCTACATGATGGATGGCAGTGAACAGGTAGCGGTAGTGATGAATGCCACGGTCTATACGGTGATTGTTGATCCGATGCTAGCTAATCAAGATGCGGTGGCTCAGAATTTAACCAAGATTCTAGGTGATAAACAAATCGCGAAATGGGAAGATGTGTTTGCGGATCGCACGCGCCGATATTATATAGTGGGGAAAAATGTGGAGCGGCGGGCGGCCGAGCAGATTGCAGAATTAGATTTAACCGGCGTTTGGTTGCAGTCGAACACTAAGCGAGTCTATCCAGAGGGAACTTTAGCGGCGGCGCTGCTGGGCTTTGTCAATGCTGACGGTGTGGGGCAGTATGGCGTGGAAGGTGCTTTGAACGAAGAGCTGACTGGTACCGATGGATTGCTGCGCACAATCAAAGATATTAACAATGTAGCCTTGTCAATTGGCGACGATAATATTAAAGAACCGGCGGTAAACGGCGAAGATATTGTCCTCACGATCGATAAAACCATGCAATATAATGTTGAAAAAATTCTAGAACGCAAGTCTAAGGAGATTGGTTTTGCCAATCTCAGCGCGGTGGTGATGGATCCGAATAATGGCAAAGTACTGGCAATGGCAAATTATCCGAGTTATGACCCGGCAAATTTTGGCAATGTCGAAAGCGCGGCGGCTTATATTAACCATGTAGTAGAAGATCCGTTTGAGCCGGCGAGTGTTTGTAAGACTTTTACATTTGCGGCCGCTACGGAGCTGGGTGTGATGACAGCAGATAAAACTTTTACTAATTACGGTGAGGTGACAATTGATGGCTGGCCAATTCGGAATGCTGAGCAGGGTGCAAATTTGCTGGGTACACAAACAATGCAGACAGCTTTTAATTATTCACTGAATACCGGTTCAACGCAGGCTTTGCGCTGGATGGGCGGCAGCGAAACTGAAATTACGGACGAAGCCAAAAACAAACTTTATGATTATTATTACAATGAGTTTGGGCTGGGGCGTTATACCGGTATCGAACTTTATGAATCGACCGGTGCGGTTTATGCGCCGGATCAGGTAGAGTATGGCTCGGATTCGTTTTATGCCAATATGACTTTTGGTCAGAATATGCAGGCAACGATGATTCAGGTGGCAGCAGCCATGGCTTCGGTGGTGAATGGCGGTCATTATTATGCGCCGACGATCATAGCCGGTAAAATGGTGGATGGTGAGTTTGTGGAGGATGAAGCAAAACCGGCGATTAGGCAAGTAATTAGTGAATCCACCAGTGCGGCGATGCGCGAAATGCTATATAATACACGTCGGATGTGGCGTGCTAACGGTACAGACTCAGCGGGATTCTATGTAGGTGGCAAAACTGGTACCGCACAGGTGATTAAAAATGGTGCTTATTCGATGGACGAAACCCAGGCGACTTATATTGGCGTGGGCGGTACGGAGGGGGAATTACCGCAATATTTAATTATGGTGCGAGTTTGGGAAGAAGGTAAACTCGCAGGCGGACAAGAACATGCTTTGCCGGTTTTTAATGATTTAAAAAACTACGTGCAAAATTATTTGCGTGTACAGCCAAAGCAATAAGATTTTGTGTTGAGAATTTGCGCGAGTTTTTTGCGTTTGCGATTAGAAAAAAGCATAGCACGGCGTTTTGCGGCAATTTTGTGCTATAATATATAGTGAGTTATGGTAGATACTCTGAATAACGAAACTTTTTATGGTTTGTTGCTTGCTTTGTCGGCCTTCTTTTTGGCAACTTTTTTGACGCCGGTTTATACTTATTTTGCCTATAAGTATAAGTTCTGGAAACAACAAAAGAAAGAAACTCTCACGGGTGAAAGTTTACCAGTAATGACGAAGCTCCACGCCAAGAAATTCCAACGCCATTTTCCAACCATGGCGGGAATTATTGGTGTGATTACAGTATTCTTAGTTACATGTATTTGTAACCTGAATCGTGAACAAACTTGGTTGCCACTGGCCGGCTTTATCGGCGGTAGTATCGTGGGTTTTATTGACGACATTATTAATATTTTTGGTAGCGGTAAGGGCGCGGCGGGCTTGCGCGCACCGGTGAAATTTGCGATGATTACGGCGATTGGGCTGTTCCTAGGCTGGTGGTTTGCAGTGAAGCTAGGCTGGACGACGATTGAGATTCCGTTCATGGGCGCAATGCAAGTGGGATCGGTGGGTATGATTTTAATCTTCACCTTTGCAGTGGTAGCGACTTCGAATGCGGTTAATATTTCGGATGGTCTAGATGGCTTGGCCGGTGGTCTCGCAATGATTGCGTATGGCGCTTATGGTATTATTGCGCTTTTCCAAGGGCAATGGATGCTCACTGGATTTTGCTTAACAGTGGCAGGCTGGTTGCTGTCGTATATTTGGTTTAATGTGCCGCCGGCCCGGTTTATGATGGGCGACACTGGCTCGTTTGCGCTGGGTGCTGGCCTCGGCGTAGTGGCAATGATGACTAATGCTTTCTTCTTGTTGCCGATTATTGGTATTATCTTTGTCGTAGAGGCCGGTTCAAGTTTGATTCAGATTTTCTGGAAAAAAGTTTTTCATAAGAAACTGTTAATTTCGGCACCGATTCATCACCACCTAGAAGCAAAAGGTTGGGGTGAGGCTAAGATCGTGATGCGATTCTGGGTGATTGCCGGTGTGTTTGCTTTGATTGGCGTGTTTTTGGCAATCCAAGGTGGGATTATTAGCGATGCACGCATGAAGCAGCTTGAGAAAACCGTACGTGGTGAGGAAACTGCAGGATATGCGCTGGACTTGGCGGCGGCAGATAGTCTAGCCGAAACGGTAAGATTTGCGGGAGAAATATCAGGAGTGACAAACGATGCGGAAACATAAAAGTGACCGTGTGATTGGTGCACTCACAATCGCTTTATTATGTATCGGCTTGATTGTGATTTATGCGATTGGGCCAATGCGGGTGAATGTGATGAACGCCGTGTATGGTAGTAATTTGGAAGAAAACGCTTTTTTCATGCAGCAGATTCGGAATGTGATTTTGTCGCTAGTGGTGATTGTGATCGCTTTTAAACTACCATATTCGGTGATGCGCAAGTTTGCCAAAATCATCATGTTTGGGGGGTTGGCACTTTGTGCGGTCTTGGCGGTGCTGGCACTGATTCATAGTCCGCTGGCGCGATGCGAGTTAGGTGCTTGCCGCTGGTTTAACTTTGGCTCGGTACTAAGTTTACAGCCGGCAGAAATTCTTAAGCTCGGTCTGGTATTATATTTGGCACAACTAATCGCGGAGCGTAAAAAAGAAGGGAAGTTAGAAACGGCGGATTTTTGGATTCCGTTTAGCGTGGTGAGTATTTTGTCACTGGGCTTTGTGGTGGTAGCGCAAAAGGATCTTGGTACTGGTATTGTGATTGCGGCAATTATTCTGGTGATGTTATTCATGAGCGGGATTCGGCTGCGTTATTTTATGATTGTAATTACAGTAGCGCTGGTGGGGTGTGGGGCAGCAATTATAAGTTCGCCGCACCGAGTGGAGCGGCTACTGACTTTTAGTAGCGAAGAATCAAGCGATGCTTATCACATCGAGAACGCGATGATAGCAATTGGCACTGGTGGGTTATTTGGCGTCGGCATTGGTAATAGCGTGCAGGCGACGGGGTATTTACCGGAGTCGATTAATGATTCGGTGTTTGCGATTATGGGGGAAACGCTGGGCTTTGTGGGGCTAGTAGCGATTGTGGGCTGTTTCACGATTTTATTAGTGCGCTTGCTCAGAACTTCTAATTACTTAGAGAATGATGAAGAGTCGCTAGTGGTAGTAGGGATTTTTGCCTGGACAATGACGCACGTAGTGGTAAATATTGCCTCGATGACGGGTTTGATTCCGCTGACTGGGATTACATTGCCACTTTTGAGTTATGGTGGCACTAGTATGCTCTTTACGGCGGCGGCGTTGGGCATCGCTATGCAACTTTCGTGCTACACTAGTCGCGTGCCGCGCAAAGAGCAGTCAAGTGCGCCAGCGCAAGCAACAGCCCCACGCAGCGTTGAAGGATTGAGAAGGAGAATTGAATGAAAGTATTAGTAGTTGGTGGCGGTTCGGGTGGTCATATCACGCCAGCAGTGGCGGTAGTGCGTGAACTTTTAGAAAAAACGCCTCGCACCAAAGTTGAGTTTTGGACCGACCGCAAGTATTATAAAAATGTTGTAAAAATTACAACAGAAATTGGAGTACGTTGGGGTTCGCGCGCTCAAAACAGCAATCGGCGCGTGCCGTATATCCGGGTGCGTAAGATTTGGGCGGGAAAGTTCCATCGCTATGCCAATTGGACTTGGCAAGATTGGTTCCGAAATTGGCAGATTGTAATTAAAGATCTGATTTTTGGCAATATTGTCGGTTTTTTCGGCTTTATTGGTGGGATTATCCAGAGTTTCTTCCGGCTTTTGCTGCCGAGCAAACGCCCGGATGTGATTTTCCTGAAGGGTGGTTTTGTGGGCTTGCCGGTAGGGATTATTGCGCGCAGGCTCAAAATTCCGTATGTAGTACATGAGTCGGACATGGTGCCAGGTTTGGCAAACCGGATTTTGATGGAACATGCCACAGTGGTGGCGAGCGGCTGGGAAGGGCTGAAGAGTGATAATGCGCATGTGGTGCACGTGGGTGTGCCGGTAGCGCCAGAATTCAAGGAAGTGACTGAAGCACAACAGAAAACTTTGAAGAAAGATTTTGGTTTTGACCCTGAACGCCCACTGGTGGTAATTACCGGCGGTAGCCAAGGTTCGCAGAACATCAACGAAGCGGTGCACGAAATTTTGCCAGAAATGTTGAAATTTACCAGTGTGGGCTTGGTGGCAGGTCGCAAATACTATGAAGAAATCGTTGATTTGAAACAATATGAGGAGTGGGACAAAGCTAAGCTGCAATCGAACTTCCGAATGTGGGAATTTAATTCGGCAATGCATGAGCTGATGGGCGCTGCTGATGTGGTAGTGAGCCGTGCGGGTGCCACTACGGTAGCAGAGTTATCAGCGCTGAGCAAGGCGGTAATTTTAATTCCGTTTGAGAAGTTGCCGGGTTCACACCAGCTGAAAAATGCCGAGAAATTGGTAGAAATGGGCGCGGTGGTAATGATTCCGGACGCTAAGATGCGCAAGAATCCGCAAGAATTGTTGGACGCGGTGCGTCATCTAGTGCGCGCACCGAGAGAGCGTCAGGAGTTGGCGGATAAATTGCATGCCGAGGCCAAGCCGGATGCGGCAGCGCGATTGGCGCAGATTTTAATTGACGTGAGTGAACACCAAGAAGAAATTCGGGCTGAGCAGAAGCAGACTCGTAAGGCTACCAAAATTGAGCGCAGGGAAACTAAGAAGGCTGTTAAGTTAGAGCGTAAAGCTACAAAGCAGGCCACGAGAACCGAACATCAGGAAGCTAAGAAAACTGCCAAAATTGAGCAAAAGACTGCGAAAAAAGTTGCTAGGGCAAAAAAGGCCGCCACTAAACATAATAGCCGTACGATCAAGAAACTAGAGCGTCAATCTAAAACTGCGAAGCGTTTTAAGGAGCGAGAATGAGTCGGCGTAGCAAGAAAATGCAACGGCTCAAGCGTGGTCAGACCATTGCGGCCGAGCGAGAACTGGCTGAATCGGAATCGGAGCGTTTACAAGAGCGTAAACGTTTGCATCGCAAACGTACGCGCTCGGTGCTGATGGCGGCGTTAGTACTGGCGATTTTAGGCTTGTTGGCTTATACTACTGGTAAGAATGCGGTTGAGCAATATGGCGCTGATAATAAAAACACTGAGCCGGAATATACTATCAAGGCACGGATCATAGATGAAGATAATCGTGGCCAGATTTCGGCGCGGGTGAATAATTACATGGCGCAGCTGGAGCAGGATCTAGCGGACCTGGGCTATACAACCACGCAAGTGACGTTGCCGACTGGCGCTAGCCGTGAGCTATATATTGATGTAGAGGGAACGGAGACTTATTTTAAGGTCAATACTGACCGCGATACGGCGGTGACGGCTGAGGATATTGATCGCGTCTTGCGCTATCTATCCGAGCACGATTTGCATCCAGCCTATGCGGATGTGCGGATAGAAGGTAGGGCGTACTATAAGTAGTGTTCTGAGGGCAACTTCAGTGTGATGTAAACCTTACACTAAGTGTAAGGTTTACGGTTTCACTAACAGGGGTGGAGATTGGTCAAACCTTGAACTAGGTGCAAGGTTTGGGAAAATCAGCCCTAATGTAAATAAAAAACAGCCCTCGCGGGTGTTTGATTATTTAACTTGGCTGGGTCGGCAGGGTTCGAACCTGCGAATGCTGGGACCAAAACCCAGTGCCTTACCACTTGGCGACGACCCAATATTTTAAACTGTCTGATATCTATTATACCACAGATTTCGCGAAAAATCGGAAAAATCTCGCCGGATTACGCTAAAATTCCACCAAAATCCGGAGGCTTTTGCAAGCCACTACCTCTATTGTAGCACACATAGATTATTTTGTCAAGGTGGGCAATGGAACAGATAGCCGAGGGGGTAGATAACCAAGGGAACAAGTAGCGAAGAGAACAGATGACCAAGGGAACAACAGATTCCGCACTACACTCCAGCTTCGCGCAGGTTAGGTAATTCTTCAAAAATCACCTTGATACAGCCGGCAATTGGAATCGCCACAATGGCGCCAATCAAGCCAAACATATACATACCAATGATAATTGCCGTGAGGATAAGGGCAGTAGGGAGATTGAGGGCGTCGCCCTGGATTTTCGGCGCAATGAAATTGTTCTCAATCTGTTCGTAAATAATATAGAAAATCAAGAAGATGATTGCGGCGATCGGGGAACTAAAGAAGAGTAGCAGTGTGATTAAGGTGGCGCTAATAATCGGCCCAAACATTGGAATGAGGTAGAAGACTAGTGCTAGCAAGCCCATGGGTAAAGCGAGATTACTAGAAAAACCGCAAGTAATTGATAATAGTAACACGGCTACAGTTACTACACAGCCATCTAGCACGGCGACTAAGACTTGCTTAGAAACATAGGTACTGATAACTTCCGCGATCCGGCTAGCTAGGCGTTGCCAGGCGCGGATGGCCTTATTTTGATGCTTGCCTTCTAGCATGGCCCAGAACTGTTTGACTAGACCAGGACCTTCAAGCGCAAACAGCAGTGTAAGTACGAGAGTAAGGACGACGGCGGTGGCAACTTGAGAAATTGTGCCTACGCCGGCGAGCACAAAATTACCAAAATCGCTCACGAAATTATTGGAGAAGTTGCGGACGCCAGTGAGAATTTCTTGCTGGAGGTTGTCAATGCCGATGGTTTGACCGAAACTGTTGATGCCGTCCCAGCCCCCGATGGTATTCTCGAAGGTGGTGGGAAGTTGGCGGACAAATTGCACGGATTCGTCCACTACGACGGGGGCGACTACCGAAATAATTAGCCCGAGAATTACAATAATGAGGCCATAGGCAAGAGCAGAGGAAACGGAGGAATTGTCGCGCTTGGTGAGACGATTAATGCGGGCGGCCAACGGCTGAATGGCAATGGCAAGAAAGATTGCAATGCCGACAATAATTAGCCCGACTAAGGCTTTCCATAAGAATAGGCCGACCAACCCCAGCCCGAGAATCACGAGCCAGAAGCGGACGAAAGTGCGCGTATCGACTTCAATAGTTTTTTTGCCGTTCATAAGTCCTCCATATAGTTAAATTATAGCATACTTTAAGGTTGATGAAAGCAAGAAGTGCGAGGTTAGGGTATTTGCGAAATAAAACTTCAAACGACACCTTATTTTTCCTCATGGTAATAACGCTTGAGAAAGTCGCGGCGGTAGACTTCAAAATCGTCAGCTAGTATGGCGCCACGAACTTCCTCGGTAAGGCGAATGATGAAGCGTAAATTATGAGCGGAAGCGAGGCGATAGAACTTGCGTTTTTGTTCGGGATCGCCAGAACGCCACATTGCCCGCAGACTACCCAACGTCCAACCGGCACGGCAGGTAGGGCAGTCGCAACCAGCATCAAGCGCGGCACCGGAATCACGAAATTGACGCAGATTGAGATTGCCATCGCGGGTGTAGATTTTGCCATGGCGGGCCTCGCGCATTGGCGCCACGCAGTCAAAGGTATCCGCGCCCATGGCGGCGCCAATTAGAATGTCGTCAGGGTGAGAAAGCCCCAGCAGGTGACGTGGCTTCTCGGGCGGCAACTCTTCGTTGCACCAGCGGAGGATTTCGCCTAGATCTTCTTTGAGAAAGGCCCCACCTAGGCCAAAACCATCAAAACCTACGCCGTTAACTTGCATCTCGGCGAGATGACGCGCGGTCTGACGGCGTAAATCTTCCCAGCGCCCACCTTGCAAAACTCCGTAGAGATTTTGGCGGTAGCCGAGCTCATCGCGGTGCTTGAGATGCTCGGTGAGGCTACGCTTAGCCCAGCGCTCGGTGCGCTCCATTGCTTCAATATTGTATTCGTAGGTATCGGCCAGGGAAGTGAGCTCATCAAAAGCCATGTGAATATCAGCCCCGATTTGACACTGGATTTGCATGGACTCTTCGGGTCCGATAAAATCTGGCGCACCATCAAAAGGATCGGTAAAGCTTACGCCTTTTTCAGCGACATGAGCAAGGCGTTCCTGGTGTGCAGTGTTGGTGACATGGCGCTCTTTTTCCATCGAAACCACCTTGCCTAGACCAGAACCGAGTGACATTACCTGAAACCCGCCAGAATCGGTAAGGGTAGGGCCGAGCCAGGGTGCGGTATCCATACCATCTTGACGGGGTGGCTCCCAATTGGCTAGCCCACCAGCAGTGGCAATTTCAGGTGCTTGCCGGCGTAAGTGATAACCATTCGAGAGCATGGCCTGAGCATTAATTTGATGTAGATCTTCCGCAGAGAGAAAACGCACATAACCATGAGTACCCACCGCCATAAATGCGGGAGTCTTAATCTCGCCGTGGGCAGTTTTGATGGTGCCAGCGCGACCAAGACCGTTTGGCAACGTTTTCTCAATGACGAATTCCATGATCATATTATAACATATATTGCTCAAAAAAGCACTGTTGAAGCGGGAGAGTTTCAAGAGCTGACTTTGAGAAAAGGCATAGCAGCCACTGAATTGTGTAATAAAAAATGCCCCTCACGTGAGGGGCAGGGAATCAGGAGGCTGTCCGCGAAATTGCTAGATAAGGAATTTGCGGGCACTGAGGCAACTTAGGCCAGAGACTCCTCAGGGATCGCCAACAGATGCTGTTTCAATAACTTACCAGTCAAAATTGTGATAGGCAAGAAAGCGGTTTCGGCAATAATGCTGGCGGCGTAGGACGTGACGGCTTGCTGGCAGAGGCCATCAAAGCTGGCGTTGATGCCGCTGAATGCCATAAAGGTAAAAATTGCGGAATCCGGAAAGTGAGCCACCACGCTTGACCACCAGGCGCGGCTGCCCAGGCCAGTATATTCATCAGGAGCATGATGGTGCATGCGCTCATGAATAGCGTTGTTGACGCAGCCGCTGAGGAAAGCCGCCGTAGCACTGGCAATGGTGATGCGCATAGACAAGCTACCAAGTATGGCGCTGGGGTCGATACTAGCGATACCGACGGCAGGGGGTAACAAGCCGGTGCACCCTAGTAAAAGCATCAGGATGATATCAGCTAAGCAGCAGCAAAACTTGACTAGGTTGGCGGTTTTCTGGTAAAACAGTTCTGAAATGACGTCATCGATCACGTACAGAATCGGGAAAACCAACAGGCCGCCATCGAGAATGAACGGTCCGGCTTGCCAAACTTTAACGGCCATGATATTGGATATGCAGAGCGCGCCACAGCTGATGAGGCTTAAGATCGCCAGGGTCAGAGCGGCGTGACGGTCACGCTTGCGGGGCAGGAAAACATGATGGTCTGACATAAAAATAACCTCCTTGATAAGGTACGAGATTTTGAGACAACTAGTCTATCCTTCCATTATAGCACACTTTGATATAAAAGTCAATAGTTTTTGACGATTTTAGGGACATTAGACTATAATATGGAAGTAAATCCCCAAAATGATCAAAAATCCTAAAATCAGCCTTAAAACTACTTCTCGCCGTATTGACATAAGAGTAAAACTTCGCTACAATAATGTAATGCTAAAAATGTTTCGGTATCTTAAGCCATATTGGTGGCAGGTAATTATTCTGCTCGCAACCATCGGAACGCAGGTGTGGCTAGTGTTGCAATTGCCGGCAATTATGGCAAATGTAGTAAATGACGGTATCATGATGGGTGATACTGGTTATATTTTCGCCGCCGGTCTCAAAATGGTCGGTTTCGCGATAGTCGCTTCACTAATGGCACTACTAGCAAATTTTTTGTCGGCACGGATCGGCATGGCGTTTGCGCGTGATGTGCGAGAAGATCTGTTTAAACATATTCTGAGTTTCTCGATTGCCGATATTAACGACTTTTCGACCGCTTCACTAATTGTGCGTACTACGAATGATATTTCACAAGTGCAGCAGGCGGTAGTAATGTGCTTGACGATGCTGATTCGGGCGCCAATGACGGCAGTGATGGCGATTGGGCAGGCTATTGCGACGGCGCCAGACATGACGTGGATTATCGCATTGGCGGTGGGCGTGCTACTGGTGTTGGTAATCACGATTATGTCAATTGTGATGCCGAAGTTTAAGATTATCCAGAAGTTAAACGATCGGATTACCTTGCTTACACGGGAGAATCTGACCGGCCTGCGGGTGATTCGCGCCTTCAATAACGAAGCGGTCGAGAAACGCCGCTTTGAACGTACTAATGACGACGCTACTAAACTAGCGATTACGATTGATTTGATTATGTCGGTACAGGATCCGCTGATTAATATTGTGTTTAATGGTGCTACGATCCTGTGTATCTGGGCGGGTGTATCGCTGATGGCGACTAATATTGATTATCTAGGTAACATGATGGCCTTTATGCAATATGCGGTGCAGGTGATTATGTCGTTCCTGTTCTTGACGATGTTGTTTGTAATTTTACCGCGTGCGAACGTGTCGGCGCAGCGCGTGAACGAAGTCTTGGCGCGTAAGCCAAAGATTACTTGGAAACCAGAAACCTTGGGCAAGCCCAGCCTGACGCCGTCAGTAGAATTTGAACATGTCAGTTTTGCCTATGCCAATGCCGAGGAAAAGGTGCTATCTGATATTTCTTTCACGGCTGAAGCGGGGGCTACTACAGCTTTTATTGGTTCGACTGGTTCAGGTAAATCCACGTTGATTAATTTAGTGCCGCGTTTTTATGAGCCGACGGCAGGGAAGATTAAGATTAACGGGATTGACATTCAGGATTATGCGCAAAAAGATTTGATGCGGCGGATTGGCTATGTGCCGCAAAGAGGGGTGCTCTTTGCTGGAACCGTTAAAAGCAACATTATGTTTGGCGCGCCGGAACTCAGCAAAGAAAAAATGCACGAAGCGGCTCGGATTGCGCAAGCCGAAGAATTTATCGAAAAGTTAGACGGTAAGTATGATGCACATATTGCTCAAGGCGGCACCAATGTTTCTGGCGGCCAAAAACAGCGCCTTTCGATTGCGCGGGCTGTGGCAAAAGATCCGGATATTTATATCTTTGACGATTCTTTCTCGGCGCTGGACATGAAGACTGATGCTAAGCTGCGCGAAGCTTTGAAGCCGGTGACGCGCGAGGCTGTCACGTTAATTGTGGCGCAGCGAATTAGTACGATTAAGGATGCTGAACAAATCATCGTGCTTGATAAGGGCAAATTAGTGGGGAAGGGAACGCATGCTGAGCTATTGCGGGATTGCGTGGTGTATCGTGAGATTGCTAAGTCGCAATTGTCAGAGCAGGAATTTGAGGCGGAAATGCAGCGTAGCAAGACAGACAAAACGAAAACCGCCAACGCGGATCAGTCTAAAACAAGAGACGACAAGATTAAGAACCAGAAAGGAGTAAAGCATGCCTAGGCCAATGGTAGACGGGAAGCCCAAGAACTTTGGTGAAACTTTGAAACGCTTTGCTCAGAATCTCAAAGTCTGGCGAGTGCCACTGATTTTTGCCGTGATTTTCATGATTGGTTCGACGATTTTATCGCTCTTCGGGCCAATGCTGCTGGGCGAAGTGACCACCAGTGCTGTAGAAACTCTGACTACGGTTGGCACAATTGACTGGGGTGTAATTAGTAGTCTGCTAATTTGGTTAGCAGTAATTTATTTGGTATCCTCGGTTTTGAACTATGTCCAGAATGCGATTTTGAGCGTGGTGGCAGAGCGTTATGGGCAACGTTTGCGTAGCCAAATTCTCGATAAAATTTCCAAACTGCCGGTATCCTATTTTGATCGACATCAGTTTGGTGACACGCTCAGCCGTATGAGCAATGATGTTGACACTGTGTCAAGCTCATTGGCTAGAGTATTATCGGAGATTATTACTGATGTGGTAACTTTGGTGGGGACGTTGATTATGATGTTGACGATTTCGTTGCCGCTATCGCTGATTGCAATCGCGACGATTCCACTGTCTGGATTCTTCATTGGTAAAGTCGCTAAGAAAGCGCAAGCTTGTTTCCGCCTGCAACGTACAACACTCGGTGAAATCAATAATATTATTGAAGAAGATTATGGTGGCCAGCTGATTATCAAGGCGAACTCGCACGAAGAAATGGCCGAAGCGAAGTTTAATCGTACTAATAAGCGACTCTACGAATCGAGTTGGCAGGCCCAGTTTTTTGCCTCGATTGCTTATCCGATTATCCATGTTTTCACCAATGTGGGCTATGCACTCGTCTGTGTCTTTGGTGGCGATTTGGTAATTAAGGGGAAGCTCGCAATTGGTCAGATTCAGTCATTTATTCAATATGTGAATAAATTTAATCAGCCAATTCAGGGAATTTCGCAGATTGCGGCTAATATCCAGTCAACCATGGCGGCGGCCGAGCGAGTATTTAACTTCTTAGATGAACCCGAAGAGGCTCCTGATGCCGAGCCGGCGCAGATTATCAAAGATGTAAAAGGCGCGGTGGAGTTTCATCACGTGGACTTTGCCTACAACCCGGATAAACCGATTATCAAGGACTTCTCAATTAAGATTAAGCCTGGTATGCAAGTGGCAATCGTGGGGCCAACTGGCGCCGGTAAGACCACTATTATTAACCTTTTGATGCGGTTTTATGATCCTACTAGTGGCTACATCGCTATTGATGGCATACCGACGCGCGAGATGAAACGGGCCGATGTACGTAAGCTGTTCGGTATGGTGTTGCAGGATACTTGGCTGTTCTCGGGTACGATTGAAGAGAATCTACGCTATGGTCGCAAAGATGTCACGCATGAGGATATTGTGCGGGCTACTAAGATGGCAAGTATTCATCATTTCATTGAAAGTCTGCCTAAGGGTTATAAGACCGAAATTTCCGAGGATTCGGATAATATTTCCGCGGGCGAGAAGCAGTTGTTGACGATTGCACGGGCGATGGTGGCAAACCCGCCGATGATGATTCTGGATGAGGCGACTAGTAATGTAGATACGCGTACCGAGCAACTGATTCAAGACGCTTTTGCCAAGCTTACTCACGGGCGCACCTCATTCGTGATTGCACACCGGCTTTCGACCATTCGTAATTCGGATTTGATCCTGGTGATGAAAGAAGGGGAGATCGTGGAGCAAGGTACGCACGACCAGCTGCTGAAGCAGGGCGGCTTTTACGCAGAGCTGTATAATTCGCAGTTTGCGGAAGATTAGAATTGGTATTCTTGCATGAATTATTGTGCTGAGGTCTACCTCAAATGGCCGATATGGTGAGTTTTGTGTGGCAAAATTCTCATAGTTTTGTAGATTTTCGTGTATAATAGAATTGTGGAGAATAAGCCATCCACGGGTCCAACGGAAATCATTGAGGTCAAGCTCCGGTAACTTGAGGTACCCTTATACACCTGTGCGGCGAACGAGATCTCACCAAATGCGCAGGTAGTAGCATTACACTCAGCCGCGGCTGGGTGTAATGTTTTTGAGAAAGTGCTACAGTATAATAGCATGATGATATTTTAGATTTTTGGAGTAAGTTAAAGCCCCAGCTTATAAAAGCTGGGGCCAAGTCTAGATGATGGATTTTTCGTCATTGATGTTTTCTTCGACTTCTATTTGGAGAAAAAGTTGATTATGGCGGGTTGGTCTGACACGACGGTGGTGTCTCATGAACCAAGTCATAAATAGCATGACGAAGATAAGTCCTGTACTAATTAAGCAGAAAACGGCGGTAGCATAGACGAAGATAGTTCCGTAAAGCTCTGAGTGCTCAGGGAAGAGGCAGCACAAAATTATACATAGCAATGGCAGTGCTCCGAGGAGACTTAGCCCCAGGACGTGCCCTAAGGACTGCGCGGGGTAAGGAGCGTCAATGTAATCCGAGACCGCGTGCCGGTACATGCCCGGCACAATGACAAAAAGCAGGTAGATTAGAACAATAATTCCGATCAGTTCGGCTAAAAGTGCATAGGCCGGCAGTAAAACGTCGAGCGGATCTTTGGGA
The DNA here is from genome assembly GCA_964633035.1 of uncultured Candidatus Saccharibacteria bacterium. Taxonomy (GTDB): domain Bacteria; phylum Patescibacteriota; class Saccharimonadia; order Saccharimonadales; family Saccharimonadaceae; genus Nanosyncoccus. Next base: position 12,151 of record CAZWCY010000008.1, on the reverse strand, counting down.
TGAAGCAACGGCTCCCAGGCCAGAGCCATCGCCATGCCAAAGCTGATGATGGAGCTGTAACAGAACAGCTCGTAGAGCATGATGAGATAGACGACTTCAAGGATGCGGAATTTAGTAGCTTTCATGAGAATCCCATTTCTAAGCTTGGAAACTAAAAAGATACACAACTAGACTAGTAAAGAGCAGGAGTTAACCCCATCCTTCCATTATAGCACACATTGCGTAAAAAGTCAAGCTTTTTCTGTCAAAATTGGCCAAAATGCTGCACGATTTTTGAATTTAACAGGGAATGGCAGAGAGGCTATACTTGCTAAAACTAGAAAATATTGTGTAATATAGCAAAAAGGGGCTAATTTGCGGCGAAAAACAGGGGATTTCACAGTTTAGGCTAGCGATGGGTTAGGATAGGGAACTTTGCACTGTATATATCAATGTGCCTTATCGGTATAGGAAACGGTTAGGATGGGGAACTTTGATCTTCAGGTTTGGCTAGTTGCAGTTTGGACAGGGAAATATTATCAATATTATCAATCTGAAAAGTAGCATTGTCGATTAATTGCTGGTAGCCGGATTGCATTAGCTCCTTAGCCAGGCCAAAAACCTGCGCGTAAGAAAGGTAACGATTCCAAAGTACCACGGATTCGGGATTTTTATCAACAAAGGTATTGAATTGGGCGAGAAAATTCTTAAAAGCATAGAGCTTTTGGAGTTCTTCGGTGCCTTTTGGTGTGCGGCGGAGCTGGTTTTCGAGAGCAATTTTGTAATTAATATGTGCCGAGGTGCGCGAAATCCGCTTGAGTCCGCTAAATAACACATACAAATAATTAACACTCAGAGCAATGACGGCTAAAAATAAGATAATTGCAAGAATGCCAGTAGGGACTTCGGCGTCGGGCAGGAAAATTCGAACGATCATCCCGGCGAGAAAAGCGCCGATCGCGATAAAGAGGAAGAAGGGAACGCGATTTTGAATTTTGCCGGCTTGGGGAAGCTGCTTAGCCTTGCGAGGCCGGTAAAGACTTAGCTCCACGCCGTCTTCCACGCAGAGATTATACCACCTCTGATAGTCAATTTCGGCAATTTGGTTTTTCCGAATTAGCTCAAGGATGTAGGCCTCATTAGCTAGTGGAGTTTTGCCAGGGTTGGGTTGCACCCGAATGACGTAGTGATCGCTATGTTTGGAAAGGTGAAGATATTTTTGCGCACAGAGGTCAAGAATAACGGCGACAATGTCTTTTTCGTTTTCGATCTTAGAATTACAGAGCAGAGAAGCAACGCCGATGCCATAAGGATTGGGCAATTTACGGTAAAATTTGTATGGGCTGATCACCGTAGTTGCCTGCTCTTCGGTTTTGATTTGGCGATGCGCCCGCCAAATCCCAGCAATCGCACTAAATGGCCAGCAAGCTAGTAACAGGATACAAAAGCCGATTGGGAAAAGATAGAGGATTTTAAAGGATTGTTCCTGAAAAAGCCCGGTCTCTTCTAGCGGATGCTGCCAGATATAGATAAAAGCCACGATCAGACCAGCTAATATCAGCGCCCAAAGCAGCAGCGCGATTAAGAAACGAGGGCTTTTGTAGCTATGGGGTGAGTTTTGGGTGGTCTTCATAGTAATATTATAGCAAGATATCGTTGAAAAGGTGCAAAAATGGACCATAAGGGGCAAGTAAGTGATTTGTCTCTGATAGTTTGGACTTAATAGTAGGTTGATATGGGGTAGGAGTAAAATAATTCTTTGCCGGTGAAAGACTGAAGAGGCGGCTGGTGTGGGGTAGAAGTATTTTGTTGGGGGTAAAAATTGAATTGCTAATTCCCGTTTTGTTCGGGTTTTGTTCGGTATGAGGGGAAGGGTGAAAACTTGGTTTTTAATAAGTAGATGTAGGCGACGATTTTAAAGTGAGTTGGTAAAACAAAAAACAGACGGGAACTAGGGAATGTAAAAGTCTGCAAAAAAATGGGCCAAAAAAACTGGTCGGCTGGCTGGCCGTGTCTAGACTTGGATGGATATTTATATAGCCAGGTTCTACCAGATATAATGTCGTAAAATCTATATTGTGCGACATTAAGGATATGTAGTTATGGTAATATCTAATATTAATAAAACGAAAGGATAAAACGCCATGAGTACAGAAAAAAGTTTAATGGATATCGTAAATGATGTTTCCCTAGTCACTAAGACTTCTAAAGCTGGTAATCAATATAAAGTTTTGCATGTTGTTCTTACTGATGGTAATAAAGTTTATGAAGTAGATAACTTTGTATCTACTGACCAACTTTATATCATTGAGTCTTTGTTAGAGCGTGTAAGTCAATAGGTTTCGGTGGTACTACTTAGTAGTTAAACATTCCTTTGGTTGCCATATGGTCACGCCACCTAGTCCTAAATATTAACTTTAACATTGGAGTATTGCTATAGGCGGTGCGATTCTCGCCGCGGATGCTGCAGCCGGTATGGATTGGACAGCATTAACGACAGCACTAAGTCTTAGCGCATTCGAGGGTGTGATTCAGTCCGCCCTTCCGATTATCGGCGTTGCCGTTCTCGTAGGATTCTTGTTCTACGTTGTGCGTTGGGCTATTGGTCTGTTCCGTGGTATCTAATGCACGCTTGTGCGCTCACGAAGCGCAACAAGCGGTGCGGGGTCTTCCCTACGCCTTGCAACAGAATAGGGAAGGACTATGAATAGGATTTTATGAATATTAATGTACAAGTTTTAGATGTTCCAAATACTAGAGATATACGTTTAGAAAGGAGACGAAAACGATGCAAGAATTAGCTCAAATGACTATTGACATTATTTCGTGGTTTTTGCTTCCCTTCGCGTTAATGCTATGTATTTCTTGGGTTGTTTCTCTGTTTAATAGTTGGAGGTCTTAATGGAACCTTATAATGTTTATAAGTTTCCTGATACTCTTCAGGGTTTTGTTGATTTAGGTCTTGGTGCTAAGTGTAATTCTAGTGTTGCTACTCAAGCTTGCTCTAATACTTTACATGGCTATTCTGTTCGTGGTCGTGGTGATGATTATCTTTCTTTTGTTCTTTACTACTGTGATGAACCTGGAACTCATTGTAATGTAGTTTATGCTAAAGCTTCTCTTATGTCTTCAGATGTTATTTCTTTTACTTCTCAAAATGGTTCAACTGGCCCTGCTTCTTCTTATTCTTTTTCTAATTCTAATCCTCTTTTTTACGGTGTTGCTGCTATTTCTGCTGAGCATGTTCTTCTTATTCCAGCCACTATTCTTGCTTCCCTATTCTTTGTTATGATTTATAAAATGTTTAAGAGGGTATTATTTAGATGAAGGAGTTTAAATGCTTCCATTTGATGAGATTTGGATTTATGCGATATTGGCGTGTTTTGGCCTTGCTTTTTGTCTGCTTCTTCTCGCCCTTATTATTAGGGTCTGGTTCTGCTAGTGCTAAGCAGGTTGAAGGTTTTGCTGATTCTAGTTGGGTTGGTATCGTTAATTATTTAGCTCCTTTTCAAGATAATTATGTTTGGGAATCTGGTTGGACTTCTAAGGGTGTTAATGGTTCTATTCCTCTTGCTACTGGTAATTTTAGCCGTTATTATGTTAAGAATATTAGTCATTCTGCGCCAATTCAGATTACGCCGGAAATGGTTTCTAATGGTCGTTTAGATTTTTCCGGTATTCTTGATATTTCTGTTAATGTTTGTTCTCCTAATAATTATTCTGGTTTTAGTGTTACTGATGTTAATACTTTTCTTGATGACTGGGGTACTTTTAATATTGGTATAGACACTAATCGTGGTGTTTATGATGCCCAGAATGTTGTTAGTACTTCTATTACATCTTCTAGCCAGTTAACTATGGGTAATTCCTGCGCTGCGATTCGTTATAATATTCGTTTTTCTGCTCACTATGCTACTTTTACTCAATCTGGTAGTTTTAGGCTTAACTGGCGTCTTAATGGTAATAATGCTACTAATGGTGGTCGTGGTTCGTATTTTGCTAATTATGGTGTTTCTGCTGGTAATGATAAATTATTGACTTATAATATGACTTCTGCGGCTTATTTACTTGATATTACTGAGGGTAGTGTTGTTGACCCGCCTGACCCTTCTAATCCTGATTATACTAGTAAGTTTAATGAACTCAATAATTCTTTAGGCGATATTAAAAATCAGAATAATACTATAATTGACCAGAATTCCGAGATTATTAATAATCAGAAAGAGACTACTGACGCTATTAAAGACCAGACTAAACAACAGGAAGACCAGTACAATAAAGACAAAGCTGAAGAATCTGATCGAGAGAATCAGGGTAAAGATGACGCAGACCAAGCACAAGGTATATTCAATTTTAATATCCTGAATCCTTTTGCACCTCTTTTCGAGATGTTTAATCCTAGTGGTTGTGTAAGTATTCCTACTCTGCACGATTGGCTTAATACTAAGGATACTCAGGTTTGTCCGTGGTTCCCTGCTAAGGTTCGTTCCGTGGTCACTCCGGTGCTTTCTATTGCTTCAATTATGTTAATTTTTGGTTTTGTTAGCCGTTGGCTTGGTGGTTCTAATACTACATTGTTTAGGAGTGATATTTAATGGGTGAGTTGATTGTTAATGGTATTAAGGTTGCATTTTGGATAGCTATTGCTTTAGTTTTTATGACTGCTATTCAGACGCTTCTTAATTTAATTACTACTATTGTATTTCATAATGTTATTGGTGAGATTTTTGGTGTTATTTCCTGTTTCTTGCCGTTTGATGGTGGTGCGGTTTTTTCTGCGCTTGGTACGGCGTGTAGTGCCATTTTAGCATTTTTAGTTGCTAAGAAGATTTATGAATATTCTAGTAAAAATAATCCGCTTACTTCTTAATTAGAAAGGATTTTTATGTTGTAATCTATTTTTTATGTTATATTAATTTTAATTAATATAAGGAGTTTTTTATGTCAACTATTCAACAAGAAGATTGTATTTCTTTACGCCGGACTTGTGAGGCTTTAGAGCGCATAGCTAACTCCTTAGAGGAGTTAGTAGAATGTCAAAAACACAATCAGTAGTTAATCTTGACCCTATTGCGGTCAATAAGAAACGAGAAAGTGGTCTTCTTGGTCGTTTTCTCAAAACTCGTCCACATGGCGGTAAGCCTGTCCAGAAGACTGCCGCTATTGGTCATTATATTTTTTGTGGCAAGCAACGTTCTGGCAAAACCGTATCAATGCTATGGTACGCAGAATATTTGCGTTCTAAGTGGTCTAAAAAGGGCTATGAGGTGCGTTTTTACTCAAACATGGGTATTGGTACTAAAATTACTAAATTAACGTTAAATGACACAATAAAGGCTATAGAATATGACCCGGAAATTATTCACATCTTCATGGTGGACGAGATTCATGGATACTTCCCTAAAGATACTCGTGATCGTGACACACTCAAGATTATTGATGACCTTACGCAAACTCTTTCGCAGATTGCGAAGAAGCAAGTTTATGTTTTGTCGACTGCGCAAGTTTATGGCCGTATTAATAAGTCTGTTCGTGAGCAGTGTCTTTATATGGTTCATTGTCGCCGCTCTAAGATTAATCGCAAGATAGTCAATGATTTTATTGATGGCGATGATATTTTGTGTGATGACCTCGGTCGTTGGTCTGGTGATCCTCGGTTTATTATGACCCATGGCTTAGGTAAACTCAACTTCGACACTCACCTCATGATTACTGAGTAGCTCATGTTTGCTCTTTTACAGGGGTTTGCGCTGATTGCGGGCGAAGCCCGCAGTCCCCCAGCGCCAATGTGTCTATATACTTGATTATATAGACACATTGTGTATCACTTTTTAAAATTAACGGAGGTAGGTACTGTGCCGCACGATGCTAATTATATTTTTAACTCAATCAAGGAGTATCCTGACATGATTAAAATTGTTATCTATCGTGAACCGCTTATTCATGGTTGCTCTGCTGGCAAGCGTCGTAAGCGTTCTAAAAATCCACAGTGTGCAGATTCTAGTATTTCTCGTACTCGTACCACTTTAGAAGATTTATGTATTTGTAATAAGTTTGACTTATTTTGTACGTTTACGTTTGACCCAAAACGTTATAACTCGAAGTCGATAGCATTTTGCAAAATGTACATGAACAATTGGTGTCATAATGCTAAAGCTAGACATTCACGCAATTTGCAATATTTGATAGTTCCAGAGCGTCATAAGTCTGGTGCGATTCATTTTCATGCTTTACTCAAGTATTACGAAGGTCGTCTTAAAGATTCCGGTCATCAGCAGGGCGGTCGTATAATTTATAACATTCCCCATTGGCATTTTGGTTTTTCTACTGCGGTTAAGATTGATAATCAGGAAGCTGTATCACGTTATATTCGGAAATACATTACTAAAGATATGCTTTTACTCCCCGGAGCTAAACGCTATTTTTGTAGTCAAGGTTTAGTGCGTCCATGTCATAATTACAACAAAAACGTGATTCCCTTCCTTCGCTCTGTTAAAGCTGATTTCTTCCCTACTCAAGACGCCGAATTTTACACAATTTACAAAAAAGACCTTGACGCAATCCAATCCGCTATGCTAAACTAGTATTAACTACGTATAAGCACTTGCTTGATTCCTTAATGTATCACACTCTATATTGTGCGACATTAAGGATATGATGAAAAGACGAGTGTTTATGCGTATTGAAGATGTTAATTTTGCTCTTCCCTCCGGCGGCTGGCCAGATTTTTGGGTGAGTTTGGTTTTGTTTGCGGCTATGTTATTGTATTGTGCATGGATGCTAGTATGGTGGCTATAAATATTCGGCTTTTTGCCTGTGTGCTTAAGTTAAACCAAAAGCCAGTGCGCGTGCGGCACTGGCTAAAATTCGAAGGCGCGTCTAGGGAAAGGCTAGGCAAAGACTTGGCTACAGAGGTGCAACAGATTAAATTTTAGCCATTCAGAAAATCGGCAGGTGGACGACGAATCAGGCGACTAGTGTCTCCCAGAATAAAGAACGCTACATAGAACGGCATTAAGGTGGTCATGATTGTCCAGATCGGCCAAGTTTCAGGGTAACAGACATACCAAGCGACACATGGAGCCATAATCATCAAGCCGCAGGCGAGATGAGTGAGGGTAGTCATGCAGATGGTGTAAACTAGCGCGGAGCGTGGCCGGATGGTAAAAGGTAGCGAGCTGAGGGCTAGGCCGATGCCGGCAACAGTGAGCACGAGGAAAAAGGTTGCTAGAGCAGTAAAGTGGAGTAGATAGCGCGAAGTATAGAGGACGCCACAGATCAGCAGTACGAAATCGGCCAAGGGGTCAAAGGTGATTTTTCTTCTTCCCTGCGGCGCGGAGAGCGGCTTTGCCGGCAGTTTTGGTGCGAGGATTGGCGTTTTTGCTCTGATTAAATCTAGCGCTAGCGCGGCGCGCGGCTTCGCGCTCGACAATTTGGTAGCTTTTTAACATCTGAGGGGCAATTTGAGGGTTAGCAGAGCTAGCGGAAGCAGGTTTTGCGGTGGCAACAGGGGTGACTTGTGCTGTATGATTAAGTTTTGCGGAGGTTTGGGCTTGATTCTGCTCACGTTTTTCGGTTTTAGGGCTATTTTTAGCGTCGCTACGGGCTTTTTGGCTCAAAGCTTGGTCTAACTGCGGTTTTGGACTAGAAGTGGCTGTAGGGGCTTTAGAATCACGTTTTTTAGCGTTATCAGTATCGGTCAGCGACCTTTTGTTGGTGTTCGTATTGTCAGATTGCTGGGTTTTATCAGCGTGCGATTTTTCGCCGGCATTGCGTATCGATACAGTCATTTCTGCCCCATCGGTCGGCGCGTCTTTACGCGGCGGGCGCATAGATGACGGTTTGTGACCAGTATCGCTGGATGTTTTAGTAAAGGCATCGTCAGACGTTTTAGTAGAGATGTTGCTCTCAGGGTTACTGTTGGCGGCTTGACTCTCACGTTCTTTCACGAGATTGCCGAGGTCTTTTAATCCTAAACGGTTCTTCCCTTCGGCGCTATTGGGTGATAACTTCATCTTACGGAAGTCATCCTGAGGGGTTGGAACGTACTGGAAGGCCGGTTTTTTACTTCCCTGCGACCGAGAATTGCCGCTTTGTTCGGGATTTGCTCGGTATTTAGCGTTACCAGCCATGCTGACGCCACCGTCATCACGACCGTTGCGGCCATCACCGTAGCTACCTCTGTTATTGTCTAATTCCCTGCCGTAGTTGCGCGAGGTGTAGCTATTGCTAATTTGCTCGTTGATCATACGGCCACTATCAGAAAGCTCTTTTTTGTATTTTTCGGATTGTTCGATATTTTCACGAATTTCGGCTTCGACTTCGGCGCGGCTGCGAGCGTAACCACGGCGGGAGCTTTCGACGATTTTATCGAAGTTATCTTGAGGCGTGGTCGGCAGTGAAAGAGTGGTAGCCGAGAAAGCGGGGACTTTTTCGCCATTAATAATCATCGAAATTACGAAGTGGCGGTTGTTGAGTTGTAAGAGGTCGCTGGCCTCAAAAGTTGGCTCGAACTGTTTGGCGAGCACCGGAGCGTCGTCGGCAGAAACACGGAAGCTAATTGTAGTACCAACGTTACCAAAGACGGCGTCGCGCACTGAATCAGTCATCTGAGAAGTATACTGGTTGGCGACGGTAAGGTTGAGACCATACTTACGAGCTTCGGAGAGAATTACCGCGAACGAATCGGTAGCAAAGTTCTGGAACTCATCGACATAGAGATAGAACGGGCGGCGATCGGCTACATCAGGAATATCAGAGCGGCTCATGGCAGCAAGCTGGACTTTTGTGACCAGGAAGGCGCCGAGGATGCCGGCATTGTCTTCGCCAATCAAGCCTTTAGAGAGGTTAACGACTAAGATTTTACCCTCGTCCATGATTTTGCGGACATCAAAGCTGGATTTAGGCTGACCAATAATGTTGCGGATGATAGGGTTAGCAGTAAAGGCACCAACCTTGTTTAACACTGGCGCAATTGATTCGTTGACCTGCTTTTCGTTCCACTGACCGAATTCATGTTTCCAGAATTGCAATACCGTGACATCAGTACAATAATCGAGAGTTTCTTTGCGGAAATCTTTATCAGTCAATAGGCGGGAGATGTCGAGCAAGGTGGCTTCGGGACGATCGAGCAAGGCGAGAATGGTATGACGCAAAATATGCTCCAAGCGCGGACCCCAAGAGTCGCCGAACATCCGTTTTAATACGCCGATAACTTCGGAACAGACGTTAGGCTTGCGGCTAGGATCGCTGACTTCAAGCGGGTTGAAAGCAATTGGATAGGCGGTATCGGCTGGGTTGAAGTAGATAACATCCTTAATGCGGCTTTCAGGCACAAAGCGGAGATTATTAATCGCAAAATCGCCGTGCGGATCAATAATACAATAACCTTGATTGTAAAAGACATCGGAGAGCGCAAACAGCTCTAGCATACCGGATTTACCAGCACCGGTCTGACCAATAATATAAACGTGGCGTGAACGGTCGCGGCGCAACATACCAAACTGATGGTTGATGCCGCGGAAGTTGGTAAGCCCAAAAGCAGAAATGTTTTCGTCGTGAGCGGCCTGCCCTGTAATGAGCGGTAAAGTGGCGGGCGGCTCAGCAGTCTTGGAAGTAGCCCAGACGATATTTGGCGTTTCGACGGAGGTGTGTGGCAAATGGTAAACTGAGGCCAATTCGGAAATGTTTAGCACGAAACCATGATCGGCAAACTGGCGCATTTTATACTTATCAAGCTCTTCAGGCTTAAAACTACCTCGTGTGAGCTTAAAACCATTGAGGTTAGTAGAATTGTACTGCTTAAAAGTACCCACCAAAGCCTGCATATTAAGTTTAGCGTTAATCTGGTCTTGACCAAGGTAAGCAAGACGGATTTTCACCTCATAGCCGAGCTTAGTGGCTTTTTCCTCGGCTTTGGCGATGCGAGTTTTGTCGCGCTCGGAGAGCTCAGCGGTAGTGCCACCAGTGCCACCCTCGGGTGGGCGGAAGAAAGCGCCTAAAGCCTGTACTAACCAGACCCAGTCGATGGTGCTATTCCCCTTGTGTCCGGCCTTGATACGACGAACCCATTTATCGGTAGTCTTGTGCCAAGTATCTGGAATTGGACGCGTCAGGATCTGTACCCACAACTCCTCGGAGGCGTCCGGATTAAGCTTGGCGAGTGTACCGGTAATACCGGCCAGCGGATCGACCTCGAAGTTATCAAAAGTCTTAATTGGCAAAGCTTCATTCTCAGTAAGTGTAAGCTCGGCGGAATAGGTGGTAGGGTATTTGTCGCGACCATCGACGTAATCTTCGTTCATCTTATAAATCTGTACGCTGGGGTATTGGGCGTAGATCTGCCCTTCCACGAAACTCTGCAAAATCTTTGGCACCCAGACGTAAAACCGGATTTGCCCGCTGGTAGAAACAATTTCAAAGCCTAGATGCTCCTGCACGCCATTGGAGTGCTTTAGCTCGGCACTATCACGCAAAATGCCATGCAAACTGGCAAAAAGTTGCTCAGCGGCCAACTCTTTTTTATCATTGGTGCGTGGAATTTCCAGCATCAAAAGCACCGAGTCGACATTGAGCACCTTTAAGCGATTGAGTTTGCGATAGTTTAAGTAAGACAAGATACCCAAAATTGCAACAATGGGAATCCAAACGTAAGGTTGTAAAATAAACTGAATAATTTGCGCAAACATGATAGTTTTATTATAGCATACTTTAAAAACTTAAAAAGTATGACGATGTTTCTTTTATTGAAGAATTAATTATTTATCAGCTAAAGTATAAGAATCGCGCTCAACCTTCTTGAAGAGGTCTTTGTTTTGCAGGTTAAGCAAGACAGTGGTTTCTTTGACCTTGCGGGCGTGGAGTACGCGTTTGACGATTTCTTCGCGCGTGAGTGGTTCGCCAGCCTTAGTGAGAATGTCGGTAATAATATCAGCGACAGTGCCACGGGCATAGCCCCAAGTATTGAGCGCATAGATGCCGCGGCCAATCAGGACAAACCGTGGATCCTTAATTAACTCGTTATGGATTGCCTGAACGGTGACGTTCTTACGGCGGAAATCGGACTTAGAGATAGCATCAGCGATTTCGGAGAAATGCATTGGTTCTTTCTTGGCTTCCAGTACCACGAAAATCTTATCGCGAATATTGCGTGGATTCACAGTTGGCCACTTAGTGAGGCCCCAGAGGCCATTAAGTGAAGCGAGCTGCTTAGAAATAGAGGCGATAGCCTTAATATAAGACGGATGCTCGTAATCAAGGACGGCGTCGAGCTGATCAATTGTCATCGGAGCGCCGTTCTTCTTGATGGCATCTACTACTTCATCAACTTTTTCGCGGATTGCAAACGAATCACCGTATTCGCCAATGCCGATAGCTGGGTAATAAAGATCGTTTTCGTCGATGGCGGTCAGGTTGCTCGAAATCGAAGCCAAGAAGAACAGTTTAGCATTTTCAGAAGCGGTAGTTTTGCGGCCATAAATCTGCTCGCCCAGCGCGGTAGTACGTGCTACGCGACCAAGCTCGGTGAGATTGCGAATCATTAGTTTCTCGGCTGGGCCGAGATCCAAAATTTGCGCCTCTTCAGCGCCAATACGTAAACGTACCAAAATTGCCTTTTCAAGCTGACGTACGCGTTCACGGGTAATATTGAGGAGCTCACCAATCTGCTCCAGTGTTTCTTTTTGACCGTTTAGTCCGAAACGACGAGAAATAATCTCGCGCTCACGTTCCTGCTCAATGATATTTAAGCTTCCTGTAATGGCATTCTCGATGATGTTGGCGTTTTGATCCATCAGGTTCCCTTCCGAACGATAAAATTTAATATTAACTTTACTGTATGATAGCATAAAACAATATTACTGTCAACAAGTAAATTTGATTTTTTGGCTGCAATCTTCCTTTTTCTAGCGAAAAATGCCGTTTTTACGTAGCTGTAAACGCAATCTTGGCGCATTCGCGGAGATTATCGGTAAATGGCAACGATTTTCGTAATAAATGTTAATCTTCTGGCTTTTATTATATCACTTTTTGTGAGTTTTGGGCGAAAAAGTTATAAAAAAGTTGCCTGTTTCGGCGGTATGTGGGGAAATGGTTATGGTTAAAAATAAGATGAAAAATCGGTTTAATGCTACTTTCGTGTGTATTTACATATCTGTTCTTCTAGAGAGAAAAT
>CAZWCY010000007.1:0-42544 GCA_964633035.1 uncultured Candidatus Saccharibacteria bacterium | reverse complement strand
ACATTCACTACTACATCCGATGTATCTAAGGTCATACTAGCGGTGCTGTCACCAATGGTTTCTGTGGCAGCGAAACATTCACCGTTAAGCCAACCAAATAAACCAAATACACTAAATGAACCAAATAGGTTGACCATTATACTGATACTGAATCCTACCAACAGGGCCACGATGCTAAGCAGAGGAATACTATTAATTAAATATCGTCGTCTACTATGAAGATATAATATTCTTAACTTTGATATTAATAATTCTGGTAGCATCGTGGCCCTCCTTTTTGTTGATAGTATATATACTTTTCCTGCAGAGGTCATTCTTGCTTAAGTAATAGAGAGTTTTTGGCTCCAACAAAAATGACACCGCAGAGGGTGTCAAATAATTCAGTTCGCAAAACGTTACCGCTTAACGATGAATTAAACCATACGGTGTCATTGCTGCCGTCAAACAACAACGCATTGCATAGTAGTTGAACTGAATTATTTGACAATTCTATTGTACCATAATAATTATTAGAATTAGAAAAAACTTTAGAAAAAGTAGGGCTATTTTGATCATATTTAGAGAAAGTGCATTAAAGCTACTTTTTCGCAAAGATAAACTTAAAATCTTTGCTCAGGTTGATACTGATATTTTGCTAGGTCGACTTTATTATCTTTTACGATAATCCCATCGGCTTCTAGGCGGCGCTTTTGCTCATCGGCACCACCAAAGGCAAAGGCGCCAGAGAGTTCACCCTTGCTATTTACAATTTTATAGCAAGGATTAAGCTCGCCATCAGGATTGCGATGCAAAATATTACCGACCACGCGTGCAAGCTTAGGATTGCCAAGGTAGGTGGCCACTTGTTTATAAGTGGCGACTTTGCCGCGGGGAATTTCGCGTAAGAATTCGTAGACGCCATTAGCTAGATCGTCCATATTTACCTTAAAAACTTTCTGTGTAGGGAATTATCTAGTAAGCCTATTTACGCTTGGTCTTCCAATTTTGCCAAGCTGAGCGGCAGGCGGCTTTGGCAAAACGCCGTGCATGAGTTAAAACTTCAAAATAGTTGTTCAGCATATAAATATATTATTCAGTATAGGGTTGGAAATCGAAATCAAAACCAACGTACTTAGGTTGTTTAGCCTCTACGTATTCAGTAACGGCCTTAGCAACAGTTTTATCAAGATCGGCGATGCGTTCGGCGGCGCCGTCTTCTTCGGCGGATTTCACGAGTGGTACAATGTAGCGAATTTTGGCCTTGGTGCTAATGCAGTAGCAATTTTTCTTGGCAACGCCGCTAGTAAAGACGGTAGTAGCACGCTGGAAATTCCGGAAAGCTTCGGCTAAAGTTTTATCGCCGCAGCTAAGAATCCAATCAATGATTTCGCGCTCGCTCATAACGTAGAGGTCGTCGGTAGTGAGATAGCCGCTATTCATCATGGAACGTACAATATCGGCAAGGAACTGCATGTTGGCACGAGATTTTTCGCCGTGATAGATTGCTGCCAGAGTGAGATTTAACACGGTAAAGTCGGCAGCAATCTCTGGCGTGCGGAAGGCAATTTCGTCAATGTCGTTTTCGTTTTTGACGACAGTGAGGTCGTGGTAGAAAGTCTTAACTTTGTCAAAGTCCCAAGTATCATATAATTTGTAACCGTTCGATAGCGTATATTCCAGGCGGTCGGCGGAAAGATTAGGAATGTCGTTATCGGCAATTGAATAGACATGGTAGTCAGATACCTCGCTAGCCAAGATGCCATCCTTTTTGAGCTGCTTCATAATTACGCGCGATTCGCGGATAATCTGTGCGGTGCGATCTTCGGTGGATTCTTGAGTTTCGGCATCACCGTTCATAAAGTCGATACTGTGCTTAAAGGCGGGGGTTGCAATATCGTGGAAAAGACCAGCCAGAGTTTGTTTTTTATCATGAGTAAAATGCCAGACGATCAGTGCCACGCCAATGCTATGCTCTAAGACGGAGAAGAAGTGTTTGTAAGTATAGAGTGAACCGTAATCAAGACCGCAAGTCATGCTCACGCCGGCCAAGCGCTGCATTTCGGGAGCGGCAATATATTTGAGTAGCCAAGCCGGAAACTCGGGCGATAGGAGCTTGAGATATTCGCGCATTTCTGGCGTTAGAGTACGCAGACAACGCTTCTTGCAGGTAGTGATATCAAGCATTTTATTGTTGCGATCAAAGAATCCAGCGCGCGCCGGAGCGACACTTTCTATGACTTCAGCTTCAGGTACGACTTTGGTGGAGGGTTTAGGTGCTTCAGGTTCGTCAGTAGTAGTTTCCTCGGTAGATTCTGGCAAAGCCTCGACAGTCTCGGCGTGTTCAGACACTGGAATAGCAGCCTTTTTGCCGGTAGGGCGGCGATAGATCTTGATCCACTTTTGGTCCAGCCAGAATTTAACCTCGTCATAGCACTTCTGTTCCTTAGAGGGCATTTGCAGAAGCTGGATTTCGGTCTTATGCCCACGATTCAGATTAAGAATAATACTATAAGTCAGTTCGGCAATAGCACCGGGACCGATATAACCTTGTACGCCGTCTTTGTCTTCGTTCATTACAAAATGCATATCGGCTTGGTCAAGGTGGCGGTAGAATTGCTGGTAAAATTTAGTCATACCATCGGCGTAAGTTGGATCGCCGGGGCGCACCAGCCGCCCCAAAGGCATGCCTGGCGCCGGCTGAGTCTCGGCTAGTAAGTCTTCATTCTCAAAGAGCGGCCGCGGCCAATCAATTACTTCGTAGCCACGCCCCTCGAAATACCCCCGCCAGTATAGTGCACGTTCGTATAGTTTAGAGCTGCCAGAAATAACTAATTTTTTCATACTAATCTTCCAGTTTTAAGATAATTTCCTTATGTTTAGCGGTTTTAAATTGGCGATATTTGACTCCACACTGCTCAAACATTCGAATCGAAGCCTTAGCGTCGACGTCTTTGCTACTGTGGTCAAAATCATGGAGGTAGATTACCTCGCGAATGCCCGCCTGGATTAAGGCCTGGGTACATTTAACACAAGGGAAGTAATAAACGTAAAGCCGTGCGCCTTGCAGCTCGCGCATGTTGCCGCGAAAGTTCAAAATCGCATTAAGCTCAGCGTGGCAGACGTAAGGATATTTGGTCTCGAGCGGATCGCCTTCGCGCGCCCAAGGAAATTCCTCATCGTCAAAATTATTTGGAGCGCCATTGTAGCCGACCGAAAGCACGCGATTATCTTCGCTAACGATGCAGGCACCAACCTGGGTACTAGGATCTTTACTACGCATTGACGTGAGCTGGGCGACTCCCATGAAATATTCGTCCCAACTTAGATAGTCTTGGCGTTTATTACTCATTAACTCTCCTTTGGTTTACTATTATACCTTACTTAAGTAGATTTGGCTAGATATTTTATAGAGGTAGAGCTTAAATGTCTTGGCGGCGTTTGGCCTCGAGCCAAGCGGGAACATCGGTAAATTTAATTTCTGGGCAGAAGTTAATCTCATCATTATCAATATCGTAATAGATCTTGTAAATTTCATCGGCGGCGCCATAGTGCGCGTCGGCCATTTTAAATCCGATCCGCTTGGCGATTTCTTGCACTTTAGCTTCGCTCGGGCCTTCGACCTCCACATAGCTTGGAATCCAGGGCCAGGTGTCAATGGTAATTTCGACGCCATCAAGCTCCCACTCTTCGCGGTAGGACTCTTGAATAGATTTGGCCTCGAGGCCACAAGCTTTGAGTAGAGCCACGCCGTCTTCGTAACTGCTAATTTTGATGCAGATTTCTTTCATGCCGCTAAGCGTGAGAGAATCGAGATGCTTGTAACTCATGGTGATGCAATTGCCTTCGTCGCGCACGCGGGCAAAAGTGGATTCGCCAAGGTCAAAAATCGTGCGTCGCATCAGCAGCTCGGCCTGAATAAGCTTGGCACCAGCAGCTTTGAGTTGGGTGCGCACGGCATCTTTGTCAACATTGATAAAAGTGGCTTCTATTTCTGGTTTCATGGGTTTATTATAACAGATGTGGAAAAGAATGGCGGAAGGTTTTGGGTTGTATCACTTGCCTGTTGCGAAGTATGTTATAATATAAACAATAATGGCAAAAATTGAATATACTCAACAAAGCTCATTGCGTGGTGGCCGGAGTGGCAGCGCTCATTCAACGGGTAAGGCGATGCGTGCTTCTGTCAACACCGCTACCCGCCGGGCGACGCAAACTGCGACCAATTCTACGCGCACTTTGACTAATGCACAAAAAGTCGAGGAACTAAAACTAGGTAAATTTGCTGAATGCAAACCCTTACGCTTGCCGGGTAAACAAATTCGGCGTGGATGGCAGATTACGTGGGGGATGACGTTGCTACTTGCGGCGCTACTCGGGATTTATATTCTGTTTATGATTGATCCGATTCGGGTGCTGACTTGGGATAATGACGGTTTTGTGGGTAGTCGAATAGGGTCATTGCAACCGTATTGGTGGGTGATGGTTGGGGCTTTGGTGGTGGCAACATTGTGCTGCTTAGCAGCAGGGATCATATTATTAGTAAAACGACAAGTGCCGGTAGTAATATGGTGCCTCCTGATTATCGCGGCGACAGTAGCGGCATTATGCGCAAGCTTCCATGCCTTTACTTGGTTTGAGGCGCGAAATTGTTATGAAAATTATCCCGGAATCTATCCGGAAGACCCGCATAAGGGTTCAGGCTGCCCGAGCGTAATGAATGATTTAATTGGTCTATCACTGCGTAATTTGGTGATTTATACAGTGGGACTAATAGCATTTTGTGGTGTTTGGCGTTTAGCAAAGCGGCGGGTAGGCTGCGGGCACAGGAAGAAGCAATAACCGTATCCCTAATATCGACTGAGCTGGTACTAGGAAAGTTGTAAGAAGCTAAAATTTGGGTTATAATAAACGTAATGGCGAAAAAAGTAAAAGAGAATCAAGATCCGACGGCAAGCTTGGCTGCCACCTGGAAAGAAGTTTGTCGCAAACAGAAGGGCTTAATGACGGCAATGATTATCCTGGCGGTTTTGAGTGCAATTTTATTGATTTTTGCACTGACCACTTTACGCCCTCAGAGTACGGTAGTGATTGTAGGCTATGGCGATGTTTATGGCGAAATTGCTGGTATCAGCGGTGGTTACCGACGTGATAGCTGGGTGAATATGTTGGCTTTTCCGATTTTAGCGATTATCTATGGTTTTTTGCATAATTTATTGACTTTACGAATTTACCGCAAATATGGCAAAGATGCGGCAATGGTGATGGTGGTAATGACGATGTTGCTAATTGTGGGAACTTTTGTAATTATTTTCCGGCTATTAGGAGAATGGTAGATGTACAAGGCGCAAGTAGTAACGGTTTTGAAGGGTGCGACTAAGGAGCTTAGCTAATGTCGTTGGTCCCGGAAATTCCGCTGAAGCAACGGAAACCGCTGTACCGGTTTCTGGAAATTTTACCTGGGGCGTTGAGCTATTTTGCGGTAATTTTGTTATTTGTTTTGTCGTGGATTAGCCCGTTTTTGGGTGCATTGTATTTGTTGATTATTATTGCGACGACTTTGGTAAAAGCAGTGGGAGTAGCTTTCCGGACAATTCAGGGGTATAAGGTGATGCAGCGAGCCGAGCGCGTGGACTGGAGCAAACGCCTGGAAGATCTGGAGGATCCGCATGAAGCTTACGAACGTTTGCGCGAGCGGCGCGAAGATAGCTACGGCTTTGGGGAACACGTGCAGAATTTGCGGATTTTGTCGGCGGTAGAAGGTAAAAGCGAGCCAAAACCGCATGAAATCTATCATGCTGTCATCATGACGGCGTACAACGAAGGTCTAGAGACGATGATTCCTTCAATTGAGGCAGTACGCGATACGACTTTTCCGAATGAGCGGATTATTTTTGTTTTGGCTTATGAAGAACGGGGTGGAGCGGCAATGGCGGAGAACGCCGTAGAATTACAGAAGATGTTCCGGGGAACTTTTGGCAAATTTATGCTCGTGCAGCATCCGGATAACCTAAAAGGCGAGATCGTCGGCAAAGGTCCAAACTTAACCTACGCAGGGAAGAAGTTATCGGAATATGTCGAGAAGCAACGTATTCCTAAGGAGAATGTGATTGTCACCTCGCTTGATAGTGATAATCAAATGAGCAAAAAATATCTTGATTATGTGGCGTACGAGTTTTGCGTGCGGCCGGATCGGCAGCATTATAGCTATCAGCCCGTATCGCTGTTTATGAATAATATTTGGGATGCATCGGCGCCGATGCGAGTGATTGCGATTTCGAATTCTTTCTTTAATATTATTTCGACAATGCGGCCGCACATATTGAAGAATTTTGCTTCGCATGCGCAACCGTTGGCAGCGTTGGAGGGGATGGACTATTGGAGTAAGCGGACGATTGTAGAAGACGGCCACCAATATTGGCGTTCGTTGTTTTATTTTGATGGCAAGTATAGCGTGGTGCCAATTCGGGTGCCGATTTATCAAGATGCAGTAATCTCGGAAACGCTGTGGGCAACACTCAAAGCACAGTTTGTACAGCTTAGGCGCTGGGATTATGGTGCGAGCGATGTGGCCTACGTTGGATCATACTTATTCTCCAAAGAACGCAAAGTGCCATTTTGGAGCTTGTTTCCAAAGTTTGTGCGCTTACTGGATGGGCATGTGACTTTAGCGATTATGGCGCCAATTGTGGCCTTTGGCGGCTGGGTACCGATGCTGCTCAACCTCGGTTCGCGCGAGGCTATGGCCTTTGTACTGCCGAATGTGGTGGGCTGGATTCAGACCATCGCCATGATTGGTACAATTATCACGGTGATTATTTCCATGCAAATGCTACCAAAACGTCCTAGTAAGTACAAAAGTCCGCGCAGTTTTATGATGCTATTGCAGTGGATTTTGATGCCAGTAATTGCAATTGTCTACCAGAGTGCGGCGGCTTTTTATTCACAGACGCGCTTAATGACTGGGCGGTATATGGAAAAATTTGATGTCACTAAAAAAGTGGTAAAGAAATAAGACGAATTTTAGAACGGCAGCGGGGCTATGCTATAATAATAGCATGAATAATGAATCGCAGTCAACCAATTCTCCCGTAACAGCATCTTCAACAAATTCTCTTAACAACCCTATGGCGCCACTAAATACGGCACAGCCGGATGCCATGCAGGGAACGATACCGGTTACTGTTGCTAAGAAACCTAAATCAGCTAAGTTTTACCTGATCGGCTTGGTTGTGTGCTTGATTTTGACAGTGGTGGTTGACGTGTTGCTCGCTTCTTTGTTTAAAGGCGCGGTGGATGTTCAAGATAGGCCGGGCAATGACTCGGCGGCGGGATTGCCGATGATTTTTACATTGTTATCTTCGTCAATTTGGGGCAGTGTTCTAATTGGTTCCTGCGTGATGGGCGGTATGACTTTGGTGCAGGTTCGTAAGTCGAGAAAAGAAGGTGCAGCTTTTACTGCGCAGCAGAGTTTTTGGCTCCGCAGCTTAAGCATCGTGATTTTCATTGCTGCTGGAGTGGGGTTGATGCTAGCTTTGGGCGCGATTTTTGCGGTTTTCATCTAGTTTTAATATATTGTGATGACTTGGATAACACGTCTATTTCGCGAGTTGTTCTCGGGCAGGAGTAGGTATTTCATCGAACTGAACTTCTTCCCAACGATTGACGCCAGTGGCCTTGAAGAGTACTTTTAGATAAGCCTGATTGCGTAACTCACGCGTAGTTTTAAACTTGATTGTTTTAGCCTTGCCCGTATCATTGTAACCAGTAAGTTGATATTCAAAACGCATCTCATCTGAATTGTTAAGTTGAGAAAGTTTGTTGTTGTCAATCTGCACATAGAAGTATTCTTCATAGTTCTCGAAATAGTTGATACCAATGATTGTTCCGGCGATCGCGGCGATAATTAAGATGACGCCAAGTATTTTGCTAATGACTTTGTTCATAAATCCTCCTAAAAGTAATTATAAGGAGTGCTTCCGGTTTTGTCGCGCGTTTAAGATAACAAAATGATTACAATTTTGTTGGAATTAAGCTTAAAATCGTATAGGTGATACCGGAGTTCTAGGCTTTTTATGTAAAATGTGCTATAATGAAAACAGACGGAAGTGTGTCCGAGTGGTTGAAGGAGCACGCCTGGAACGCGTGTATGCGGGCAACCGTATCGGAGGTTCGAATCCTCTCGCTTCCGCCATAAAATAACATGGGCGCATGGCGAAAATCGCCATGACTTTTAGCAAAAGTGCTTTACACTACCGCTAAGATAAGGTACAATGAAATTAGGAAATTTTGTTATTGCTTTCCGACATGGATGGAGATACGAATCTCGCCGTTGTCGGAAGCAATAATTTTTTGTTCAATATGTACGTCTTCTTTACGGTCAAAAAGATGTTGAAAGAACGCCAAAAGTTTCTGTCTGATTTTTTGCATCATAATCCACTCCTACTTTCGCCTACTCTAACTCCACACCCTACCAATACTTAATGTACAGTCGCCCATGTCTAACCCAGCGTAACATACTTAGGTTCAAAACTACAAGCAGTAGCATGATATTTTATATGTTCACACTTATGAATTGCATGCGGTATAAAACCCGGTTGTTGTAATTTTTATAAAAACCGTAGCCAGAATGGTTTTTATGCTAAAATAGACTTAAGAAGTGTGGGCAAAAGAGTAAAGAAAGGAACTTAGGAGGTGCCCGATGCAAAAAAATAAAAAATCTCAAAATCAGACTAAATATATCTTTGTTACCGGTGGTGTGCTATCTGGCGTAGGCAAGGGAATCACGGCGGCGTCAATTGGCGCGATTTTAAAAGCGCAAGGCTATAAAGTCTCAATTCAGAAGTGCGACCCGTATTTAAATGTGGATGCTGGTCTGCTGAATCCGGTAGAGCACGGTGAATGTTTTGTGACGCGCGATGGCAAGGAGACTGATCTCGATCTCGGCCATTATGAACGTTTCCTGGATTTTGAGACCAATAAGTTTTCAAGTGTTTTGTCGGGCGCATTGTACCAAGAATTAATTGATAAAGAGCGCAGTGGCGGCTTTGGCGGCAAGACGGTGCAGATGGTACCGCACTTTACAAACCTGGTGCAAGAAAAAATTGAAAAAGCTAGTGAGAGTAGCGATATCCATATCGTAGAGATTGGTGGTACGGTCGGCGATTACGAAGGTTTGAGTTTTATTGAAGCAATTCGGCTCTTTGCTAATCGCGTGGGACGCAAGAATTGCTTGTATGTGCATGTGGTTTATGTGCCTTGGATTAATACATCTAAAGAACTTAAGACCAAGCCGGCGCAGAATGCTTTAAAGGATTTACGTGGTTTCGGGATTATTCCTGATGTAGTAGTTTGTCGCACGGAGCGTCCGGCACCACGTTCGATTTGTGAAAAAATTGCAGCGTTTTCTGGTATTGAAGGGCGGGCGGTATTAAATTTGCCGGATATCGAATCGGTCTATGACGTGCCATTTAATGTGCTCAAATCTGGCGTGATTGAGATTTTGAATGAATTTACCGGTAGCAAAAAAGAACCTGATATGTCACGTTGGCAAGAGTTCTCAAAGCTACGTAGTAAGAAACATCCTAAAACCGTGAAGGTTGGCCTAGTGGGAAAGTATGTTGGTAATGATGATGCTTATATTTGTGTGACCGAGGCGCTCAAGGCTGCAGCGGCGTGGAACGGTGTGGATCTAGAGTTAAAATGGATCAATGCTGAAGATGCCGATGGTCGTGATTTTGCCAATGTTGATGGTCTAGTAGTGCCAGGTGGGTTTGGCAATCGTGGTGTAGACGGTAAGATTAAGGCGGCCACTTATGCTTTAGAGCATGATAAACCTTATCTTGGTTTGTGCTTAGGCATGCAGGTAGCTTGTATCGCGGCGGCGCGCAAAGGTGGTATTAAGAACGCTAATTCTGAAGAATTTGGAGCGACAGATACAGACGGGAATAATATAATATATATTATGACCGATCAGAAAGGTAAAGAAATGACTGGTGGCACTATGCGCCTAGGTGATTGTGTGGCCAAGCTGAAAAAAGGTAGCCAAACACGCAAAGTTTATGGCAGTGATGAAGTAACTGAGCGTCATCGCCATCGCTATGAAGTTAACCAGAAGTTTTTGCCAGAGATTGAGAAAGGTGGCATTGTGGTGTCTGGTACTTCGCCGGATGGTAAGTTGGTGGAATTTGTGGAAGCGCCAGAATGCAAATTCTTTATCGGCACACAGGCGCACCCAGAATTTCGTTCACGTCCACTTCGCGTGCATCCATTGTTCATGGAGTTCATTAAGAGCTTGAAGTAAGCTTGATGAAACTGACGGTAGTGCTTACGGCGGCTCTCATTATATTACAGAATTGTAGTCCTAGAGATATAGATTTTTGTTGGTAAATATTCAGAAATATGGTAAAATTAAACTAATTAGATAGGAGATTGGGATGAAAAAAGCGAGCGGTTGGTTATGGGGATTGGTATTAGTAGCCTTGGGCGTGATTTTAGGCATTAATGCTTTGGGGATTGCTCATATTAATATTTTCTTTTCGGGATGGTGGACTTTGTTTATCATCGTACCGAGTCTGATTGGTTTAATTACCGAGAAACGTAAAGGCGGAGCTTTTGCTGGCCTAGTCATTGGTGTTTGTTTGCTCTTGGCTTGTCTTGATATTGTGCCATTTGACTTAATGTGGAAATTACTCTTGCCGATTATCTTGGTAATGGTAGGCGTAATTGTGATTTTGCATAGTATGACCGATGGCGAGGTAGCCGATAAGATTAACTACGCGCGTCGTAAACAGGCTGAGGAGCGCCGTAAAACGCGTCACATCGCGGAAGCCGAGGTAGTTGCTGAAGAAGATGACGAGGACGAAGATGGCGACGTGGAAGCGCAAGCCTACTGGTCTACTTTTGGTGATCAAAAGATTGATTATGATGAGAAAGAATTCTCAGGCTGCAAACTAGATGCAGTTTTTGGCGGAGTAGATTTGGATTTGCGCCATGCTAAGATTAAAGATGAGGCAATTGTGCGCGCCAGCGCAGTTTTTGGTGGCATTATTATTTATGTACCAGAAGATTTAAATGTCGAGATTGCCTCGAGTTCGATTTTTGGCGGTACTTCTGATAAACGCAAACAATCAGCCAAAGTCAAGTCTAAGAAAACGTTGTATATTGATTCGACCTGTGTCTTTGGTGGCGTGGAGATTCGATGAGAACTTTTCAAGTAGTAATCAAGTTTTTTGCGCTTTGCTTGGCTGGAGTGATTATTGTGGCAATTTTCGCCGCGATCATTGGAGCTTTTGCGATGGTAGGGCGCATGATTGATACAAACGGTAATGTTACAAGCGGCAACCTAGAGGTGCTCTGGGAAAGTACGGCCACTGATGCTGATAAGATTACTAAATTAGAAATTAAAACTGGCGCCACAAGTACCAAACTGATCCAAATTGATGAGCCAAACTTTAAGATTGAAACTAATAATAAATATATTTCGAGTCGTCAGATTGGTAATACCTTGTCGGTGGAAGAAGCATCACATTCGATTTTCTCGGGTTGGTTTGATGATGGTGATTTAATAATTTACGTACCGCGTCAGATTAATTTTGCGGATGTTAAAATTAATGTTGGTGCCGGGACTTTTACGGCCGATCGTATCGTTACGAAAAGTTTAGATTTAGAAGTCGGTGCCGGTAAAACTCGTATTGATGAGCTGATTGCTGAAGAGGAGGCGCGCATTAACGGCGGTGCAGGCGTCATCGATATTAACGGTGGTCGTATGAACAACTTACGGTTAGATTTGGGTGCTGGTAAGACCATGGTGTGCTCAGAACTTGCTGGCAATAGTAAAGTTGAGGCTGGAGTCGGTAAATTAGAACTGAATTTACGCGGCGGTAAGGATCGCTATAAGTTTAAAGTTGATAAAGGTATTGGTTCGGTGGCTATTGATGGCGTAGGCCAAAGCGATGACGCAGTTTATGGCCAAGGGAATAATTTAATTGAGTTAGAATCAGGCGTGGGCGCAGTGGAAGTGCAGTTTGTGGAGTAAAGTATGGAAGAGATTAAACAAAAATTAACTGAAGTTGTAGAAAAACTTTATAGCATCAAGGTCGAGGTTAATGTCACACCTGCGCCAGCCAATACTGGAGCCGATTATGCTACTAATCTAGCTATGCAACTCGCTAAAACTGTACATAAGCCGCCCATGTCGATTGCTGAAGTAATTAAAGCGGAGTTAGAAAAAGATTTATTGGATCATCAAGCTAAAACCACTGCGAATTATCAAATCGAGATTGCAGCGCCGGGTTTTATGAATTTTATCGTGGCAGAAGATTCGGTGCTAGATCGAGTACGAGTTTTGGCGGAAGATTTTGATCATAGTGTTCAGGATAATTCTTATCAGGGTAAGACAGTGGTAGCTGAGTTTTCTGACCCGAATCCATTTAAAGTCCTGCATGTTGGGCATTTATATACTTCAATTGTAGGAGATAGTATCTCGCGCTTACTGAGTTTTGCTGGTGCAAAAGTGATACGGGCTAACTTTGGCGGTGATGTGGGGTTGCATGTAGCTAAAACTTTGTATAGTCTGATAGAAAAATATCCTACTGATGATATGAGCTTTACGATTGAGGATATTGCTAAATGCTATGTTGAGGGCACAAGAGCCTATGAAGAAGACGAAGTCGCTAAGGTTGAGATTACGAAATTAAATAAAGAGCTGTACCGTATTAATGCTGAAGATTTACATGATACCAGATTAGCACAAGTCTATTGGCGCGGTCGTGAGCTAAGCTATCAGTATTTTGAAGATTTTTATCAGCAAATTGGCGTAAAGTTTGATAAATATTATCCCGAATCATCGGTAGCAGATCGTGGTGTGCAGGAAGTCAGGGCTCATACGGGCACGACTTATGAAGAGAGTGACGGAGCGATTGTTTATAAGGGTGAGAAAGTTGGGCTACATACGCGAGTATTTATCAATCGAGAAGGTGTACCAACTTACGAAACTAAAGATGTAGGCCTAATCTTTACGAAGTGGGATGATTGGCATTTTGATGAGTCAATCGTGGTAACGGGGAACGAGCAAAGCGACTACATGAAAGTAGTCTTGGCGAGCGTCTCGGAATATGCGCCACAATTGGTAGAACGCACGACGCATCTTACGCATGGTCTGGTGAAGTTACAAGGCAATGTTAAAATGTCGTCACGCAAGGGGAATTTCCTGAAGGCGGTAGATACGCTTGAGATGGTGGCAAAACAATTCGGCGACGAAGAAAAACCTAATTCAATGTTAGTTTTGGCGGCAATAAAATATGCTTTTCTGAAATATAAAATGGGCGGTGATATCGTATTTAATCCGGAAGAGTCAGTCTCAACGACCGGTAATTCGGGTATCTATCTGCTCTATTCGGCGGTACGAGCGCAAAAGATTCTAAATAAGCGTGGCCAGCAGGTTAGCTCAGCCGCGACGTCGGCTCACGATGCCGGTTGTCGCAATAACAAACTTTCTGATAATGAACAAAAGTATACTAAGGCGTTAAATAAGAAGCTCCTTCAATACCGAGAAGTATTAGCGGAAGCAATACGCGAAAAAGCTCCTTACAAAGTTTGTAATTATTTGTATGAGTTAGCTCAGGAATTTTCGCGGTTTTATGAGCATGTTCAAGTTGCCGGCAGCAATTGTGAGGCAGATTTAATGTTGATCGTGCAAGCTTATCGTAATGTGATGGTGCATGGCTTAGGCCTTTTGGGAATCGAAGTACCAGAGGAGATGTAAGATGAAGAAGGCGACGTTACTGTGGGTTGATTTAGAAATGACGGGGCTGGATCCGGTGAAAGATCGGATTCTGGAATTGGCGGCGATTGCGACGGACTGGAAATTAGAACCAATTGCCGAAATGACGGCGGTGGTAAAAGTGCCAGAGAAGTTAATGCGAGAACGCATGGTGGGGGAGTTTTGGGAAAAGAACTCAACATCACGTGATGGTTTGTTTGAGCAGAATACTACTGGCAAAAGTGCTAAAGCCGTAGAGCGCGAGTTATTAGGTTTTATTGACAAATACTTTGGCAAAGAAGTGATATTGGCCGGGAATTCAATCCATCAAGATCGCAAGTTCATCGATCGAGAGTGGCCGGCGGTAGCGGAAAGATTGCACTATCGGATGTTAGACGTGAGCGCTTGGAAAGTTTATTTTGAGGGTGCGCGTAATGAGAAATTTATGAAGCGAGAGGCGCACCGAGCGCTTGATGATATTCAGGGGTCAATCGAAGAGCTAAAATGGTATATTAGTAAACTAAAGTAGGACGAGAAAATGTTTGATCTTAAAACGGTTGGGGGGATTGGTGAGTTTGTATCAGAAAAAAGAGGCGACGATGAGCTATATTCGGTACCAAACGGTAAAGTGTTTTTAGTGGTGCGTCCTAAAACTATTGAAGTGCGTTCGGACTATAAACTTGGCCAGGTATTGCGTGAACAGTATGAAACTGTGATGGAAAGTCGTTATTTCGGGCGAGGCGGGATTGAGATTGTGCCGAGTGGGCAACTTGAAGATAGCGAAATCCAAGATTTAGTACGGTTAAGTTACAATTTAACTATTCAGGAGCGTGATCACGCTTCTGAGCAATGAGCTAATGGCAAAGAGTTTTTATGGCAGAGAGAACAATAAAACAAACAAAGTTTCCAAGTAAGTGGTTGATTATTGGTGCGATGATGTCTTTTTTGGGCACGGCCTTTTTGATTATCGCAATTAATAGCATTGTATTTCGGCATGGTTTTCATCCTAATTTAACGATTAGTCGTTATGTTGGGATGGAGATTTGGAGCGCTTTGGTTTTTGCGCTTAGTAATATTTTTGTAACTATGTTTATTGGACGCTACCTGTGGCAGCTCGGCCAAGCGTGGCAGATGCCAAAACTCTATTATTGTTTGGTGATTTTTCAGGCCGTCACTTTATTAGCTTTGTCAGCTTGTCCTGTCGGAATGTTTGACGTGACGAGTACTGCTCCCAGTGTGATTAGTTGGATACATAATCTCTCAGCTCGAGCGATGTTTTTAACGATGATGCTGATTGCGGCAATGGTGGTCTTTTGCCGTCGTGCTAATGTTTTAGCGCACGTTTTTAATGCTTTTTATGTACTGTATGCGGCAATTTGTATCTTTGGGCATTTTGCAGAAAGGCCATGGTTTGTTGCGAATATTATGTTTATTGAAGCTGCTTATCTGTTTGGTTTCATGCTAGCAATGGCGTTTTGCGACAAACGCCTAGAACATCTTTTAGAATCAGTAAAATTGTAAAAGTGGATTGTTACTTGACTCTGTAGATTTATTTGGTTGATTATTTGTCGTTTTTTGCTTGCTCGGATTGCAGCACTTTGCGCAAATCAGCTTGGTTAGTTTTGCGCTGCTCAGCTTCTTTCTTGTCGGCGGCATCTTTCGTCTCTTTATCCTTAACGCGATTCAGCCGGTTGAAAGTGCGCACCACGATAAAAACCGTAAAAGCGATAATAAGGAAGTTAACTATATTTTGGATAAAATTACCATAGGCAATATGGGCAACTGTATCGGCGCCAAAGATATTGGGGATATCAATAGCCAGAGAAGTAAAATCAAGACCGCCAGCCAAGAGACTAGCGATCGGCATGATGATGTCGTCAACCAGAGATTTAGCAATTGTTGTAAAAGCACCACCGACTGCCACGCCGACTGCTAGATCCACTACATTGCCACGATCAATAAATTCTTTAAATTCACTGATAATAGAACTCTTAGTGATTTTCTCAATAGGGTTCTTAGAAGTTTCAGAAGTAGATTTTTTCGTCATACTATTATTATAACACAAAATCTGTTCTAGAGAGCGATAGTATCAGCTATTAGCTGCCGATGCCGGAGTAATTATCTAAAGCCTGAGAAATTGTATTGAGGTTGGCATAGAAGCTGTCCAGAATCGCAAGTAGAGCAGCGTCTTTATCACGCGCGATGAGTTCGCTGGTCATGGTCATCAGAAGTGAAACTTGCAAGGTGATCTGAGTGGCATAAGCACGATCAAGAGTGCCATTAATCTGGGCCCGGTAAAGTAAGTTATTGACATTAGTGTTAGAAAATTCTTCATTGGCGACGGTTTCAGCATTGGGCACGAGCGGTGTTTTGCTATCGGGATAGGTGGCAGTAAGATAGGCGGAAAGCTGGGCACTGGTGCCAGTAAGAGCACCAGAAAGGGAATAGCTGATCGAGCGAAGCTGAGAAGATTTCAGCTTAGGATTATAAGTGTTGATCATTTTTTGAACGCTCTCGATTCGGACGTAAAGCTGGCGCGAAAGATCAGTGGCACGGGCTGGGCCAGCATTAGCGACCATGCCGATACAAATTAGCAAAGCGGTTACGATGATACCGCTGACGAGTACCTTCAAAATTAAGCCACCACTGACGAAGGATTTTTTGACTGGTTTGACCGGGCGATTAGATTGCGAAATCTGATTGAGATACTCAAGCTTATCCATAATCTTATTATAACATAGAAAACTTGGCGAGTGAAAGTTTTCTCAACCTCAGTTTATCTCCTAAGTATATGCTATAATAAAACTATGGAAGACGCGAAGGAAGAAATTCGGGCGCGGTTACCGGTGGAGGATGTAGTCGGGCAGTATGTGGAACTGAAGCGGGCTGGACGAACGCTAAAGGGGCGCTCACCGTGGGGAGTAGACAAAACGCCAAGTTTCATGGTGTCACCAGAAAAAGGGATTTGGCACGATTTTTCGGCTAATAAAGGCGGTGATATCTTTGCTTTTGTGATGGAAGTGGAGGGGATTTCTTTTCGGGAAGCACTAGAAAAACTAGCGGCGCAGGCTGGGGTAGAATTAAAAGCCTACCGTGGAGGTGATCGCGCCATGGCCGAGAAAAAAGCTCGTATGCGCGAGGCCACGGAGTTGGCTTGTCGCTATTATCAGTTTTGCTTAACCAAAAGCAAAGTGGCAGTAGATTACGTAGTCAAGAAACGGCAAATGCTGAAGGGTACGGTGAAGAATTTTCGGATTGGCTATGCTCCCAATCATGGCAAGGCGCTGGTACAGTTTTTGGAGAAAAAGGGCTTTAAGCCGGTTGAGCTTGAGGCGGCGGGATTACTGAATCGGTTTGGGGGAGACTTGTTCCGCGGGCGCATGATGGTGCCGTTTATTGATACTAATGGCGTGATTGGTTTTACGGCGCGGATTATCGGTGAGGGCGAACCGAAGTATCTGAATACACCGGAGACGTTGCTGTTTAATAAGAGCCGGTTCATTTTTGGGTTGGCGCCAGCCAAGGAAGCGATTCGACAGCATAACTTTGTGGTGATCGTAGAGGGGAATATGGATGTGATTTCTTCGCATCAGGCGGGGGTGCGTGAAGCGGTGGCTACGAGCGGTACGGCGATGACGGAATCACACCTGAAAACTTTGTCGCGGCTAACGAGCGACGTGCGTCTGGCGTACGATGGTGATGCGGCTGGCGTCAAGGCGACTGAGCGTGCCATTATGATGGCGGGTGATTTAGGTATTAATTTAAGTGTAATCTCGGATTACCATGGGGCGAAAGACCCGGACGAATTAATCCAAAAAGACTCACGCCTCTGGCAGGAAGCGGTAACGAATTTTCGACCAGCAGTGGATTGGCTATTGGACAAGTATGAGGAAAATCTTGATCTTACCTCGGGAGCGGGTAAGCGTGAATATTCTGACGTGGCGATGAAATTGCTAAAATATGTCAGTGATGCAGTAGAACGGAAGCATTACGAGAAGCTAGTGGCGCGGCGGTTGGATTGTAGCGTGGAAGATTTACATGCTAAGAAGATACCGCAAGAGACAAAGCGGTATAAAAAAGTGACATCAACTGTGGAGCCGGATCTATTGGCGGGAATGCGCGATAGCTTGCAGGCGATGGTGATTTTTGGCGGTGTCACTAATGTGAAAGGTGTAGAGCTGCCTAATGACGAATCAAAATTGGCAGAACTGGAGTTAATCTTTGAAGAAAAGTATAAGGATTGGTCGGTAACGGCGCTAGAGAAAGAAGCAGGCGAATTGTTGAAACGCTTGAAGGTTGAGACTACGCGTCAAGAAGTCGATCAACTGACGGCAGAATTAGCCCGGGCCGAGGAGGCCGAAGATGAAGAAAAAATGGACGAAATCTTGCGCAAAATCATGGCATTAAAGCGGGGATAGAAACCTCATAATACTGACCAAAAATATCAGTAAAAATCCTTGACAACAAAAACCGTTAGTAGTATCATGATATTAGCTAATATTAAAATAAAAAGGCTAATAAAATATGAAAGAACATAAGAAACAAATTTTAGCGGCTTTGGCATTGGCTTTTGTGCTAGGAGCGGCGGCTCCAACTGCAGTATTTGCTGCAAATGAAAGCACGGGTGCTGGTGCAAATGCGGGCGAGACGGTGTCGCAATCCTATGCAGAAAGTATCGCCAAGCTTTACAATAAAATTCAGAAAGACGGTAGTTTTGCCAACTATCGTGCCGCGGTGCCGATGATTCAAGCGGTGGCGGGGATGGAAGAATATTTGCAAAGTGCACAGACGGTTTTGAGCAAGATTAATGGTCTTGGTACTAATAATGTCTGGGATAGCTTGAATGCGTCGACTCGTGCCGCTTTGGCTGGCAAAACGGCTGAGGAAGCGGTAACGATTATCAAAGAAACTGCTGGTAAAGAGGTTGATGATTACACTGCATTGAAGACGCAAATTGATACGCTTAGCTCCAATATTGCCACAGCCAAGGCTAGTTTGGTTGCTCAAGTAAAAGCTTATTATGCGACTGATCCGGGCGTGGATAATATGTCTTCAACTGAATTGATTGCAGCTGCTAATAAGATCAATGGTTTTGATAACTATGTTGGTCTCTACAATGCCATGAAGAGCACGGATGGCTGGGTAACCAGTGGCACTGATTTGACGGCGGCGATTGTTGAGTCAAAGCTTGCTAGCGAATCTTTGCAGAAGGCTGCTTATGATGAAATCGCTAATGCTGCGGTAAAAGTTTCACCGAATGCCTTGGATGGTTTAATTACTTTGCCAAATACCAGTGCCCCTGATGAAGATAAGGATAAAGACGATAACAAGCCAAGCACTCCAAACACCGGTATTGTTGGTTTGTTTGAATCTGGCGCGCTCGATCTTGGTACCTTGACTTTGATTGTCTCGGTGGCCTTGGCTAGTGCAGCTGGTTTGGCGCTGATTGCCAAGCTTTACCTCAAGCACAAGTTTTAATTAACTGGTACACTACTAAGGATGCTCTAGAAATAGGGCATCCTTTTAGGTTAAAGCTTGTTCCATGAATGTTTTTGGATACGCCCCGAGCAAAAGTATATTTATGGAACAAGGTTTAAGTTAATTTAAAGCTTGCATTTTTAAGAGAGATTTAGTATTATTATAGATGATGGATAATGACGAAGAAGATATCTTAAAAGCAAAATCGTTTGATCTTGACGAGCCGGATGCCGATGAGCTAGCGGGGGAAGACACTTTTTCTGATGAAGAGTTAGCGATTACGGCAGATAACGTTGACGCTTTTGCTGATGATTCTGTGCGCATGTACTTGCGCGAGATTGGCAAGATCCCGCTCTTGTCGCAGGAAGAGGAGCTGGATCTCGCTAAGCGCGCCATGAACGGCGATAAGAAAGCTAAAGATAAATTAGCTGAGGCCAATATGCGGCTAGTGGTGTCGATTGCGAAGCGCTATGGCGGCCGTGGTTTGGATTTTTTGGATTTGATTCAAGAGGGAAATACCGGTCTTTTGCGGGCAGTAGAGAAATTTGATCCGGATAAAGGGTTTAAGTTTTCGACTTATGCAACTTGGTGGATTCGCCAGGCGATTACGCGTGCAATCGCTGATCAGGCTCGTACAATTCGAATTCCGGTACATATGGTGGAGACAATTAATAAAGTTCTCCGTACGACGCGGCGTCTCACTCAAGACATGAACCGTGAGCCGACCAACGAAGAAATTGCCGCGGCGATGGGCATGGAAGTTGAAAAAATTGACTACGTCATGCGAATTAAGCAGGATATTGCCTCGCTGGATGCTAGTGTAGGGCGTGATGGCGATGACGAAGAATCAGTTTTGGGTGATTTCGTAGAGGATTCTGAGCGCGATTCGCCAGAAGATGCGACGGCTAATCAGATTTTGAAGGAGCAGATCGCTGAGATTTTGACCACTCTAAGTGAACGTGAGCAGAAAATTATTCGCTTACGGTTTGGGATCGGTGGTGGTCGTCCGCATACTTTGGAAGAAGTTGGTAATGAGTTTTCGGTTACGCGGGAACGTATTCGCCAGATTGAGGCAAAAGCACTCTCAAAATTACGTAAACATAAGCAAACTCGCCGGTTGCAAGGCTATCTAAAATAGGAGGAAGATGTTGGGAATGATTAGTGAGATTATTAGTGTTAGTACCAGTATTCTGCCAGAAAATATGTGTATTGGTCAGATTTTGATGCTCATTCTCAATGTTTTGGTTTATGGCTTAGGTGTGGCAGCGACGCTGGGCGTAGTAATTGCCGGTATTTATTATATGACCGCGCGCGACAATGAGCAGCAGGTGACGGTAGCAAAGCGGCGCTTGTATGAGATTGTGATTGGTTTGGTAGCTTGGGCTTTGATGTACACAGTTTTAAACTGGTTGATTCCAGGTGGTCTAAGCATTGACGAATCGACCTTATGTCCAGAGAGCAGTAGCAGTGAGCATGCTTTGGTGGTAGATGAAACGACTACTTGTCTGCTATAATCCGCGAGCGTCGCACTACGAAGCCGTGGCGACTGAGGTTCTATCGGTGGCGCGTGGCTTAAAAGGTTGGATGGTGGGGCGCTACGAAATCAAGCCGACTGACTTTGATGCCAATGTAGCGGCGATTACGCGCCTAGTTAACGATGATGACCTGGTGATCGTGGCGGGTGGTGATGGTACGGCTGCGATGACGATTAATGCTTTGATCGCATCTGGCAAGGATGCCGTGTTAGGCGTGCTAGGCTACGGAAATTTTAATGATATTGCGGGGATGTTAGGAATTGAGCGGGCGCACGTGGGCGTAGTGGATGTTGGTGAGCAAAAGCAGGGAGGTTCGGTCGGTGTCGGTGAACGAGGAGCTAACGATAGACCGATGAACTACGATAGCGTGTCTGCTGGCGGGGTGCTGGAAATTTTGGCGAATTATGAGCAGGGAAAAATAGCGCAAATTTATCCGCTGGATATCATGATTGATGGAAAACATTGGCGTTATGCGCCAAGCTATATGACAATTGGTATGTTCGCGCGTTCCACGGAAGTTTTTGATGCGCCGAAAGTGCGCCGGGAGCTCCAGACCGGCAAGAAAAGTCGTGTGTTCTCGATTTTACAGCTAGCAAAGTGGTATTTTAAATATCGCAAACAGACTTTTTTGCCGGTTGGCACGTTGAATGGCGAGGCTTGGCCGTGCAAAACTACGGATTATATTGCATTGAATGGCGCTACAATGGCGGGCGTGATGAAAGGCGGAGAATGGTATTTAGAATCGCAGAGATTTTTAAGCTCAACACAGCAGTTAAGTAGTTTTTGGCGTCTGGTGAAATTTATGTTGGGTAGTATGCGCGAACGGGTGCCGGGAGCAGTACACAATAAAGATGTCTTGGAATTTGCCGAGCCAAGCGAGATAGAGCTGCATGCCGAAGGGGAATATGAGAAGCTCTCTGGAGTGCAGCGGGTTGAAGTGGGGAAAAGCGGCAAGACGGTGAAGGTGGTGATAGGGGATAGGACGGAATAATGTGAAAAATTGGGTCAGGAAGGGGGATTTCGACTAAATAGCGAAAAAAGAGAGCCATATGGGCTCTCTTAAGACTAGTCAATTTGCCAAAATGCACAGCCGTTGATGCCGGTGATTAATTCATTAGTGGTCAAAATTAGTTCTGGTTTATCGGCCGTTAATGTAATTATTTCATCGGGAGTATAAGTTTTACCGTTATTTCCCAGCCAGTTCTGAAGATAGCATTTTCCGCCTGAACCAGCCCTATCAATAGTGGGCGTTGGCTGTACTGTAAACTCTTGTGTGGTTGCGGTGGTAGTTGCGGCTTGTACTGCTGGTAGGGTCGAACTACCATATAATGTGTCTCCGGTTTTTAATTTATAGGTGACACGATAGTTGGTTGGGCCAGCTGCGACGCACCGAATCGCGAAACCGTAGTACCTTCCTTCCGTGCTCGTACTAGCGTTTACTCCTGAGCTATATAGACTTAAAACATGGGCTTTAGTGGTACTGTCCGCAGTACTTGACCACCAATAGCTATATGTGGTTTTTGTATTTACCGCTCCATTCTCAACAAAACCATTACTCCAATTGAAATTATATGGCGTTTTAGCGATTTTGTTACTCCCATTGCTATCGTTACTGATGCTAGCCGCAGTTAGCATCGTTTCATATTCTCCGCCAGTACCACCAGTTGGTAGAGTCCACCCCTTTGGACAGATCGAGTTGCTTGGTGATCCGGCTCCAAAGGCGCTTGTGCCGGCTCCAGCAGTTGCCGTATACCAGTTGTAAAATCCGGTGTCGCCATCAATATATACCTTTGATGCGTAACCATCTTGTGTAGATAAAGTGCTGAAGCCAGTTATGTTCGAGGCTGTAAGAATGAACTGATCGGTTGAGATGTCAGAATCTACTGGGGTCAAAGTTTTACCAGCAATTTTAAGGTCCTGTTGCATCCAACACCTATCGTCATCTAGTTTTACGACATAATATTTGTTCTGATCCCGTTTGTCAATTAGCTCCTTGCGTGTGCTACGCGGCGCTTCCGTGCAGGCTGCTGGTGTCATATCTTGCATGTATACTAGATCATTCCAGCCCATTGTAGCTTTTGGTGTTGCCACCAAGCTTAATAATACATTGGCCTTGTAATGCCCGGTAGGATTGCTATCACTTAGGTTAGCCGCAAAGATCATCTTCTTGGTAGTAGAACTAATAGTAGTACCAGTTTCTATATTCTTAGTACCAGTTGTAGGGATAGAGTTATAAAGTAGATTAGCATAGCTACTTTCTGCAGTACTACCATCTGTCCAACTATATCCCCAGGCATCACTAATATTACTACCAGTAGTATTATCTACTACACCGTTGATAGTATTACTACCTCCATCTAGCTTGAGAGAGCTACTACCATTAGCATAACTAATCTTTAGCGTATAGTCTTGTACATCATTAGCACTATAAGTAACATTACTACTCACATACTTAGTCTCATTAGGAGCTATAGTTTCTGTAATACTTTTACTACTCCCACCATCAATGGTGAGGGAGGTGGAAGCGGCAGCAGAACAGGAACCATGTGATAAGCCAGAAAGCAGGAGGCAGCTAATACTAATTATAGGCAGGATCTTTCTAGTGGACAGAGGAACTTTGTGTGTAATATTTCTAGCTTCGACCTTGCGCCAAAAACTATTAAACTTACTATCTCTTTGCATCAAAAAGCCTCCTTTTGGTGATAAGTATATATAACATTGTCCCCACGGTGGGCTTGATATATCATGCCTATGATCAGTAGCACAACTTCCCACTAATAGCAGAAGGCATACCAAACCAGGTTCTTATCATAAAAGTCGATAAGAGCTTGAATTGTTTAGGCTAAGTAGCGTAAGATAAGGTTGTTTTCACTCTGCTATAAGTGAATCAATATGATGTATTATATGTATTCCGTACATAAGACATGATACTATTCAAGTATAAGCGGAATAAAAGTGTATAAGTAATAGAGAAATAAAGTACTTCTTGAGGACTACTTAGCTCAAGTTGTTTTTTGTCTTACTAATATCGTTTATAATAAAAACGACACCGCAAGGGTGTTTCAGTGATCCATAAAGGTAGCAAGCTACATTCGTGAATTACTAGACCTTACGGTGCCGTTTTAAATTCACGAAACTAGCGTTGATACAACACAACCTAGCTACCTAATATATAAATCACTGAAACAATTCTATTATAGCATAGTAGTCTGTAGTTGGGAAGAAGTTTTAAGCATAAAAATAAAAAATGGTTGTATAAAATATTTGTACATCCACCAATTATCATGCTACTGCTTGCAATTTTTCATTCTTTTCTGCTACTCTAGGGGCAGAGCGGGGCTTGCAGAAAGTTTTGATAGATCGATAAACATAAGGTCGAGAAAAACTAGTTAAAAAATGAGGAAACGCGAGTATGAAGCAAGTTTCTTTAGATTTTGAGTTTCACCTGCTGGTGACAATTCGCCTAAAAATTACTCTCTGCCTAGGCAAAGAGTAATTTAAAAAATCTTTATATTCCGATTCTAACAAATTTTAATGTATAATGCAAGCTTTTCCGCTCTATTAAATAGCTGTTATTGCTTGAATGATTAAGCTTGCTAAAACTCAATTTTCTGCAATACGGCTTTGAGCTGAGTTTGGAGATCTTCAATTGAACCGTCGTTAAGCAAATAATAATCTGCCGCAGCGATCGGGCCGCCTTTCTCAAGGTTTTCAATTTCACTAATGTCGCGTTCGCGGATTTTGGTGCTGTCAAAAGGGCGCTCAGGGCGTTTGGCAACCCGTTCATAACGCAACGGCTTAGAAGCAACCACTGCCACAAAAGTTAAATCGCCAGGGAATTCATGCTTCAGAAGTTTGTATTCGGTCCAAGAGTAGACGCCATCCAGAACAATGCGCTTTTGTCCGGCGTTAATGAGATCTTTGGTCTCGGCGATGGCTTGTCGCACCACCCAATCTTTACCTTCGGTTTGGCGAATCATCTCGCGGAATTCGCGCTCGTTGTCGGGACTATAGGGAATACCACGCTTTTCCATTTCTTTATAAATCATGCCGCCAAAATAAACTTTGGGGATACCATGCTCGGTTAAATAATCAACTACTACAGATTTGCCGCTACCGCTCATACCGACCACGGCCAGAATTTTTACGTCTCGAGAGTCTAACATATTATTAATTATAGCATA
Organism: uncultured Candidatus Saccharibacteria bacterium; assembly: GCA_964633035.1. GTDB lineage: Bacteria > Patescibacteriota > Saccharimonadia > Saccharimonadales > Saccharimonadaceae > Nanosyncoccus. The sequence goes on along the minus strand of CAZWCY010000007.1, from coordinate 17,609 downwards.
AAGATGGCGCCATGATACAGGGATTTTAGCTTTTGGCAAAAGTTATTCGCTAGACCCTCTTACGCCGCATTATTTCTCAGAAGTATGCTATAATGAAGCTATGAGGAGACTTGTAATCATCGATGGGAAATCGGTATTTTATCGCGGCTATTATGCGATGGGGGCGTTATCTACTAGTGACGGCACGCCGACAGGTGGGATTTACGGATTTGCTGCGATTGCAATGGAAATTGTGCGTCAGCTTGACCCGACCAAAGTTGTAGTGGCTTGGGATTCCAAGACCTCAACAGCTAAGCGCAAGGAACTTTTTCCGGATTACAAAGCCGGGCGTACCAAGCCGCCCGAGGACTTTTATGCACAAATTCCATTGTTAAAGGAGCTGATTGTGGCCCTAGGCTGGGATTTTGTAGAGTGTGATGAATACGAAGCTGATGATATTATCGGTACGTTGGCTTTGCAGGCCGATGAAGCGGGTGATTATGATACTTATATTGTTTCTTCTGATCTAGATATGCTGCAGGTGGTAGATGAGAATACGCGCATGTTCCGCATTTTGAAAGGGTTCTCAAAGCTAGAAGAGATTGATGTACCAGCAATTGAAGCTAAATACGGTATCAAAAAGGCGCAATTTTTGGACCTGAAGGCTCTCAAGGGTGATAGTTCGGATAATATCCCGGGCGTGCCGGGTATCGGTGAAAAAACTGCGGTAAAATTATTAAATGATTATGGTACGGTAGACGGAGTTTACGCGCATCTTGATGAGATTAAAGGTGCCACAAAGACAAAACTAGAGGCTGGGCGGGAGAGCGCTCAAATGTCGTATCAGTTGGCTAAGATTATGACGGATGCGCCGGTGCAATTGTCGGAGTTGCCGGATTTGGAGATCGACCAAGATCGGATTGTAGCGGCATTGAAGAAACTAGAGTTTCGGACTCTGATTGGTAAGTTCTTAAAGAATACGCCTAAAGCTACCTCTGCTAGAGAAGAAAAGAAGGTGGCGAATGGCCAGACTGGTTTTAATTTTAGTCAGCAGACGCTAGAAATTCCACATTATTTGCCGGATGGCACGCTGATTAGCTGGGACGTTAAAGGTCTGATGCATAAGAATACCCAGGTAGCAGAGCAGGTTTTGGGCGGCGGTAAATTCTGGGATCTTGGGCAGGGGCAGTTCTTGTTGGATCCGTTAGCGCGTAATACTGAATATGGCGATGAAGAAACGGAATATCAGCGCCAAAAGGCGGAGTTTGAGCGGCTGCCAGACCTGTATAAAATTTTTACTCAGTTTGATTTGCCCCTAATACCAGTGCTATACCAGATGGAAAAAGTTGGCATGCTCATTGATCGAAATTATTTCAACGATCTGAAAAAGGAATTTACGGCCGAGGTGCAACAAATTGAACACAAAATTTATCAGCTGGCTGGTACGCAGTTTAATATTAATTCGCCGGTACAGTTGTCGGAAGTTTTGTTTACGCGTTTAGGATTGCCAACCAAGGGCATCAAAAAGACTCAACGTGGCTATTCTACTGGTGTCAAGGAGCTAGATAAGCTTGAAGGCCAGCACGAAATCATCGGAGCGATCAAAGAATATCGCGAAGTGGCTAAATTGTTATCAACCTATATTATGCCGTTACCGGAACTAGCAGATACTAATGATCGCATTCATACGACTTACAACCAAAATGTGACTGCTACGGGCAGGCTATCGTCCACTAATCCAAATTTGCAGAACATCCCCGTGCGTACTGAGGAGGGGAGGAGAATTCGTACCGGTTTCGTAGCTGGCGAGGGAAAGGTGCTAGTAAGCGCAGATTATTCACAGTTTGAGCTGCGTTTGGCGGCCGCCTTGGCAGGGGATCAAGCTTTGATTGAGGATTTTAATCAAGATATCGATATTCATACCAAGACCGCTTCAGAAGCTTTTGGGGTGCCAATGCCAGAGGTGACTAAGTTGCAACGCCGTGCTGCTAAGGTGATTAATTTTGGGATTCTTTATGGCATGAGCGTACGTGGCTTGTCGGAAGCGGCCGACATGAGCTACGATGATGCGAAGCAATTCATTGAGAACTATTTTGAGTTACGTAAGCCGATTAAGGAATATCTTGAGCGGATTTTGGAACAAGCGCGTACGCGGGGATATGTGGAGACGCTGTTTGGCCGTCGTCGCCCTACTCCAGATGTAAAGTCAAGCAACTTCTTGGTGCGTACGGGCGCGGAGCGAGCGGCGCAGAATATGCCCATTCAGGGCACGGAAGCTGATTTGATGAAACGGGCGATGATCCGAGTGGCCAAAGTTTTGCCTGCGGGCGCGGAGATGATTGTGCAAGTGCATGATTCGGTAATCGTGGAGTGTGATCAGGGTGCAGAGACAGAAGTAGGCAAAATACTGAAGCAGGAAATGGAAAGCGTAGCGCCGGAGCTGCCGGTAAAGTTAAAAGTTGATATTTCGACAGGAATCAATTGGGGAGAACTGTAATGCCAGAACTACCAGAAGTAGAAACAATTAAACGTGGCCTAGAACCGTTGATTGTACACAAGAAAGTTGAGAAAGTAATTATAGATTCGACTACACCCAAAAGCTTTCAGGGCAAAGCGGAAGCAATTATCGGAGCGACGGTGATGGGGATTCGTCGGCGCGGTAAGGCACTGCTGATTGATTTTGATAACGGTAAGACCGCGATGATTCATTTGCGTATGACCGGCCAGCTGATTTGGCGGAGCGATGCACTAGGTGAGTTGCCGGCTGCTGAAGATATGGCGCTGGTAGCTTCCAAAGACGCAACGCAGCAGCTTGCCAAACCCACCGGTCGGATTGCTGATCCCGCTCAATTGGCCAATATGACTAAATATCAATTTGCGGCTGGGCATCCGAGTAAAAATTTTACTGCCGCCTTACCAAACGGTCAGACCAGAGTAACTTTTGTATTCGGCGATGGTAAGCTTTATTTTAACGATCAGCGCAAATTTGGCTTTGTGAAGGTGCTGCCAACAGAGGCGGTAGAACAGGATAAATTTATTTCCGAGCTTGCTAAGGAACCGTGGCAAATGAGTGTTCAGGAGCTCCAGGCGGCTTGTCAGCGTCATAAAAAAGCGCCTATCAAAGCTGTCTTGCTTGATCAAAAAGTGATCGCTGGGTTAGGTAATATTTATGCAGACGAATCATTATTTTATTCAAGCTTGCATACCACTACGCCGGCCGGCGCTCTGTCGTAGCCGGAAATCGCCAAGATTTTGGAAGGGGCTTGCAAGGTGATGGACGCTTCGATCGCCTCTGGTGGCTCGACGATGGCAACCTATATTAAACCCGATGGTACTACTGGTGATTACCTGGAACTGTTTGCAAAAGTATTTCACCGAGAAGGGAAGCCCTGTGAACGCTGCGGCGCGACGATTATTAAGACTCGGGTGGCTGGTCGTGGTACACATCTTTGCCCGGAGTGCCAGAAAGTGAAGGGGGCGCAAAGTAAAGGGAAGCCATCTAATACTAGCCAACAGTCGCAAACTATATCTACTAAGCAATCAAATACTAATTCTGTCAAGGATATGTCTACCAAAAAAATGCCTTTGAAAGGCACGAAGAAGGCTCAAGTGGCTTATGCTTAGAGTTTTTTATGGTGCGAACCGTTTAGAGGCTGAAAAAAATCTTAAAAAAATTTTGGGCGAAAAATATGAGGTTTTTGAGGGTGAAAATTTAACTTTAAACGATTTACCGTCAATTTTTCAAGGTACGTCGCTATTCGAGGTAGAAAAACGTCGGATATTACTCAAAGACTTAAGTGAAAATACCTCTGTTTTAGAGAAGGTAGCCGATTACGTCGATACGCCACATGAAATTATCATCTGGGAGCAGAAATTAGATAAACGCTCGGCCGGTTATAAGAATCTCAAAGCGGCAGGTGTGGAACTAAAGGAGTTTACCGAGCTAAAAAAGCCAGATTTTAATTTGGTATTTGGGATTTTGGATACGGCTTTTCGGGACGGCACGCAGGCGGTGCGGATGCTCGAAAAAATCGAATCCGATCAGGATCCATATATGTTTTTTGGGCTGTTGGTGACGCAAATACTGAAAAAGTACGATGCCACGCGTGGTGGTGCCAGGGAACGACGTATTCTGAAGGAATTAGCGGAGATAGATTTGCAAATGAAAAGCTCCACGGTTGCACCTTGGAGCTTGATCAAAGGTTTTTTATTGCGCGTTAGCTCAATTTAGAAATCCCCCAGAAAATCTAGGGGATTCGAGAGCTTCTAGCGATCCTGAAAACGCTTAAGCTTTGGCGGCTTTGGCAATCTTGGCCAAGTTAGCTTTGCGACGAGCAGCGGTATTCTTCTTGAGCAGGCCTTTTTTGACGGCTTTGTCGTATTCTGATTGCGCTTTAGACATATTTTCGGCAGTTGGATTAGCCTTGAAAGTCTTCAAAGCAGCTTTGATATCGCTTTTGATTTCTTGATTATGGGCGGTACGCTTCACGGCTTGGCGAGCGGCCTTCTTCGCAGATTTGATAATCGGCATTAAAATTTCCTCTAGTAGGTTGATATTAATAATTACTATGATTCATTATACCTGATTTGGCGAAAAATGTAAAGAGGGAAAGAGAGGTTTCACACGGACCTAATAAAAAGGCAGAGCGTAAAAGCTAGTCTGCTTAACTTTATCAGAATATGCAAGACAAGACTGCAGACGGAGAGTGTAATTGACGTAGCGTTAAACATATAGTATAATAAAAATGTAACTTAGGTTAAGTACTTTTGGAGGTGTGATAATTATGAATAAGCGCAAACTGGTCATTGGCGCAATTTCGGCAGTAGTCTTCATCGCGATGTTGATTACTATTCTTAGCTATCTTGGTGAACTGGCGGAGACAAAGGAGTATTTCCTTAGTATGCGGCCGGAGATTTTGCTTCTGCTGGTGCCGAATATCGTTTTGATGTACTATGCAGCGGGGAGAATCTGGTATCCGTATTTAAATGTCTGCGGTCTGACTCCCGTGGAACTCGGCGCGATTCAGTATGAACTGAATTTTGTCAACACGGTGGTGCCGTCGGCGAGCCTTTCGGGGCTAGTGTATGCTACTGAACGGTTGCGGCAGTACAACGTCAAATCTGGCTATGCGGGTGGGCTATATCTCTATCGTTATATCGTTTCAATCGCTACTAACTGGATTGGCATTCTGGGTGCTATCGTTATTTTGTTGCTGACGGGGAGGCTACGAGATTTGCCGTTGGCGCCGATGATTTTTCTGGCAGTGCTGGTGTTTGTGATGGTGCTGGCTTTTGTAATCTTGGCCTTGCTCTTAACGGGGAAGGTGCACGTTAAGGAGCCGCATATTGAACGCTACTTGTCAGAATTACACTTAGCTTTGGCGCTGGTAACATTGGATCGGCGCGGGCTGATTTCTTCCTGGTCGTGGGGGATGCTATACACGGTGTTAGAAGATACTCCGTTTCTGATCGTGGCTTGGGCAATGGGGCATCCAGAGTTGTTTCTGCCGACGGTAGTAGCTGCCGCAGCGGGGATCATCGTTGGCTCCATTATTCCTACGCCTAGCGGAATTGGCGGTTTTGACGGCGCAATGATCTATCTTTTAGGTAGTCTTGGCACTGGTATAGCGCTAGCTTCCGCAGTGACCGTTACGGGACATCTTTTGGTGGTCGTCTTAACCGTAATTACAGGTTATCCGTTTTGGCAACGGGGGATGTTGGCGATTGGACGGTCGCGCGCTTCCTAATTTAGTGCTCCGCTTCGGCGGGGTGCTTTTGTTTTTAATAATGCCAGCTTTTGGTCACCTGAAAAATGGGTTGATATTCGGATGATTTGTGCGTCCAATATGTGCTATAATCATTTTATGAGCATAAGCTGGATATTTTCGCAGATATTTACGGTTGTAGAGTATGGGTTGCTGGGCGCTTCCTATCTCGCCAAGAATCGCAAGGCAGTGGTGTTGCTAGACATTGCTTCGATGGCTTGTGGTATCGTGGCCTACATCTTGCTGGGGGCGGATCTCGGCATGGCAATGTCGGTGATTATCCTGTTGGCGAATTTCTACTATCTTTGGGACGAAAACAAACACGACGCCAAAGAGCGCAGTCGGTTGCACCCGCGTGATTACGTAGTGCTCGCAGTAGTTTTGGTAGCGATTGGCGTGATGTCGTATTTAACTTATGATGGCCCGGCTAGCTTACTATCGGTGGCAGCGACAACTTTGTACGAGATTTCGATTTGGCAGAAAAGCACCAAAATCTACAAGTTTATCGGTATTCCGGTGGCACTCTGTTGGATGCTATATAATGGATTTATTTGGTCGCCGTTTGGCGTGTTGTGCGAATCGGTGATGTTTATCACTTCAATTGTAGGCTATGTCAGGGAAGTAAAAGCTGCAAAAGGAGTGAAACTTGCAAAACTTGCTAAGTCGCGTAAAAAGCCTACTCCGAAAGCTGCTAAATTAGCAAAAACTCGCCAGAAAACCCGAAACTCCAGAAAAAGTAGTTGATTTTGCTAAAATTGGCAGAAAGTGTGATATAATATAAGGGTAAGATACATGGGTCGCTAGCTCAGCTGGCTAGAGCGCCTCGTTTACACCGAGGAGGTCGGGGGTTCGAGCCCCTCGCGACCCACCATAAAAACCATAGAAGATACTGGAGTTCGCTTCAGTGTTTTTTGTTGGGGGTGATATAGGCGAGAGTCTCGGTTTGTTACATAGAGTTCTAGCAGCGCTTAGATACTATTTGTCATGAAGCCTCTGATAGATTTCAGGTGCACTCGCTAATATTAGCGCCGAAACAATACTTATTTTGCTGATTTGCGTTGATTAATTGTGCTGATAAGCATTATAACTAAGACCGTTACGGCCGTTAGGGCCCACAAAACTTTGGTTGAGAATATATAGATAAGAGAGAAGGCTCGCCGAATATCTAGCGTATTGCTAAATAAATCCTCAATTGAAACGTGCCCGATTTGGTGCAAATCTTCTTGATAAGCAATTGCATCATGATAATTATCGAAAGCCACTACTAGCTTTGTGCTATCAAGAAAATCATCAAGATTAGCGGAAGGATTGGTTAGCTGCTTTGGATCGGTAATCTTTTGTGCTTCTAGGAATTTTTCAATCTTCTGAGACCCGTCATCGACTAGATAGACCGCTGGAGCATAAGTTGGAGATAGCTGGCTAATAGCAGGAGCAAAAACGCCAGCATGTATTTCTTGTAGTTGCTCGGGAGTGATGGGGCTGTAGCTACCTACTGTAAAGAATTCCTGAGGCAGTTCAGTAGGATTAGTGGTCGAGGGAACGAAAGCAGGAATTTTATCATTGGGTACTGCGGCAAGTTCGGTAGTAAGAAGATTCGATACAGCACTTAGACTGATGACATAATAATAGCCGCTAAAATTAGTATCTTGATAAAGTTTAAGATCGCCAAGAGGTTTACCGTGGTGCTTAGCAAGGACATTTTCCGTTTCAGCCTCGCACAGGGAAGAACGGCAAGAAGTAGTTGCATAAACTTTACCATTGGCGTCATTCGTAGACATAGCTAATAAAATATTTTCTAGACTTGTGGTAGCCAGAACAAGAAAAATCGCCACGCCGGCTATAAATGATAGAACAGCAGTAGCAATTAGAGGCGCCCTCGAATTTTTGTTTTGGTTTGGAAAGCTTTTATTTTGGCGAACTTTTTGTGTATTCATAATATATATTATATAGGCATAAGGATAAAAATCAATATGGGGCATTTGATTAACTAAATTATTTTCATAAATCTCTTGCCGTATGCTGGAGGGCGTCCAGTAATAAAAAGCCCCCGCTAATGTAGCGGGGGCCAAGAGGTGCGTAGCTAATTTGTGCTACCGGTAGCGACGAGCTGGTATTCCTTGGCGACGTAAGCTTCGGATTGCTGGCGATGCTTGCCCTTGCGATACGGTGCAATCCAAACCTGTTTGCCGGATTTGTAGGTACGATAGTGGCCAATGACACCCCAACTCAGGCAGGAGATTGTGCGTTTCTTGGTTGTTGTAGGAACAAGATTTTCGGGCTGAAGCCAAATTTTTTTGACGAGCAGGGCTTTGGGCGGCTTTTTCCGTTTTTTCTTCTGGGTTTTCTGGTTGTTAGTCGGGGCAGCAAAAACGGTCTGAGTGGTGGCTTGGGCAATCAATTCAGGGCGTTGATAAAGTAATTTCTGAATTGCCACGTAGATAGCGGTGAATTTGGAGAAAAGCTCATCTTTAGACGCGTCAAAGAGGTCGCCGTTCGGCAAAGGCTGACGCGCCCAGCAGGGAAACATCGAGAAACGCGTCACCTGGTCGTCACGGTTGACGATGGCGCAAACGATGTTGTCGGTTCGTCCCGAAACTTGCGCAGAATAGTGAATATCAAGGATAGGCTGATAGGTAATCGGGTTGATTTTTGCGGTGCGTTTGTTCTGATGGCGGAAATGCAGGCTACGCAGGATACTTTTGGTATAACAGAGAGATTCGACACCGTCTCCGGAACGGATAATCAACCGAAACTCCGGCAATGCCGGCTGGGTAAAAGGATCGTTTATGGTCTGCTGATCGTTGAAATCGATTAAGGCCTCTAATTCATCCCGATTAATCTCGATCGTGTCGAAAAGCTTGAGGTCGATCTGGCGAGCGTAAGCAGCATTAATGTGCTCCCAAAAGGGGTCATCTGCCGTATGCTCCACACAATAAACTCGACGTGCACGTTGCTGGTCGGCGCCAGTAGAGAATTGAGAAAGCACTGTTGCAACACCTCCTAAAATTTAAAGTACGCCCCTTAGTTTATTATAGCAGATAGGTGGGAATAAGTCAAGCTTACGATTGACAAAATCAGTAATCTGTGCTAACATAGAGACATAGCTCTGCTAACGAGTCTTGTGTTGGTTTTGCAAGCATTGAATGTAAAATTCTTAATATGAAACGAAATACAAAGCAATACCGGCACAACTCTAATAGTCAGAGCGAATTCTGTTCCTACAAGTCAGTGCACATTAATAAGGAGGTTAATAAAAATGGCAGATCAAACTACCAGTACTAATCCGAGCAAGTATTCCACCTATCAGTCGCCTCTGGCGGGGCGCTATGCGTCGCGGGAGATGAAGAAGATTTTCTCGGCGGACACCAAGTTTTCGACCTGGCGCACGCTCTGGTATCAGCTGGCCAAGGCGGAGCAGCAACTCGGCCTTGATATCACTGATGAACAGCTGCAGGAGCTGCACGACCATATCCATGACATCAACTACGAGGTGGCTGAGGCGCGTGAGCGTGAGGTGCGGCACGATGTGATGGCTCATGTCTATGCTTACGGGCAGCAATGTCCGCACGCGGCCGGCATCATTCATCTGGGTGCCACTTCCTGCTATGTCACTGATAACGCTAACATTCTGATTTTCTCGGCAGCGCTCCAGCAAATCAAGCGCGAGGTGCTGGAGGTAATCAAGCAACTGGCGGATTTTGCCAAGCGGTATGCCGACCTGCCCACTCTGGGTTACACTCACGGGCAGCCGGCGGCGCCGACTACGGTGGGGAAGCGGGCCACGCTGTGGCTGCAGAATTTCATGGAGAATTTGGACGAGCTGGACTTTGTCTATAACCACATGAAATTGCTGGGCTGCCGCGGCGCCACCGGCTCCTCGGACACCTTTATGGAGTTGTTCCATGGCGACGAAGAAAAAGTGGAAGATCTGGATTGGCTGATTGCCGAAGGAGTGGGCGGCGGGTTGAGCATTTACCCAGTGTCCGGCCAGACTTACCCGCGCAATCTGGATATTCGGATTTTGAACTGCCTGGCGGCGATTGCGGCTTCGGCCTACAAGATGGCGAACGACATCCGCATTTTGCAACACGACAAGGAAATTGAGGAACCGTTTGAGAAAAATCAGATCGGCTCCTCGGCAATGGCCTACAAGCGCAATCCGATGCGCAGTGAGCGGATTTGCAGCCTGGCGCGGTTCGTGCAGAGCCTGACCAGCAACGCTTACGACACCGCTAACGTGCAGTGGCTGGAGCGGACGCTGGATGACTCGGCCAACCGGCGACTGTCGATTCCGGACGCCTTTCTGGCCACTGATGGCATGCTGACGCTCTGCGCCAATGTTACCAAGGGTTTGGTAGTGTATCCGGCGATGATTCGGCGGCATTTGGAAGCTGAGCTGCCTTTTATGGCGACCGAGCGTATCATTATGAAGGCGGTCGAGAAGGGCGGTGACCGGCAGGAGCTGCACGAGCAGATTCGTGAACATTCCATGCAGGCGACGCAGGCGGTGAAAATGAATGGTGAAGACAATCCGCTGATTGACCTGATTATGCGCGACGCAACCTTTAACGCGGTGCTTTCGCCTGAGGATATTCAGCAGATCCTGGATCCGGCACTGCTGACTGGCCGCTGTGAGGGGCAGGTGCGGTACTACATCAGCGAATACGTGCGGCCGGCATTGGAAGAAAATGCTGAGCTGATGGCGCAACAGGTTGATACCGAGGTCAAAGTCTAAGTGAAGCATCCGGCTGACAAGGCAGTTTAACATCGGAGCTAAGGTTTAACCGCTTACGTTTTACGCTTAAGCGATTGAGCGAAGTGGGTGCTACGGCGCCCACTTTTTGTATAATAGAGTTGGTGAGTGGGGCGCGCAACTAACTTGTGACAGGCTCCGAACAGTAAAAACTCTCTAGGAATTAAAAAGTGTGTTATAATAAAAAGATAAAAAATCTAAGAAAGGATAAAGCTATGGAAGAACAAGTTGAGAAGATGCGACATACGCTTAGTCATGTGATGGCGGCGGCAGTACGGGAGCTTTATCCAACCACAACCTTTGGCATTGGGCCCGCGATTGAGAATGGTTTTTACTATGATATGGATTTTGGCGGTGAGAAAATTTCTGAGAGCGACCTCAAGAAAATTGAGAAAAAAATGCGCAGCATCATTGCCCGTGGCTGCGAAATGCGTTGGCGCGAGGTGAGTCGCGATGAAGCTTTAGACTGGGCACGTCAGAATAATCAAAAGTATAAGATTGAACTGATTGAAGAGTTACCAGAAGGCGAATCAATTAGTTTTTATGATCTGGTGGAACCAAAGACGGGGAAGATCTTATTTATGGATCTTTGTAAAGGCCCACATCTTGAAAATTTGAAAGAAATCGGCGCTTTTCAGCTAGAAAAAGTAGCAGGAGCGTATTGGCGCGGTGATGAAAAGCGGGAAATGTTGACGCGGATTTATGGTGTAGCATTTGCAACTGAAGAAGAATTGAAGCATTATTTAGAGCAGCAAGAAGAAGCCAAGAAGCGGGATCATCGCAAACTGGGTAAGGAATTGGATTTGTTTTGCTCCTCAGATTTAGTGGGGGCAGGTTTACCGCTATTTACGCCACGAGGCACGATTCTGCGTGATATGTTGAATGATTTTACGCAAGGTTATCGCTTGCGTTGTGGTTATCGCAAAGTCTGTATTCCGCACATTGCTAACGTGGATTTGTATAAAAAATCTGGTCATTATGAGAAATTCCCAGAATTGTTGCGTTTTACTAGCTCCGAATCGGGCGATGAATTAGCGATTAAGCCGGTTAGTTGCCCACATCACAGCCAAATTTTTGCCAGTGCACCTCGCAGTTACAAAGAATTGCCAGTGAAATATCTTGAGACCACGATGGTCTATCGTGATGAGCGCAAGGGGGAATTAGGTGGCTTGTCACGGGTGCGAGCGATTACACAGGATGATTCGCATGTTTTTTGTACCGAAGAACAAGTTGAGCAGGTGTTTGGTGAGCTAATTGAGGCAGCTAAAGACCTTTACGCCCGGATTGGCATGAAATTGACTTTGCGCCTTAGCTTCCGTGATGACGGCGAAGGCTATATTGGCGATAAGGAGATGTGGGAACGTGCACAAACTTCAATCCAGAAGATGGCGGATAAGTTTAAGATGGATTATTACATTGGTATAGGTGAAGCCGCTATGTACGGGCCAAAGATGGACTTTATGGCGGTGGATGCACTCGGCCGGGAATGGCAGCTGGCTACGGTGCAGTTGGATTATGCAATGCCAGTACGGTTCGGCTTGGAATATACCGATGCTGATGGTAGCAAGAAGACGCCAATTATGGTACACTGTGCTTTGATCGGCTCTATTGAGCGCTTTATGAGCGTGTTTATTGAGCATACGGCGGGTTGGTTCCCGCTCTGGTGTTCGCCAGAACAAGTGCGAGTTTTGACGGTTAATAGTGACGTGGCGGATTATGCAGCTAAGATCGAACAAATTTTGCAGGGAATTGAGCTAGAAGAACCAGTGAAACATAATCAGCTGCGCTATTCGATTGACAATAGTGATGACAGCCTAGGTAAGAAGATTAAACGCGCGACTGGTTTGAAGATTCCAGTAGTATTGATTGTTGGTCCAAAAGACGCTGAGAATGAAGAAGTTAGCGTGCGCTTACGCGATTCAGAAGAGAAGGTTAAGCTTGCTGAGCTTGCAGCCTTCATCAAGAGCCGTGCTGAGAAATAGTTTGAAATCTGCATGAAAGCGCCGAATAAAGCTGATTTAGGCTCTCGAGCGGAGACACTTAGTCAATTCAGCTCAGATCTTCAGAAGAGGAAATTCGACCAGACAATTGTCATTCTAGGTCCTACAGCTTCTGGTAAAACTGGTGTGTCGATTGAGATTGCCAAAGAGATCACCGAGCAACAATTGGGCGGATACACGGGGGTGGAAATTATTTCGGCAGATTCGCGAGCGATTTACCGAGAGATGGATTTAGGTACGGCGAAGCCGTTGCCAGATGAGCAGCAGGGAATCCCGCACTGGGGAATTGATTTAGTAAACCCAGGCGAGCGTTTTACGGTGGCCGACTGGAAAAACTATGCCGAAGAAAAAATTGCGGAGATTAAGGGTCGCAATCATTTGCCGATGGTAGTGGGTGGCACGGGCTTATACATTGACTCGCTGGTATACGATTATGATTTTAGCCAAGCTGCCAAAGAGACCCAGGCGGATCGCCGATCAATGTGTACAAATTATTTACTCATTGGTGTACAAACCGATCCGACAGTTTTGCGGCAGCGTATCACGGAGCGAGCAAATAAATTATTTACCCAAGCATTGTATGATGAAACTCGCGAGCTAGCGGCAAGGTATGATTGGAATAGCCAAGCTATGAAGAGTAATATTTATCAGTTTGCTTGGAGCTATTTGCAGGGTGAAATTAGTTTGGAAAAAGCCAAAGAACTATTTGTGTTCGACGATTGGCATTTAGCTAAACGGCAATTGACGTGGTTTAAACGGAACAAAAATATTAAGTGGTTGCCCCTTGCCGAGATCAAGGGTTATGTGCTAAAATGTATACAAGATGAGTAAGGAAAATAATACTCCAATTGAAAAGTTGTTCGGCTCGAAGACACGAGCAAAGCTTTTGGAGTTATTCTTCGCTAATACGAATAAATCTTTTTATGTGCGTGAGATTACACGCGTGATTGAAGAACAGATTAACTCGGTGCGGCGCGAACTGATGAATCTTGAGAGCATTGGCATTATCCGTAATGAAACTTTCGATAATAAAGTTTATTATGCTGCCAATATGAAACATCCTTTTGCGCACGCTTTCCAAGAAATGTTTACGCCTCACAAGACGGCCGCAGTGGCTAAGGTGCAAGAGATTCGGCGTCGACCTTCTAATAGCTGGGACGAATATATTAAGCCAGTGTCACGTTATTTGCGAGCCATGGCACTATTTAATCGCGCAGTGGGGCAGGACGGAATTGATCTTTTAATCGTGGGTGATGATAAAACCAAGAAGTTGACCCGTTGGGCTGAGGTGGTAGAGAAGAAGCAGGGCAAGCCTTTGGATTACGTGATTCTAGAACGGGACGATTTCTTGTACCGCGTCAGTGTAAAGGATAAGTTCATCATGGGGATTCTAGAAGATGCTGATATTGCTGAACTGTATGACCCTGAGGGAATTGTGAAATTTGATAGTGTTGCGGAACAGTAATAAAAGGAGGTAAAGATGTTTGAAATTGAGTGCAAAAATCCAGACGAGATTATCTTAACTACCAAGAAGACTACGATCAAGTTTAATGTGGCTGAGGCAACAATTGATGCTAATTTAAATGTTGGCAAAATTGTGGGGCCAGGCGAGTTTGAAATTGGTGATGTGGCAATTCGTGGTTTGGCGGCAGGTGAGGGGCGCACGGCTTACGAAGCGGTAGTTGGGAATGTGCATATCGGTATTATTGGCGATAATGAGCAAGCAGCGATGCTGGATGAATTGGGCGTGTCAGACGTTTTATGTACTACTTCAGTGCGTGCCGTACGTGAGGTAGAGCCAAAAGTAGTGATTGCAATGGGGAATGTCGATGGTATGGTGACTGACCTCAAGGCGACTCCACGGGCAGAGAAGAAATACAAGCTAAAGAATTTTGAAGCCTTACCGGCTGCAATGGAAGTAATTGCGCTGACCTAAGCGGGTAAGCATACGAGGTGAAGCGTATCTTTAGATTAGTTAAATAGATCTGTGATGCAATTTGATATTTTTTAAGGTTATTTTAAGGTTTACAGGGAGGATTAAATAGAATTGAACGAGGAGGATAATGTTTAGCGGCGAAAGTATTTTGACTCTGGTAATCATCCTCGTGGTGGTCCTGTTTTCAATGGTTTTGCACGAGCTGGCTCATGGTTGGGTAGCTTATAAATTAGGAGATGACACCGCCAAAGATGACGGGCGCCTAACTTTGAATCCATTAAAGCATCTTGATCCGGTGATGTCGTTCTTGATTCCGATCTTGATGTTTTTCTCGGGTGGGCCGATTTTTGGTGGCGCTAAGCCGGTACCGGTAGATACGCGTAACCTGAAACACGGCGCTTGGGGCATGGCGCTGGTAGCGGCAGCGGGGCCATTAACGAACTTTTTGATCGCATTAGTTGGATTTTTGGTTGGCTATTGGACGGGAGTGTTGGGCTTTGCTGAAGGCGGCCTCTTTTATGCTAATAATCTCGGTGGCTTGATTGCGGTAGAAGTTTTAATGGTAAACCTTGGCTTCGGGATTTTTAATCTCATTCCGATTCCGCCGCTAGATGGCTCACGAATCTTGTATGCTTTGGCGCCCGATCCCGTGCGTGATTTGATGGAGAAGATGGAAAACTTTGGTCTAGTAATTGTGTTCGCGATTGTAATCTTATTCCCAAGCTTTCTCTCTAACGTAATGGGCGGCGCACTCGACGGAATTTTGGCGTTTTTGCGGTTTATCGTCGGTGGATAAATTTTAGCATGATGGTTTTAGCGTCTTCGCAAGACGCGAACGGATTCCGTTTAACTAATTTAGGATGGGCGGATAAATACCCCTTCTCATCTGTATTAAGATATGATATAATGAAGTTAGCCCCCGTGGCGGCATGATTTTCCTGAATAATCATGTTTAGGGATTTCGTGGCTCATTTCCGTGGAAATGTCGCATAAGATTTTACCCACCTTGTATATAATACAGGGAAAACTGCGTCATAGGGGCGTTATGAATAGCCCATAGTAGTCTATGAAGAGTTTATTCAAGAGAATAAGTTGTTCATAAATTATTAAAATAAATGATTTATTAGGTAAAAAGTGAAACAGCGCATTCGAGTAGCAGGCATCATCCAAAATGGACGCGAGGTCTTGATTATGAAAAAGGCCCAAGGGCGCGTTGATGGGGTGCCGGTATGGGAAATTCCAACTGGAAAGATTAGATTTGGCGAGCAACCCGAAGAAGCTATGGATCGGATGCTGGAAGAGTATCTTGGTATCGAGGTGACTGCAAAGACGGAACTTAAGGATGTGGTGACATTTTCGGCTCCGCAGGGGTCGAGCCAGCTCAGTAATCTATATATTATATATAATGTAACACTTGATCCTGAGACTAAGATCGTGCCGCAGGAGCGTTATACGGCGTATAAGTATATCAAGATGAGTGAAATTTCTGGCTATCATCTTGACGAAGCTAGTATGATGGCGCTAGAAATCGAACATGATGAGCATGATCGCAATAACTACAAAACAGTTGCTAATAGCGCGACGGTCTATACGGACGGCTGCAGCCGCGGCAACCCTGGCCCCGCAGGTATTGGTTATTATATTGTCGGGCCGAATGGTGAAGTATTGGCTTGCGGCGGGGAATTTATCGGTTTCGCAACTTCGCGCGTGGCAGAATATTATGCTTTGAGAGCTGGCTGCGAGAAAGCTTTGGAACTCGGTTTAAAATCAGTGCGTTTTGTGAGTGATAGCTTGATGATGGTCAATCAGATGAACGGAGTTTATAAAGTTAAAAACCGTGACTTACTCCCGATTCATCAAGATGTTGAGGAGTTAATTAAGAATTTTGAAGCGTGCGCCTTTATTCATGTAGCGCGAGAACAGAATGCTAAGGCTGATGAACAAGCCAACTTGGCGGTTGATCGGCAGTTTGCGCAGTAGTTGGGGATGACCGTTCAGTGAATGTAATAATTTAGCGATTAGCACTCGTATTGGCAAAGTGCTAATGTTTGGCCTCTTGCCAACAATAGAGTTTTGTGCTATGATGATAATGAGCCTGAAAGACAATCGCTTGGAAGTCCAAGAGGAAAGTCCGGACAGCACATGGCATGGCAGTCGCTAACGGCGACCGTCCGTAAGGATAGGGAAAGTACCACAGAGACCTAGGTTACCAGCTTTGCTGGCAAAAGTGAAAAGAGTGAGGTAAGAGCTCACAGTGGCGTATGGTGACATACGCCAGGGGCAAACCCTGCCAGCTGCAAGGAGTGCTAGATACTTCGGCCTGAAGATGCACGCTCACCGCTTGAACTAGGCAGCAATGCTTAGGCTAGATAGATGATTGTCAGTTTTCTCGAGAGGGAAGACTACAGAATCCGGCTTATTGAGGGCTCAACTATCAGTGAATCAAAAGTTAGTCGGTTTTGCTGGCTAACTTTTTGTGATGAGAATTCCTCAGATTAACCAGAGATTCTGTGAAGTGACAAAAAATATCCTCTCAGCTGAGCTGGGAGGATATTTGATTGATCTTTCCAGAAAATTAAGCGTTTTTGGCGCTTGGCTTCTTGAGTAGCCCCTTTTTCTTTAGGGTGCGCAAAGTTGAAGTCGCAACATTGACTTTAATTTTTTGGCCATCAATCACCAGAGTCTTTTTCTGGACATTTGGCTTGAAAACTTTGCGGGTCTTGCGTTGCGAGAACGAAACATTATGACCATACATTTTGCCTTTGCCACTGATTTCACAAACTGCCATTACTTAGTCTCCTTTACGGTAGCAACTACTGCTTTGAATGCCTCAGGTTGGTTAACGGCGAGCTCTGCCAAAATCTTGCGATCAATGGTAGTACCGTTCTTCTTAAGACCAGCCATCAACTGCGAGTAGGAAAGACCTAATTCGCGTGAAGCATTGTTAATGCGGGTAATCCAGAGCGCACGCAAATCGCGTTTGCGATTACGACGATCGCGGTACGAATACCGCAATGACTTGATTACGCCTTGTTTTGCTAGACGAAAACTCCGGGTGCGGTAATGTTGCATCCCCTTAGCGGAGTCTAAAATCTTCTTATGTTTTGCCCGAGCTGGGACACCACGTTTTACTCTCATCTTAAACTCCTAATGCAGTCTTAACGTTTTTCTTAATT
>CAZWCY010000006.1:0-44550 GCA_964633035.1 uncultured Candidatus Saccharibacteria bacterium | reverse complement strand
TAGGTAACAAGATACTACAACTATAAATTCTAATATGTTTGTTAATCCTACAAAATACAGATTAATCATGTATGTAGAAAACGCTTTAGAAGTACTCCCTGATTTTATAATTCTAATTCTAGTCTACTTTTTGGTCTTTTTTAAGCGTTGGCGCACTCGGGGTCGCGATATACTCTTTGTCAATACCTTAATGTATATTTATTCATCTTGCGTGCTTTATTTTACGCTAATGCCGATTATTACCGCCCTGACATTTATTTTTGATCACCCTTATGTACCAATGAATCTCGAACCTTTTATTGACGTCACCCTCGGCAGAGGCAACGCCACCCAGCAGATTATTCTCAATATTATTATGACTATTCCTTTTGGATTTTTAGTGCCACTAGTTGACCGTAAACGCCCAACTTTTCTCAAAACCGTTTTCTACACATTTTTACTCAGCTTCAGTATCGAGACAATTCAGCCGCTGCTGAGCAGCTTGCGCTCTTCCGACATCACCGATCTCATCACTAATATTATCGGTGGAGCAATCGGATATCTAGCTTTCATAATTTTGCGACCACTCGTCTATAAAATCCTCACTCATATCGCAGGGAGGTCAAGTCAAACTTCGTCCCATGCCGAACATTAATCAAATTTTATCCGCATTAAAAACTCATTTTACCGTTCACAAAGCCAATCATTCCATCACACATAGCAGTTGGTAATGTCTGCTACGCCGTGTCATCCCCCACGGTCATACTTTTACCACTGTATCGGCCGAATCCGCACTAATTCCTTGATGCAGGCTGCCGTAGTTTCTGGCGTGATTCCGTCCAATTCCAACCAACAATTAATCACTACCACTACCGAACCGATATACTGGTTAAAAGCTCGATCGTTAATCTTGTCACCGACCAAATTCACCCGATACTCCGTAATCATTTTCTGCAACCAATAATGACTACCGCACTTAGCTGTTGCCTGAAAATATTTGCGATTGCGCGCCACATGGCTAGTCAAATTCACATAAAAAATATCGCGTTTAGCATCATCTGGCATGATTTCTCTCAACCCGTTTTCCAAACTCGCTTCATAGTGCGCCAACGCATCACCAGTATTACGGTAGTGCAAATAAAAAGTCGGGCGCGTCACGCCCGCATCGTTATAAATCTCCCGTGCCTTTACATCCACGCGTCGGCAAGACAGTTTACGACACAGTGCGGCATTAATACTGCGCTCATTGCGCACAAAGGTTTTATGTGCCGCATTCTTCGGCCCGCGACTAAGCTTACTTTGAGTAACCTTGCGAGTATGGTTTGTGGTATCCGGACTGGCGACACCGACATTCACCTTCTTGTTATTAGTTTTCTTAGCTTCAGCTTTACTCTTGCCATCAGCGTTCTGTTTAATATTTTTAGAGTTTATTTTTTGAATAGTCATTCAAATCCTTAATCGTGCAATTTTATAATAAAAAAACGAGGGCGCACAAAATCTTGCCCTCATCTTTTCATTATAGCATAATAGACGTAAAAAGTCAATAATAATTTTAAGTTTTATTTAATCTTTTTGGTAATTACAGAGGTTAACCTGTGGAAAACTCCTACGATGATTACAGAATCTTTCGTTAAATATTGCGTAATTCAGCTACTCAAACGCCATACACCATGTAATTAAAATACGCCGAAATAGTTCAATTTTTACTTTTTACAATTAGTCTTTTATGAATCTTTTATCTTTTCTGCAAGCTCATCAAAACTATCATCTTGCTCTATAAATCTATCAAAGTCACTTTTATAATTTTGATCCTGAATAACTCGATATTTTTCAAATTCGCTCTCAGCATGCAGTTTAGCCTGCTCTGCACTAATCTTTCCTGCTCCAGTCAGAATTTCTTTGCCGTTAAACTCAATGAAACCATCAAGACGCTTTGCCCAATCTTCCATAGTCATAGGAATATTGCGCTTAGCTTGCAACTCAGCATAATCAAGATACATCGTCACTAACCGATTAAGAAAGTCTATCTCTGCTTCGCTCAAATAATTCTTCGCAATCACAACATCTTTTTTAATAATTTTACCACCTGGATTGCTCCAAGTCGTAAGACCCATATGCGGTTTGCCAGCATCAGCTCGCGCCATAATTACTTCCGGAGCGGTATGTCGATGCACTGCATAATGCAACTTATTCTGAACGGTTGCAAAAAAATCTTGCGTGGTCTTTGATCGGTTATCATAATCAACTGCCGTGGCATAAATATCAGTGACTTTTTGATAAGCGCGACGCTCTGAAGCACGAATCTCACGAATGCGCTCCAGGAGTTCATCAAAATAATCTTTAGTAAGTTTAGCACCATTTTTCAAACGATTATCATCCATTACAAAGCCTTTAATCGTGTATTCTTGAACAATGCCATTTGCCCACTTGCGGAACTCTACAGCTCGCTGATTATTCACCTTGAACCCAACCGCAATAATCATAGCTAAATTATAGTGCTTGGTATTATACTTTTTACCATCAGCGGCAGTTATTAAGAAATTCTTAATAACTGACTTCTCCTGTAATTCCCCATCCGCAAAAATAGTTTTGATATGTTGATTAATTGCCGCCGTAGAAACTCCATAAACCATTGCCATCATTTTTTGTGTCAGCCAAATCGTTTCATCTTCATAACGAATTTCGACTCCGCCATCGCCACCCTCAGCAACAAAAGTAAGGTACTCAGCAGCGCTTGATGGGATTAAAGGTTTACTGTTTGCCTTCATTGTCTACCTCCTCCAACCACTCCACCGTATCCTTAATGGTTTCTGCCAAAGGGCGCGCCGTATAGCCTAGTTCTCGCTCCGCCTTGGCATGCGAAAACTGCCCATTTTCCGACAATACTTCCACCGATTCTTTGGTGTAAAGTGGTTTTTGTTTCTTGAGATCATAATAAATCTCGGCAAGCGGCGCCACCATTTTCGCCATCCAGACTGGGAAATAAGTCTTAATTGCCGGTTTGACCGCTGCTTTAGTGACAAGATTAAGCAACTCCGGCACCGAAGCATAATGTCCAGTCAGTAAATAACATTCACCAGCCTGCCCCTTTTCACAAGCAGCCAAAATCCCTGCCACTACATCGCGCACATCAACAAAATCATACCCGCCCTTCACACCGATGCGGAGCTTGCCTTCCATCACGTCTTTAATCATTTGTGTCAAATGGCTAGTATTATAATCATACGGGCCGATAATACCCGATGGATGCACGATACAAGCATCCAAACCCCGCTGCTCTACCATTTCTAGGACATACCGCGCCGCCTCGGCCTTCGACTTTGCATATTCTCCTTTCACTCTCGCCGGGTCAAAATCTTTGATTTCTGTCATCACCTCGCCATCTGGTAAAACCGGCAGCGCATGCACGCTGCTCACATAGACCAGCTTAGCACCAATTTCTAGCGTCTTCTCCGCCACATTGCGCGTACCGCCCACGTTTACTTGATACACAGCCGGATTCGGTTTTGATTTAATATAAACAATCGCCGCACAATGAATCACGTATACCTTAGCATCATCTGGCACTGTAAAGATCTCTTGCAACGTCTCCGGCTTTGTGACGTCGCCCGCAAAAATCTCACATTTCAACCCCCGCAAAGCCTCCGCGCGCTCCAGCGATGATACCAACGCCCGCACTTGATTTTTAGGATTCTCGGTCAACTTGCGTACTAAATTATTGCCCAAAAAGCCATTTGCACCCGTTACAATATAAATCTTTTGCATATTTCTACCTCTTACTTGCAGATATTATACCATAATTATCACAATCATGTATCGTATTGCGCCTTAGATCCCATCATACTACCAATATCAAGGCCGAATCACAGAAGTACTTTAAAAAGGCACCCCTAGGGGTGCCTTAAAAGTGCGATTTGATAGTTTCAAGTTTGCTGTTGGGTACGGATTCGCTAGTCATAAACTCGCCAAATCCGCAAGCCGCTAATGATAGCTTACAGCCGGTTGCCGGCAATGCTCTCGAAGCCGGGCTGCGAAGGAGCAGTATCAGCAGCAATTCCCAACTGGCTCCAGTCGATCGACAGACCCAGCTGATACAGCTGCTCATAGAAGTAAACCTCAATGCCGCCAACCTGCTGCCCCACCTGCGCGAAATTAATCACGTAGTTAGTGATGTTGACTTCCGCGTCAATCAGGTTTGAGCTAACCGCCAGCCCCAGCTTTTTGAACATCTGCTCACGGTTCGCCGCGCCAATAGTAGCCGGCAACGACTGATCACTCAGAACCCTCTTGATCTGCATGAAATCGTAAGCCATAGCACTGGCTACCACTTTGCCAGTGCCGGCCAGGGCCGCATTGATGGCATTGCGCAGGTCATCCGCCGCGTTGCGCAGCACTGCTGTGTCCGGCGGAGTCATGCTCGGCATGGGTCCACACGCATTATTCTGGCCAACCAGCATTCCAAAAGCTGCCGGTCCACTCACGCTCGCCACCCAAGCCCTATGCCAATTGCTCAGCACTCGCCATGTTGCTCCCACGGCCGGCCAAACGTGCTTCTCCACCCGCGTAACCAGCTCCTTCTTACGCTTGTCGCTCACGAAGTTACCGTTCACGCCGGGAATCGCCGCGAACAGCTCACCGTAGGAGCGCTGAGTCAGCTGCCGGCTCAAAGCGTAAAAAGTGTCAGCCACCGGCTCGTCATTCTGCAGGGCATACTCTTCCATCGCCCCTACCAAAACCTTCGGAACGTCGTAGATCCCGGCCTTACTGGCGATGGCTGCTCGCGTGGCAGCGATGTAAACGTCAGATCCCACCTTCAGAATGCCGCCAGCCTTCATGTTGGAAAGCCAGGCTTCATCCGCCGGAATCACTGTCAACAGCGTACCGGCTGATTGGCCAGTCAATTGCTGATTAACACCGGCTCCACCGTCAGCATTCGGCATCGCCTCCGCCGCTTTCTGCAGATCTTCCAGCAGGCGGCGAGCTTTAACCGTTTTTATGCCCAGCTCACCCAGCTCCAAAGCTGTGACGGCACTCAGATCGGACACCGTCTCCACGCCCAATTCGTCCAACTTGGCGTTGGCCGTTGCGATCTGATCCTGCGACAGGCCGTACTTCAGCAGCAGCTCGACGACTTCCGAGTTGTTGCCGTCGTTAGCCGCCGGAGTGACAGGTGCAGCCGGAGCCGCCGGCATCGGAGGTACTTCGGGAGCAGGAGTAAGAGTCTCAGGGACAGGGATGTCGCCACCAGTTCCGTTCTTCGGGGTAGTAGTGTTTTCGCTCATGATCTTTTCCTCCTCAAATAATATTTGGATCCAGCGCTGAATTGCGCTAGTATTTCCAACTACGGATAAGGTCTCGTAAAACTCACATGTCAATGTTTCACTGAGTTTCGTTCAAGCACGATGAAACAATCAAATCGGTAAGGTCAGGAATTCTGCTTCCGTATTACCCCAGATTTCTTTCACTAGCTGATCAAACATCGTGTGTGCATAGCGCGTATCACCGCAACGCCGGCGCCAGTACCCATCATAAACATACGCAAACTCATTATCATAATAGTAGAGTCGCTTACGCAAAGTCGCCAGCTGATATAAAAAGCCCAGATACGGCTTTTCCTGCTCTGCCAGCTCGTACGGATATCGCCAACCTTGGTCATCAAAAGTAGCATTAATCAGCTTTAACCCACATTCACCAATACGCGCTAAGTTAAGGTTGCCATCATTCCACTCTTGCGAACCAAGTTTTCGGGTGTTCTCCCAGTCCATCATCACTAGATGCTGACCTTGCGGACCAATCAAAAAACGATTCATTTCAAAGTTTACGGTCAGTTGCGCTTCGCGTGTAAAGGCAAAAAGCCTCAACATTCGTTGCACAATCCAAGCGCTCGTCTTCAAACTGGCGCGCTGTTGCTTTTGCAAAATTTGCTCCAGCAGCATCACCTGTGGCAAATCCACACTAGTGAGCTCCAGAATGTTTACTTGCCGATGGCCTTGCGGGTTACAGATAAAACTGTCCAGCACCCGCGGAAACAGCTGGTCGTAGTTTAGCCGCCGCCTCAGCAACTGCTGACGTTGTCGGTCCACTTCTTCCAGCTCCTGCCGCGTCGGCGGAGCATCATAATCCATTTCTACATACTCGCCTTCACCTCGCTCACTTTTGGCTTTGTTGGCTGCATCAACCACGGTACGAATCTTTTGAACAGTCTCACTTTCAAAGAAAATGTAGCCCACGCGCCGTCGCATCAGCTCAGCATATTCTTGCTCTTGGCTGTCCGAAGCGCAAGCTAAATCTTCCAATAGCTCAGCAACATGCGCCACTGTCGGATTGTCAGCAATCGTTGCCGCAATACATAATACCCGCCACTGTTCATCTTCATCGTGACAAATATAATAGCGCATCGTGTTAGTCTGTGAAATCGCTCGGGTAATCGTGTACCGTCCGTGCTCGCCCTGTATGGTCGGGCCTCTCGAACGCGGCTGTGGCAATTTTTTAACCTCGCCAGAGCCGTCTTGAATCAATTCCGCCAATCAGTACTACCCCTTTTCAAACTATCAAACTGTTAAAAATACATGAGCAATTTGTCATAGTACATGCCAAACCACCCACCTTACTACTACATTAGCACAGATATTTAATTTTGTCAATATATGGGATCCAGGACCGCCAACAATGCCCCGTACATTATGGTATAATTATTATAATGGAAAAGATAAATTCTAGCCTTACTAGCCACAAATCCGCATCCGAACTTGATGAGCTTAAAGATCACGAGTCGATCCCTAAACCTAATAGTCTGAAAGACTATGAATCTACGTCTGAACTTGATTTTTCGATTCCCCTGACCGATGTCTTAAAGTCCACCGATGCAAGCGCCGAAGTCTGGCCGGATTTTGCCGAGCAGCTCCGTCCCCAGATTGAGCGCCGCCAGCAGATTGCCACCGCAGTTGATCAATATCTCGATGTTTGCTGCGCCCCGAACCAGATTACACCCGGAGCCGAGCAACAAACCTGGCAAGACTCGCAAATCCAACAACAGGATCTGCAAGATCTGCAAAACCAGCAACAATACCAGCAACTCCAACAGCAATACTGGCAAGGTATTGGCGAGCTTTTGCAAAATCCCGACTACGAACGGCTAGCATTCTATCTTCCTTTCGAGAGTTTCCCGGACGCTCAGGATCGTTCTCGGGCTGCTGATGGTTTTCGTCAAGCTTATCTCTCGGCTTGGCAAAACCTCCTTTTTGTGCGTGACATTCGCGAAGATTTTAATCTGGGCGATTTACCCGAGCAAGATGCCGCTCAGTCCGAACCGGAGTGGGTAGTTAAAGCCGCTCATCTGGCACCCTGGCTGATTGCAAAAGAATTTATTACTACTACTGACATTCTCAATGTTTTGGAATCTGGCGCCGATGAAATCCTTACTCGTAGTTTTCTAGATACTTTGCCGATGCTACAAGATTTAGGCAAAGTTTCGCCAGCTGAGCAACAACGTTTTAATGCAATCGCCCAATCTTTACCACCACAAGCCCCTGCCTTGCCGCCGGCTTATATCTCACCCGAGCGTCAAGCTTGGCTGGACGAGCGCGAGCGCTATGCCGCACGCCCTACTAATTTTACCGATGCGATGACCGACCTGGCTCAGCCACTTTCTACACGTCTGCCCCAGCTACAGCCCGAAATTGCCGCCGCTCAGCAACTCGCCAGCGCACTTGATCACAAGCATACCGCTGGGGTCATCATGCTCGGCGGTTCACGGCTCAAAGGCTATGGCCGCCCCGAGTCCGACCTTGATTTATCTACTATTGTCTATGATAAAACAGTTCGCTATGATTCCCTGCACACTGTTCCAATTCAAGAAATCTCCTTGCAGCCACCACGCTATGCCAGCTTAATTTTTGATACCGTTTGGGTGGGCGCAGATCATGACATCCGGGAATTGCAGCGCGAACTGGCACCAATTTATTTCCAAGAAACCAGCGAACAAACACGCGCTTGGTCTGCCGAACGGCTAGAGCGAGACCTAGTCCAATACCGCTTACTCCAAAAAGGCTACGCCCGGCTTTGCCCAGATACCAATCCTGAATATAAGCAGTATTCACAGATGGACGGTAGCAGCAGCTTTTACGAGACCGGTTTCCGTACCATTGCCACCAAAATCTATACCAACTCAGTTTTTATTCCTCAAGTCTCACCAGCATAAAAGCGTCATTTTGTGCAACTGCGGCCATCTCACGTTAATAATCGTCTTGTACTAAAAATCGCAATTAAAATTGCCCCGGCGCAATGGCCGAGGCAAATCATAGATAGAAAGTATTCAGGCGCTAAGGTAACAGCCAGGATACCGCTCGTGCAGGCAGGACAAAACCTACTGAGCGCAAATCTTAGCGGATCGTATGCAGTTCACAAGCCAGACTCCGAAATCTGGCATCAGACATCACCTGCTCGGCCGCATAGCGGATAAACGCATAAAAATCCTCCGGATCAATATACTGCGGCCACGGCTGGTCCACCTCGGGATTATTAATCCAAGCCGCATTGCGCTGATACCGCTTCTTGTCAACCCCGATGTAGAAAAACTCCTGCTTCAGTACCCGATTGACCCGCTCCAGATCAATGTAAAACTCCTCGATCACACGGGGATTCAAGCGCGTATATTCCTCGTAAACCTTATCGGCCGTAAAGAAGCTCAGGTCATTCAGGCCCTGCCCGGGGCAAAATTCTTCCAGGAACAGCAAATCCTCAATCAGATGCGCGTAGTAGCCCAGCTTGACATTGCCTATCAACTCGCTTTCTCGCCAAAAGCGATCCAAGTCTGGTACCAGGCAGTAAGTGCTGGGTTTACGGTAATGCGGATCAGGCACAAAAATCTTGCCCGCGTGAGAGCTCCCCTGTTTGGAGCCGCTAAACAGTATCTCCGCACTTTTAGGGGCTTTGGACGCGATGAAGTCCGGCAGGATGCAACCGTAGGCAAAAGCATTATTGCGGAACCCCAAGGCATCCTCAATCGTGTAGGCCAAAGCAAAATGTGCAGCGGCGCTCGGCATGACAGTCACCCTTTCTATCAAAATCTTCAAGGTACGAAAGTATATTTACCTCTGTTTATTATTATAACACATCTTGTTACATCATGCCATAATTTTTGAACAACTTCTTGCTCATTATTATGGCATATTTATTGCTTTTTATAAAAGCTCTTTGGAAAATATTTTCGCGCTTATGGCTATTGACTTTTAATGGTTTCTGTGCTAAACTGTAATTAGGACGCTTTCGTTCGTACCTTTGTTTTTGAGGAGGAATTTATGTGAGAAAACCGATCATCGGCATTGTCGCTTCCCATTCCCCGCTATTGAAGATTAACCATCCCGACCGCACCGTCACTCATATCAGTGATGAGATCAGGCAAGCAATCCTTGACGCCGGCGGCGTTCCGATCGGAATCCTGCCGCCCACGGCAGAAATCAAGTTTGTCAAGCAGGATGACATCAAACATCTTCCGCTCCCCTGGCAGTTGCCTGCCGATGCTTATGAGTACAGCAACCACCTTCACGACCAGTTGCACCTCTGCGACGGCATCGTCTTCCAGGGTGGCATCAAAGTTGACCAGTACGCTTATCACATCGCCCATATTGCCTACCACTGCAAGATTCCTGCACTCGGATTTTGCAGCGGCCAGACCGTGATGGCAGGCATCTTTGATGACACCGAGATGGTTGACGTTAGCCCCGAAGTTCATTGCCAGCCCGCACAAACACAAGCTCATGATGTCCTTGTGTTCAAGGATAGCCGCTTTTACCGCCTCGTGCAGCAAGAAACCCTGCAGGTAAACTCCCGCCATCGTCGCGCCATTAAACAATGCCCGCAGCTTGAGACCGCCGCGATGTACGTCGGTGCCGACGGCGAGCATATCGAAGTCCTGGAGGCGCCCAGTGATGACCAGTTCTACCTGAGTACCCGCTTTCACCCCGAGAGCATCTACCGGGAAAACCTCGCCGCGCAGCGTATATTTGCGGCCTTGATCAACGCTGCTCATGTATATCAAAGCTGCTCCTCCCATATTTAGACTGAGTCTCCACTACCTATTATTCAGCATTAGGACGACCCTAATGTCTAGCCCAGTGCCCCGATGGGGCACTTTTTATGACAGAACAACTAATACGGTAGCCTACTAATCTATCACATCAGTTTTGCGTGGCATAATCAAAGCGGCAATAAAGTATGCAATTACGCCACTAAAGGCGCAAGCAGCAAAGAGAATCCAAATTAAGCGCACCAAGGTTGGGTCAATGCCCAAAAACTCGGCCACGCCGCCACAAACTCCGTCGATTTTACGACCTTCGTCAATCTTATATAAGCGTTTTGGATTTGCCATAGGATTCCTTTGTTTATGACTCTAATTTTACACTATTATTTCAGTTTTGGCAAGCAAGAATGCACTCTAGAGACATGGGTGTCCACGAAGCAAGATCCCAACATATAATTCATGCTATAATAATACCAACGGGGTTTAGCGCAGCGGTAGCGCGCACGTCTGGGGGACGTGAGGTCGCCAGTTCGATCCTGGTAGCCCCGACCATGATTGATGATAAAAATTGACCGCTAATGTTAGCATCATCACAAAAACTATGCGGAGTTAACGGCAATATTACGAAAATTTAGGAGGTATATGCAATTAACCAAACTCGAACATTCGGGCATCGTGTTGGATAAAAATGGCAAGAAACTGGTTTTTGACCCGGTGGAATTTGCCGAAACCTTGCCGGAACTACACGACGTCGCGGCCATTATTATCACCCATGCACATAGCGATCACCTGCAACCCGAAAAAATCTCTGCAATTCTTGAGGCTAATCCCGCCGCCAAAATCTTTGCACCAGAAGACGCTTTGACGCAATTACCAAATGCCACAGTGGTGCAGGGCGGGGATGAGTTAGATGTCGAAGGATTTAATCTTAAGTTCTTTGGCCAAGATCACGCTTCGGTAGTCGCCGGCAAAGTTCCTTGCCAGAATATCGGCGTCGTAGTAGATGACAACCTCACTAACCCTGGCGATTCTTTTGATTTGTTAGATCTAAATGGCACCGTCAATGTTTTACTTTTGCCAGAAGTAGCACCCTGGACGAAACTTTCTGAAACTGTTGAGTTTATGAAAATTGCTAAGCCCAATTTTGTCATTCCTGTACACGACGCTCTGCTTTCGCCAATGGGTAAGAATATTTACGACAATCTCTTGCGCAATGCTTGCGCCGAAAAAGGGTTTCAATTCGCCGCGTTAAGCGTTGGCGAAAGCATGGACATTTAGTCGGCCGCACTATTCTGACTTTTGCCGTCAGTTTTTGCGCTGATCTTTTTGGACGCTTCTTTATTACTTGTACCAGATTTTGTTTTATCCTCTTTATTGCCAGTGGAGCGTTCTAGCTGACCCTTTTTACCATCATCACGCTTCAAAAACTTCATAATTGCTTCGCGTTTCCAGGTAAAAATCCCTAGCACAATTACACCGATGATTGAGACTGCTGCTACCATACCTAAATTATTCTCGCCTAACCCCGCACCGATGAAGTTCACTACCACGATTGTTGGAAAACGTCCCAAAATTGCAATCAGCATTAGTTTCTTAATGGAAGTCTTGGTTAAACCAGCAATATAGCAAACTACATCATCAGGAAAACCTGGCAAGAGAAAAATCGCAAACAGAATTAATGAAGACCCACGCGCATTAATAATAAAATCAAATTTATCTACCAAGGATTTTTTAAAGATTTTCTCAATCAGTGGCCGACCAAACCGCCGCGCAATCAAGAAGACTAACCAAAAGCCAATCACACTGCCGATTGTAGTCCAAAGAATTCCCCAATGCCCAAATAGGAAACCGCCAACGCCACCCACGATTTGCCCTGGAATTGGTGCTACCACCGTCTGGAAAACTTGCAACATCATATAGAAGAACGGTGCCCAGGGGCCAAAATTGTTCATTACACGCACCAGCTCGTCACGGTTGGAAAGCAACTGCATCAGTGGGCCTTTGGCCAGAATGTCCCAAGCCAGATATCCCAAGCACGCCACGATTACAACGCTAAGAATCGTAACTTTAATAATAGTACCTTTGCTGATGCGCTGCTTAAGTGGCGATTCGCCGACTTCTAAGTTATCTGGCTTAGCCAACTCTGATTCAGCTACAAGTCTTTGCTCCGCCTCGCGAGCTTGATGTAAAGTTTTACCAAGACGAGTATGATGCTGACACTTCGAGTCTGGCGAACTCTTACTTGGCATATTCAACCGCGCGCGTTTCGCGAATCACGTTGACTTTAATCACGCCCGGATATGACATAGTTGCCTCAATTTTATTAGCAATGTCACGCGCCAATTTCAAAGCCGAAAGATCATCAATTTGCTTTGGCTCCACGATCACCCGAATCTCACGACCTGCCGAAATCGCATAAGCCTTATCGATGCCCGGGAAACTCGTAGCAATATTTTCTAGATCGCGCATTCGCTCCGCAAAGTTCTCTGCTGAGATATTGCGCGCACCTGGGCGAGCCGCCGAAAGCGAATCCACAATCTTTACAATCACAGCCTCTGGTGTAGTCGGTTCAATATCATCATGATGTGCCGCCATTGCATGTACAATTTCGTCCGGCATACCATATTTCTTAGCTAGCTCAGCACCAATCTCAGCGTGTTTGCCTTCAATCTTGTGTGTCACAGCTTTGCCAATGTCATGTAGCAGAGTTGCAGTCTTGGCCACCCGCTTATTAGCGCCAATTTCTTCGGCAATCATGCCCGCAATGTGTGCCATTTCTACCGAATGCAAAAGCACATTCTGACCATAGCTAGTGCGGAACTTTAGCTCGCCCAGCAGATGAATCAGCTCGCGCGGAATTCCTACCACACCCACTTCACGCGCCGCGTCTTCACCAGCTCGCACTACTTCTTTCTCAATCTCACGCTCAGCTTTTGTCACCGCTTCCTCAATCGAGCTAGGATTAATGCGACCATCTTTCATCAGGCGCTCCAGAGCGTAGCGTGCTACCTGGCGCCGAATCGGGTCAAAGCTCGACAATACTACCATGCCCGGAGTATCATCTACCATAATATCCACACCAGTGGCGCGCTGCAAAGCCTGAATATTACGACCCTCCTTGCCGATAATCCGGCCTTTCATATCGTCATCGGGCAACTTCAGCGCCGTGATCGTACGATCCGCCGTTACTTCCGACGACATCCGCTCCATCGCGGTCAGCAAGATTGCTTGCGCCGTCTCATCAACTTCGTGCTTAATTTCTTTTTGCTCTTTTACCACTAGGCCTGCCAAGTCCTGCTTGATATCACGCTCCGTCATTTGCATCAACTTCTCGCGTGCTGCTTCCTTGGTGAGCCCAGCAATCTTCTCTAGTTTTTCTTGCTGCCGAGCCCGAATGTCGCGCACTTCATTCTTAAGATCGTCTAGCTCTTTTTCTTGCTTAGCTAAGCGCTCAGTTTTCTTCTCTAGCTGATCCAACTTGTTGTCAAGATTTACCTCTCGTTCGCTCAAACGATTCTCGGTATTTTTCCACTCCTTGCGGCGCTCATTTTCCTCTTGTTGAGACTTGGCAGCCAAATTCGCTGCATCACTTTTGGCTTTAGAGACGATGTCGGAGGCTTCATTCTTGGCTTTGCGCACCAAATCATCCGCCTTTACTTTGCCACCGTTCTCATTCTTCTTGTTATAGGCATAAAAACCACCCACACCCAACGCTGCACCGCCAAGCAGAGCAATAATTGCTATCAAAAAATTCATAGTATTCCCTTCTTAGTTGTTTTGCCGATATTTTCCTCTATACCGGCGGGGTAACAAATACACATAAAATTAATAAAATTCTGCTTTTAGTATATCATAGTTTGTCGATCTCGAAAAGATAGGAATTACGAAAACGCCGGCAAATAAAAAATATTTATAAAACTTCAAGTTTGAGGCGGGCTTCAGAGATCAAGTTGCATTTACTCTACTTTTTGGGTGGCGTAATATTGGCCGGGCGGCCATAGTTAGGCAAAATAATCTGATGCGGTTGACCATTTTGATCGTAGAGTGGGATCTTTAACTGATCAGCTAAAGTATTCACAATCGCCGCACCAATCCT
Source organism: uncultured Candidatus Saccharibacteria bacterium (assembly GCA_964633035.1). Taxonomy (GTDB): domain Bacteria; phylum Patescibacteriota; class Saccharimonadia; order Saccharimonadales; family Saccharimonadaceae; genus Nanosyncoccus. The sequence continues at coordinate 30,454 of CAZWCY010000006.1, read as the reverse complement.
CAGCCCTGTAAAAGACCCCGGACCTGCAAAATAAGTAATTTCACTAATATCTACCCAATCCTTGCCATTTTCTACTAGTTTATCATGAATAAAAGTAAAGATCTTTTCCGCCATCTCGCGGCCGGAATCCCAAATATATTCCTGATCATCTAATCGCAGTTTGCAGACGTTAGTTGAAGTATCTAGATACAATTTCATAAGTTTCTCTTCCCCTCTTAGTCAATATTGCCCACTGCGTTTAACTCTTCCGTTGGTTTTTCGCATTTTTCCACAGTTTTGCCGGAATTATCCACAGTGCTATTCTGGTTTTCCACAGTAGTGATATTTTCATCCACAATTTTTCCACAAGTTTTGCACAGTTCCTTGCGAGTTTTCCACAGGTTTTCCACAGGTGTAGCTGCAAAACCACAGACTACACTGCGGCTGTCATCTTCATTCAAAGCAATTTGAAGCTGATATTTAGCTTCCGGCAATAGCCGCGCTACGTCGCCACCCCATTCTATCACCGTCACAACATTCGGGGTCGCCAGTGTTTCCGCCAAATCGTCGCTCATCAGTCCGGGATCATCCAAGCGGTAAAAATCATAGTGTACTAATTCACCGGTGGCTTTTGCCGTACTGACTGACGAAGTCTGTTCCAACGGCGTAGTTGCGGTTGTGATTGGAAAGTAATAACGTTTAGAAATCGTAAAACTCGGGCTCGTTACTGGCTCCGCGACACCTAAACCACTCGCCAGACCCCGTGTAAAAGTAGTCTTGCCGGCGCCAACATCACCAATCAGTTCAAACACTGCTGGCAAAGTCAGATTCTGAGCAAAAAATTCTCCCAGCTCTAACATTTCCGCTTCTGTCTTCACCAGTATCATTCTTTCATTATAGCATATTCTGAGTATTTTCGCTAGTCAGAAGCTTGCGCACACGGCGTTTTGCGAACGCCGACCACAGCAAAAACACCAATACCGGTATATATAATAGATAAAACCACGCGTTTCCTGATGGTAACTCCAAGATAAAAGCCTTTTGCTCACTCAGAAAATTGATAATCCAGATATGCAAATCGAGCAACCAAGTCGTCAAACTCGCTATAACAACCGCTAACAACGGCACCATACTGGCCACTCCGGTCAACATCATTCCCAGCATGGCATACGGTAAAGTCGGCAGAATAATTAGATTCGCTATTAGCGACAAAAACGAAATCGTGCCAAAATTATAAATTAAAATCGGCGCACAAATTAGACTAGTGGCAATACTCGTAATCAACATTGACGCTAACCACGGCGGCTTCTTACCTCCATAGAAAACCGCTTGCAAGCGTGGCGCCAAAATCAAGATTCCGAAGAAGGAGGCAAATGAAAGTTGCCAACCTAAATTTAGAAAATAAGTCGGATTAATCAGCAAAGTTATCATAGCTACAAAACTAATTAATCTCAGTGGCGTAAACTTGCGCCCAACATAACCAACCAGCAGCGACAAGCTAGCCACCAAAGCTGCACGTGTCATTGAAGGCGTAAAACCAACAATCAGCACAAAAGCTAGAATCATTAATAACGAAAAAAGTACACCAGCAAATTTGGAGATTTTGCCAAAAACCTTTTTCGCCGCTCCCGTGAGAATTGCTAAGTGCGCACCCGAAGCCACTACTACATGCGTCATCCCCACCATTTGTAAAGCACTAGCAAGATCTTTTGGCAAACCAGATTTCATACCCATGAGGTAACCAAGCCCTAAATCTACCTCTGGCGACGGAATCGTTTCTCGCACTTGCTCTGCAAACCAACCCTTAAACCGCGCAAAGATATCACCAGTTTCACTACGTTCTATGGCAATAACTTTAGCACGATAAAGACTGCCCGTAAACGTACCAAACTCAGCGCCAAGTCTTCCTTCTATCGTAATCACATCGGAGCGTTCTAAATCTGGCGCACTAACCAAAGTTGCATAAACCGTACCATTGATTTGTAGATTATCATCCGGATCACCTCGCGGTAAATTTAGACGTAGGTTTTTTAACCTCACAACTGTGCTACCGCTGCTACAATCCGGTTCTTCTGATAAGACGCCAGAAATATTTACCGTCTGGCCAACATAAGCCGCCATCACTTCTCGGCCAGTTAATTCGAAACTTATTCGGTAGCTCCCCAGTAGGATTCCGACTAGAAACGACAATATCATAATGAGCGAATTAGAGAACCACCAACAAGCCACCATCACAAGCATACTTGCAATAATCACGAGTACTGGAACTATAAATATCTGTTCAAAAACCAATCCGCAAATAGTACCGATAATTACGCCCCACGCCCAGGCGTAAAAGCACCAAGAGGGATGAAGTTTACGCAACCAAAAACGTAGTCGTTTTTGATCCCTAAGTTTTGACTTATCCTGAAGCGGTTGTGCAACTTTTTGCATGCTGCCAGTATATAGCAAAAATTGCCAAAATAACAAGCATAGCCGTTAAATTTCGCAACTTTAAACTCTATTGGCGTGCAGAGTTTCACGATAAGCGCGCATGCCAGCCTTAATTCCCGCAGCTATGCCACGCGCTAATTTGCGAAATGGTCGCGTTACAGTTTCTAAAATCACCTTAAAATGTGGCCGCATGGCACGAAGCATTTTTTCCCGCGTGGTCGCGTCCGTGACAAAAGGAGATAGTTCATCAATCATCGTGACGCCCAGCGACCAAGTGCTAACCGGTGACAATTCATCAATCATCGTGGCCGGCAGAATCGCGGAGATTACCGGGGCAGGCGTCGAGGTTTTAGCCACGATTTGCTCTACGGCATGCTTGATTGGTCGTGTTTCTAGATGCGACATTTGCGCCAATAAATTCATCGCCACTGCATCAATTTCGGCTTGAGTTGATTGCAAATTCATCAACACGGTTTGTGCTTGATCCAGCTCGGCCAAAAGCGCCGATTGACTTGCTGCTGTATATTTACTTAAATTAAGCGTTGAGATTGTCGTGAGGGCATCGCTTAATACTGTAAAATCCGGTTCTGGCTCGGCAGGCAATTTGGCAGTTTCAGGCTTACGTGCGCCCGAAGCAACTTTGGCGATCTCGGTTTGTACTAATGCTGAATCAGAATCTGCACCAAGCCTTGAGGCTGGAAGTTTGGTTTCCGAAGCAGAAGTCTTACTCTTGGCAGCTGCCGACGGGCGCAACATTTCTTCCAGTACCGCACCCTGATAAAATAGCTCGTCTAGCTCCGCATCGCTCAAAGCCATATCATCGTGCTCTTCAAGAGTGTCAAAAGCCTGCAAAAGTGCGGCCGCCGCGTCTCGAATTGCAGTTAAACTAACGCGCGGTTTAGCTAATATCTGTTCAGCATTTTTTAAAGCCTGCTCTAACTCAGAAAACCCTACTTCATAATCATCGGCACTGAGCTTGCGAATTTCTGCAATTGCATCTGCCAAGGCAATCTTGGCCGCTTCCTGCTCGCCAATATCGGCAGGCATTGGTGGGCGTGCGATAGCCGGCATAGCTAGCGATGCCTCCGTCACATCTTCCCTTAACGCCTGCAAGATTTCCTGTTCGTCAGTCTCAGCATCGGTCAGCTCGTGAGCAAAATCCAAACTTGCGGTAAACTTTGGCGCTGGCCGCAGTTCCGGCAGCGATTGCTGCTGACGCGATTTTGGTGATTTTTTGGCTCGCTTGTTTGATTTCGTTACACGCGGTTTTACAGTTTGCGATTCTGAGAATGATTCTGTTCCTAACCCTGATTGCGGTTCCGCATCAAAGTCGAGCTCAAACATCTCATCTACAAAATCATCTTCATCCAAAAGCTCTAGGTCTTGGAATTCTAGCTCCACCCCTGGCTCGATTGCGTCAGTCACTCCTTTGCTAGTAGCCTCCTCGCCGTCAATTTCCTTTGCTAAAACCTCATCATCATCTCCTGCCACAGGCGCTTCACTAGCTTTTGCCTCATTAGTTTTCGTGACTTTTATAGTCTCATCATTATCTTCTGCTGCTTCACTAATAGCATCTGCTGCAACTTCATCATCGCCTTCTATAATTTCAGTATCACGCTCTGCCATATTTTCGGCTGGTGCTTCTGGCATCGCCAAACTTTCGAGAAATCCTGCCACATCCGATTCAAACTCACAATTTTTAATCGTCATGCAAGCTTCGATTTCTGGCGTAAACACCTCATCTAATGGACTATAGAACTCACTGTTTTGTAAAGCCAGCTTCTTGATCGGGCCTGCCAAACCGCCAATAATTGCCGCTCGTTCAGAAAGATAAGTTCCGCCATCTAGTTTGAGCTGCAAAGTTTTTTCGACACCATCTTCAATCCGAAAAGTCTCACCGGTATGTGCTAAAATTCTAGAACCATTCAGCTCCAAAATACCAGTGCGCGCCATCACCCCAACTGCACCGTGCAAGGTAGCATCAGCAACCTGCCAATTACCATAACCAGCCGCTTCGATTGCTACGCCGATAGTTTCATCTGCAACAATATTAGCGGTCTTGACAACGTTAATATTTGGCGAATTATGCGCATCACCGTGAATACCGCTGGCCACGCAAATACCATCATGTGCCATAATCTGACACGCTACCTCCACGTTCACCCCATAGGCTACGCCCAAGTTTGGAGAAATTAGAATGCCATAGCTATCCGGCGCGTACAGGCTAATTTCTCTACCAATCGCGACATCAGTATAATGTGACGTACCAGCACTCATAGCGCCAAAAATACGCACTGCCACACCGCGCGCACCCATAGCAAAAACTTTACCACGGCCAGATAACGTAACCTTACCGCTACGGATATCCAAAACTCGTGCCGCCGCAATGTCTTCTTCCGAAATTATGCTATAGCCGTTGAAATGAATCTCAAGATCATGGTTAATCAAGATATTAGTATTAGTAATAATGTTGTCACCAAGAGTCACTTGGGTTTCTTTAGCTGCGATCGCATCCAAAAGCTCTTGACAAGTTTTCACCAAAATGGGTTGCTTAGGCACGCTCAACCGCCGCGCTTGCTGCTCGGCTGGTTTTGACGCAGATTTGGTACTCTTTTTGGATTTCGTACCGGGTTTGCGGCCTCTCGGCATACCTTGCTCCCCTTTTTCGCCTTTTGGCTAGTATTAGCTAATAATTAGCCCACCTTATACTACCATTATAGCATATGAAAGCGCAGAAGTCAATAATACTAATGCCCAGGTCTGTCGGGCAATACAGACACCGGCTTTTCCTAGTTCACGGATACTACTAATTAAAGCTAACGAAGCATAGTTTTATCTCTGTATAATGACCTATCAACTTGTACGTATCATACAAGTTAAACGTTGTTCCTCACGAAATAACATGTTATACTAAGAATAACAATTAAAACCGGAGGTTCCAATGAGCAGGCAAATACTAATTTACGAAACAGGCGGTAAACAGGTAAAGTTCAATCTTGATGCAGAAATGGATACAATTTGGGCCACACAGGCGCAGATGGCAGAGCTGTTTGATATTACACCACAGACAATTACGCGCCACCTGAAATCGATTTATCAAGAAGGTGAGTTAGATGAGGATTCAACCTGTACAAAAAACGTACAAGTTGCCACCGAAGGCGATCGCGAAGTAACACGTACCGTAAAGACTTATAACCTAGATACTATTATCTCAGTGGGATATCGTGTTAACTCACGCAAGGCGACAAATTTCCGAATTTGGGCAACAAAAGTTTTGCGTGAGTATATCGTGAACGGAGTAGTCGTGAACGAGCATAGGCTGGCAGAACTAACGAGTAAACAGCTACTAGAAGTAAGCGGAACACTGAACATCGTAAAAAGGCTAATGGCGCAATCCAACTTTGCGGAAGACGAAGCCAAAGGAGTGCTAGAGATAATTACCCAATATGCACAGACATTCCGAACACTTAGAGAGTATGACGAAGGATTCGTGCGGCTAAAAAGCGATCGCAGAGCAAAGCGGATATTAGACATAGAAGAGTGCATGAAAATAATTACACAGCTTAGAGAGCGAATGCAGACAGGAGAAATGTTTGGTCAACCACGGGGCGACGCATTTGATGGAGCACTAAGAGCAGTATACCAGAGTTTTAACGGAGAAGATGTATATCCAACAATAGCAGAAAAGGCAGCAAATTTGTTATACTTTATTATTAAGGACCATCCGTTTTTCGATGGAAATAAACGCATCGGAGCATTACTCTTTATTATGTTCTTGACTATGAATGACTATCAGCTCGCTAAAGACGGGCAGGCCAAAATCTCTGACCGAGCTCTAACCGCATTAACTCTAATGATTGCCGAAAGCAACCCGCGAGAAAAAGGACTCATTATAGCAGTAGTATGCAGAATGCTAGAGGAATAATAACACTCATATCTATTTTAGCACTCTGCTATTGTCCGGTATTTCTTAAGTATCCTAAATAGTTAATGTCGTGCTTAGAGGTTGAATGGAGACCTTCTTAAGCTATTTACCAGTATCGCCAGCTTCTTTAATCCAAAAATCTATTCCCTGATTACGTTTCTTTAAATCTTCTACCATCTTCGCAAAGCTCACACCGCCATTCTTCTCCCTATATAGAGCAGAACAAAGCTCATTACCAGCCATAGTTAATGAATAAATCGGAACAACTAATCTTACTGCTTCCGCGCCTGCGCGATTCGATGGCAGTGCTTTTGCCATAATTATCCTGGTGCTACATTTATCACTTATCAACTCTATTGCCTCATCGTCTGGTGATAAATCTAAATTAGTGATAAGATCGGTGTTCGGCGATAAAATACCGGCATCCGAAAGTGCCAAAAGTTTGCTTATATCATTTTCGTCATAACGGTAGCAGCGCCAAGTCCCATTGCCCATCTGTAGTAAATCGTCTGAAATCTCTTCAAGCAGCTCTGCTTCTACTTTGCTCAGCTCCTTTAAGGTGTTAAGCGTACGCACAGAAATCGTACCAGGCTTAATTGTCTCTTCGGCTAGAATTTTTGCCCATATCTCTTGTATACTCTCATCCTCCTCTTGAGACGCACCTTCAAAGAAAGGAATCAAAAACTTCGGCGCAACCTTTTGCGGATGTAAATTGTTCTCTTCGCAGATTTTCTGGAACTTCTTAAAAATTCTTACGATATTCTTCCATCGCCAAAAAGCAATTTGGTTAGAAAAAAGTTGTATAAGTTCAATTTGTGATATTCTTGCAATTGCTTCGTAGTCATCCTTATTTAGTTCGGCTGACAATTCTGAAAAGTTCACCTTCATTTCACTCTTCCTCCTAACTGTATTATACCACAAAAGATCCCCAGATTTCTCTGGAGACCTTTTGTTAGTTAACAATTAAATCCGTAAGGATTTAATCCGCTTGATTCACTTATTTGCGAGTCGAGCGGCGAGCATTGCGATAAGCAACGACACCAGCACCAGCAGCAGTAAGAGCGGTAGCAAGACCAGCAACCATAGCTACAGTAGTGCTTGCGTTAGCTTCGCTGTTGAGAACACCAGTGGTTGGAGCCTTAGGAGTATCCAAAACCTTGCCGTTGTCTTCAACGATGGCCCACAAGCTGAAGTGCTTGGTGGTGAAAGTCATAACACCATCTTTGTAGGTAGAAGCATAGCGTTGTACGTTACCTTCCTTATCTACGAAGTAGACACCAGCCTTCTCACCATTGATACCTTCTGGAACCTTGATGGTTACAGTGACATTACCCTCAAAGCTGACTTCCTTGCCATCTTTGACCAAGGTGATGTCCCACATCTTGTAAGCGTAATCACCGAAGGCAGCAACTTTGTTGTCAGAAAGCTTAATCTTAAGCTCTACACCAGCTGGGAATGCACCAGTAGCGGTGACGGTAGTGCCAGCAGCAGAAACGGTGAGAGTGTTAGTAGCTGGAGCAACATAGCCAACCAATTGTTCGGCAATTTGAGTATCAGTCTTGTCTAATACTGGAACAGCAGTCTGAAGGGCTTTAGCAATATTGATAACAAGGTTGTAGTTATACTCGCTTGCAAAATCCTGAGCACCGTCAGCAGCTTTCATAGCAACGCGAACACTTGTAGTAGTATTGCCTACCCATGCGTCATAATCGTTGAGATCAGCAGCAGTAGTAGCAATCGTGTTCAATGCAGAAACAGTTGGATTATCTTTTGCTAACTCAGCAGCAAGAGCGGATTGACCAGTAGTGTTCAAAACACCATCAGCTTTAAGCGCACTGCTCAAGCGTGGAAAATCTTTGTTGTACTGATCAAGCTTTTCCTGTGCATCATTAACAGCACCGTACAAAGTGCCAAAATTTGCCCAAGTGTAAGTGGTCTTACCAGTAGTACCAGCTGCCCAAGCATCGACAGCAGTTTCAATAGCAGTGTCATAAGCAGACTTGTTAGCGCTGATAGTCACATCGCTATTTACAGAAAGCTTAGTATCAAACTTTGAGTTAATAGCGGCAACTGCGGTACGGAAAGCAGCATCGTCATCACCAGCAGCAGCTTCCAAGTAATTAGCAATTACAGTGTAGTTAGTAACTTTATTAGCAGCCTTAACAGCAGCCTCAATCTGATCAGCATATGACTTCAAATCAGTGATCTTAGTAGCATCAGCTGCAGTCATACCAAAGTCTTTAGTAAGCTCTGCGGTAATTGCACTAGCATCAGCAGCAGCTAAGTCGTCGTTAGTGACAAGAGCATCATCACCAGTCAAGTTCAACAAATCATACAAAGCAAGCATGTTATTGTAGGTCGGGTAATTACCTTTAACGGCAGCTACGGCATTATTAACCTCAGCTTGAGTAGCAGAACCCTTGATGTTCTCATCAGCATTAGCAACAGTAAAAGCACTTGCAGTATTTACAGTTGCAATAACTGGAGTAACGCCCAATGCGAACGCTAAAGCAATAGCACTCAAAATTTGAGCTTTCTTCATTTGATATTCTCCTTAATTTAATTTATATCTACTTCTCATTTTAGAGCAATGTTTTTGGGATGTCAAGCATTTTGTCGGACTTTTTTAATAAATAATGTCAAAATGCTTCGCTTATATCCTCAAAATCACAAAAATATGTTGTAAAAATTACAACATAACGTAGAATTATGTATTTTAGATCTTAATTACAATTTATCTATATAGATCCCATAAAGGTTGGTATTCCCTACGAAAACTTCCATATTCACATAAAAACGCAATACAAAGTAAGATTGCGTATTACGCTATACCAAGAGTTGATCTATCCCAAAACCTTAGACGATATCCCAAGACAAGTAGATATATAAATTAAATTAAGGCGACAAATGAATATCACTTGAAGCTAATTTGAGCCCTCGAACATCCTCTAAGGTTTTGGGGAGATAACTAATCACAATGCCTCGAGTAAGCCATTAGTATTACTAAATAAGTTTCCCGGACTTTGTGCAGTTATCTCAACCAAACTTACAAACTAATTGTTAAGTTTTAGGAAAGCCCCAGCAAGGCCAGGGCTGTTCCTATTTTATTTGCTTTTCAATCTGCAATGATTATTTGCGAGTTGAGCGGCGAGCGTTGCGATAAGCAACGACACCAGCACCAGCAGCAGTAAGAGCGGTAGCAAGACCAGCAACCATAGCTACAGTAGTGCTTGCATTGCCTTCATTGGCAACGATACCAGTATCTGGAGACTTTGGAGTGGTAATGGTTTCGCCATTATCCTCTACGATTGCCCAGAGGCTGAGGTGGTTAGTAGTGAAGGTAAGAGCACCGTCTTTGTAGGTAGAAGCATACTTCTGGACATTGCCCTTAGCGTCTGCAAAGTAGACACCAGCCTTCTCGCCATTGATACCTTCTGGAACCTTGATAGTAACAGTGAGGTTACCTTCAAAGGTTACAGTCTCACCCTTAGCGTTGACGAGGGTGATATCCCACATACCATACTTGCGATCACCGAAGGCAGCAACTTTGTTGTCAGACTTCTTGACCTTGACTTCAGTACCAGCAGGAAGTTTACCGGTGACGGTGATATTCTTGTCGGCAGAAGTGATAGTGATGGTTGTTACTGGAGTTGAAGCACCACCAAGCAAATCAGCAACAGTCAAATCTTCATTATCAGTGGCTTCTTGCATCAGTTGCAAAAGACCCTTAGGATTTGCATTATCGATCATCTGATAAATCTCAGTTGGATTTTTGGTATTTAAATCTACATCCTTTGCATCCTCTACGGCTTCATACACGTCCTCCCAAGCACCATAATCACTCAGGCTTGTAGCGATGGTAGAAAGCTGTGTAAGCGTAGACTCTGGCTTAATTGAAGAAACTTTTACTCCAGAAATGTAACCGCTCTTCAATGCGGTCCGGATAGCATCATCAAGTTTATAAGTCTCATTAGCCTTCTTTACGGCATTATACAAGCTTGTGTAATTAGTCAATGTCGCCGTCGTGCTGTTGTTGAGATTATTCAAACCCTGATTTGCAGTTGTATTTGAAGCAAACGTGATCAAATCCTGAACAGTATCACCTTCATCTACTGTGAAATTTCCATCAATAGCCTTGATAGCATTAAACAGATTGTCGAAAGCTATCCCGTCAGTTGCAGTCTTATCGGATTTATTTGCTGCAGCAGTAGCATCAATGACAGCAGCCCACTTAGCATAGTCACCACCTTGGGCTTTTGTTAAGAGAACATTTAGAGAATCGTCTGTATTATAGGCAATTTTAAGCGTTCCCATTGCGCTCTGTAGAGCAGCGACAGCGGCATCAGCAGATGCATACGCAGTTGCAGCATCGGCGTCCGTAACCTTAGCGTCAGTAATATTATTTACAGCCTCAATTAACTTTGCATATGCACTATAGGTATTATTCGACTCAATTGAGCTAATGGCCTTATTGAGATCCTCGGCAGTAGCAACCTTAGTAGTTGAACTATTGCTACCGGTTGCAGTACGAGCTTGAACATCTACCGCATAAGTATTAGCTACAGGCGCAACGACGCCCAAACCCAAAGCGAATGCTAACGCTAGAGTAGCCAAAACTTGACTTTTCTTCATTATATTCTCCTTAATGAATTAATTGTTAACTAATTTCCATTTTATCCCATAAAAAAAAAAAAATGTCAAGCATTTTTGTTTGATTTTTCCCTACTTTATATTCAATTTCTGTGGAAAAATCCTACTTTTTTGGCAAAAAATCGTATTTTCTTGACAAAGTATCATTTGCATTGTCATCAATACAGCTTGCCACCCCTTTTCGAGGTGGCAAGTAAGCTCCAAATTACGGCAAGCCGATTATTTTGCAGAATTAATAAACATATCTACCATCGGACCATCGGGATTGTGTTGCTCCATTGGAGTCGCGACAAAGCGATCAATTGTGGCTTCGCGCTTGGCTTTCGGAATGTAGGCTTTGGCAATCCGCTCACGCTCTTCTTCCGCCAGCCGCTCAGCACGGCGCACTTTCACCATATGGCGATTAAACCAGATAAAGGCTACGCCCGCCAAAATCATCAGTGGCACCGTCGTACTAATCGCCGTGATAATCCCCTGCTTAGAGATTGCACCAGTATTTGGTACTTGCTGATCTAACACATCGCTGCCAGTCAAAACGCTTGCCGAATTCTCAACAATCGCATAGAGGCTAAAATGCGTGGCGCTAAAGTTAATCTTCCCACCAACATAGTAAGATTCTAGCTGTTCCGCTTTCTCAGCCTCGTCAAGATAATAAATCCGCGACTTTGCACCATCAATCACCGCCGGCACTTCTATCGACACCGCCACTGGCTCAGTCAGTTGCACTTCTTTGCCCTTAGCATCAAGTAAATGCAGATCGTACGCCGCCGTCTTGTATTTGCCGAAGGCAGCAAACTTTTTCTCTACCGGTTCAGCTTTGAGGGTTACGGCATTCTTAAGATTGCCGGTCACCGTTACCGCGCCATCGGCACTTGTCAGCTGCGTAGTAGTTGCACTGGTGCTTCCACCGGTCGAAGGCTGCGACGGTGCAATTACAACACCGTTCTCATCAATATCCAAGCTACCGACAAGATAACCCTGCTCTTTAAAACTTGCTACATCGCTACCAGAAAAAGTACCACCGCTAATCTGGATATTCATATCCACCACATCGCCACCAAAAACTGGTTTACCGGCTGCCGCCGCAAAAGTACCACCGTTGATATCAATATCCGCCGCAGCTTGGTTATCCGAAGTCAAATTATATTCGTAGAAAACGTCACCGTGCGCGCTCGTATAATTACCACCATTCACCGTAATTTCTACCGCGTCCGCATATTTAACATTGTGCTCTACTTGGAATACCGAGCTATAGCCATTGATGCCATTAGCCGAAGGCTGTGGTGCCGTCGTCATCGTGCCATCAATATCAATCGCCGTGCCATTAAAAGTCAGCTTGCCAGACTTGGTGGCCACTGCTGCATGACCCGAAAGCGTCGCCGCGCCCACATTCCAAGTACCCGTACCAGCCGCATAAATCGGCGTCGCATCCGCCTCGGTAGCGCTAGCTGCATTAATTACCGCCCCGTTACCGATATTAACTACCGGCGCATTGCTGCTATGCTGAACATTACCGTTAATAGAAATACCATAAGGCGCCACAATTTGACCGTTGAAGTTCAATATCACGCCATAGCTCACCAGTTCCTTATCGCCACTATGAGCATGGTAAACGTCTACCGTCGCACCATACATCGTATTGGATTTTAAGATCACTCCCGCATCAACCGTCACAACTGTATAGTTTGCCGCCGCCGGATTGTTTGATCCTTCCAGAGTTAGCGCGGTCGCCGACACTTCGATACTACCGGTGCCGATAAAATGCACGTTCCCCTGCATTACGATAATCGCATTATTTACGCTGGCACTGGCTGTAATCTTATAGCCATTTAGATTAATCGCAAGCGGTGTCGTACGCTCAATTTTTAATGCGCTGGTTAGATTAATATTACCTGTCAAGGTGACGCTAGTGGCGCCGTCAGCGATCGCGTCCCTCAAAGCCGCCTCTGTATTAACCTCAGTAGTTGCCGATTGCTCCGCTATGGTCGCCGCATCACCTGATTCTGCAGACGACGCATCAGCTACTTCTGTGGCGGCAGCATCATTCAGCGCTGCAATTCCCACGATTGGAGCACCCACTCCCAAAATAAAGGCTAACGCCAAAAAAGCGGTAATCTTTGTTTGTCTCATGTTTTTATGTCCCTTCTTTTTCCTTACCCTCATTTTACCAAAATATTTATGTTTGTAAAGGACTTTTGTCGGCAAAAAAGTACCATTTTACTGGTACTTTTCCACAGATCACAGACGCTTATGCGCCAACGCGGTCTTTTGAACCCTTGCGCTTAGCATTATTCTCGACATACTCGATAATTTTTGCTGCCACGTTACGACCAGTGATTTTCTCAATGCCAAAGCCTGGCGAAGCATTCACCTCTAGCACCAATGGACCACGGCTCGAACGCATTAAGTCCACACCTGCCACATGCAAGCCCATCGCCTTAGCCGCTGCTAGTGCAATATGACGTTCCTCGGCTGTTAACTTAATACTGGTACCCTCGCCGCCTTTATGTAGATTGCTACGGAAATCATCATCCAGCGACCGCCGTTGCATGCTAGCTACCACTCGCGAACCAACTACAAAGGCACGGATATCGGTACCGGCTGATTCCTTAATATACTCTTGCAAAAGGATATTCGTACCGTCTTCGTTATAAAGATAGAACGCCTGCAAGGCCGACTTGGCTGCCTTCTTCGTCTCTGCCAAGACCACGCCATTACCGTGTGTGCCAGAGGCGAGTTTAATAATCACTGGTAATCCAATCTGCTCCAAAAGGTCGTCAATATCAGCCGTATTGCGCGAGACCAGAGTCTTGGGTGTATCAATACCAGCCTTAGTCAAAATCTGCTGTGAACGCAATTTATCGCGCGCCCGCACAATTGCAATCGAGCTAGAAGCCGTCCACATCCCCTGCATCTCAAACTGACGCACCACCGCACAGCCATATCGTGTCATATTATTAGAAATACGCGGAATAATCGCATCATAGCCATCAATCTTCTTGCCCTTATAATAAACGCTTGGGTGTTTCTCATCAAGTGATAGATAACAATTCTTATACTTGATCACCTTAACCTTGTGACCACGTGCTTCGGCCTCCTCTACCAAACGCTTAGTAGAGTAGTTCGCATTTCCGTTCGATAAAATTGCAATTCTCATACCGCTTATTTTATCATATTTTAATTGACGAGTCAATAAGATAGTAGTAAAATTAAGTTATGAACAAGGTTCTAATCTTAGGGCGTGAGCCTAAAATCTACACTAATCTCGCTACCAGCTTAACTGATGCCGAAACTACTATTGACGTAGCGTCATTTACTGATTTAGCTTTCTTAATTGAAGGCGCCGAAGCTAGTATTACCCTCTATTCTACTGGTATAGATTTAAGAGATTACCAAAAAATCCTCGTACTTTCCACCTCGCTAGGGCATGAGCGCAATTACATCTTTAGCGCTCTAGCCTGTTATTGCCGTAGGCATCAAGTTCAAATCCTGGACGACAGTTTTACTAATACTGACGGCAAGCTCTACGCCATGTGGCGTTTCTGGGAACAAGGCGTAGCAGTGCCAAAGACTGCTTTCGGGCCCACTGAGTTCCTGGTCAACATTTTACCGCAGTTTAATAATATAGCCGTTTTAAAATCTGTCAAAGGCACCAAGGGAAATGATAATTACCTTGTCAAGACTGCCGCAGAAATTCGCCAAATTACCGCAGAGAATCCCGGCATTGATTTTATCTTGCAGAATTTCATTCCCAATGACGGCGATTACCGCATTGTACTCATGAACTTTGAGCCACAACTAGCAATTTATCGCTCTGCTAACGGCAAAGACTTTCGCAACAACACTTCCCTAGGCGGTCAGGCCACGCTGATTCCAATTGAACAACTTGATATCAGTATCGTTCAGCTCGCTATTACTGCCGCCAAGGCTCTCGATATCAAAATTGCTGGTGCCGATATCATTATGAACAAAAATACTCATGAATACAGCGTATTAGAAGTTAATCGTACGCCGCAACTAGCTACCGGCGCTTTTCCCGAAGCTAAAGTAGCCGCATTAAAGCAACTAATTAGTCAATAGGCACCTCTGCCAACTCGGCATCAAGCCCACTCATAATAAAAAGCACGTTAGTGTGTTCGGCACCATTTAGCGTATGGTAAGTTTTAGGACGGCGCCGATCAATCAGATAATCGTTCTGACGGAGATTCTGACGACACTCCGCCGCAATTCGCTTCCTCAGTTCTGGATAATTCACGCCCACCATATTCGCACAAACCAAAAACTCAATTCGCACATCTAGAATTAGTGTATCAAAATTCTGCTCGATAATACTCGCACATCGGTCAAGCATTTTGTGTGCTAGAACCTTCTCCGCCACCGGCCGCGTGTAAAAATCTGAGTCGCACAAAATAATATGCGTATAAAGATAAATCAATAGCATTGAATTGGGCGCCTTCGCATCAAGATTCAAGGCCTTCTCCGCCAGAGTTTGTACTACATTGTGCCCGCGTGGAAATAATATTTCGGTCAAGCAAATCACGTTCACCGCCCAAGTCGAAAGTGTCATCATCGCGCCATCATCCGCCAATAGAGCATCAGCTAAAGCATAAAGTTCTGCCTGTGGCACCAATTCTAAAAACTCTGTCCGCAAATCAATCTTATATTCGTTCAAAAGATGATTCACGCGAAAGAGTGCCGCTTCGATCCCATACAGCCGCGGGTATTTCTCAAAATACGGCCGCCGTAGTTCGGCATAATTCACATGCGTAAAATCATTATCTTCAAGAATTGCCTTCAAATCTTGGCTTGGCCGGTAATGCTCAAAAAATTCCCGAAAATCATTACTCTTAAAATAATTCTTAATTCGTGTTGCAAAATGAAACTGTTTATCTGGCGTCAACTCACCGAAATGCCGATAGTAATATTCGCGCACGCTCATGATAACTGTTCCGGATGTTTTTGATGCGAAACCTGCGAATCAGCCGGCCGGTTTACAACCTGCGCATCTACCAATGATTCCATATACTTACGATGAAAAGCTTGCGGATCAGCCTGGAGCTGTTCGTTCAAGGTCCGCTCGGTACGATTCGGAATCGCAATTTCACGGTCCGACACATTCACTAAAAATTTACCCCTGAGGGTCTTCGCGCCAATCAAAACTGGAAACTTATTAATTTTACGATTTGCCAAGGTAAAATTGATCCGAATTTTGCGGCCCTTAAGGCGAGCAGAAAGTTTTACCATATAGCGAATCTGATCATGCCCGGTCGAGCTACGTACCCGCCGCACTTGATATTCGTTAGTTTTGATTACTTCCCCCGTATAATACTCTGATTCTGGCGCAAATAATGTAAATTCCAACTCATTTTGGGCGTTCATCTTAATATTAGTAGCCCAAATCGCCGAAACCGACGCACCAGTATCAATCTTAGCCGGCACGTTCTTAATTCCTGCCACTTCAAAAAATACACTGTTGCCAATAATCGGTAAGTTGTTAGTGCTGTCGGTCATAATCCACTTTAGCTTTCTAAATTACATTCTTGCGTCATGCTTTATAGTCTCGCTCTAACCCCAGAAACCGCGCTTCTTCTTATCGCCGCGAAATTCTTCGAGCAATTCTTTCTGACGCTTCGTTAAGTTCTTCGGAGTTTCTACGATAATCGTCACGATATGCGGACCGCGATCACCGTCGCTCCGCATCAACGGTACGCCATGCCCAGAAAGCTTAAACGGCGTACCAGACTGCGTACCCGCCGGCACCTTCATGCGCACATTGCCATCCACGGTCTCAACATCAATCTCCGTGCCCAGCGCTGCGTCTACCATCGAAACTTTTGCCTCAGAAAGAATAATACTGCCTTCACGCGTCAAATGCTTATGCGGCTTCACCCGTACAAAGACATAAAGATCGCCCTTCGCACCACCTTTTGGTGCTGGGCCACCCTTGCCACTCAAGCGGATCGACATACCATCGTCAATACCCGCTGGAATTTTGACTTTGAGATCTTTACCATCCGCGGTAATTGTCTTGGTAGTGCCAAAGACCGCTTCTTCAAAGTTCAAGACTACCGTAGTACGATAATCAGTACCGCGTGCTGGGCGTCGCTGACCGCCACCAAAGCCAAAGATTGACCCCAAAATATCATCCAGGCCGCCGCTACCACCAAAATCAAAGTTAAAGCTCTGGCCATTAAAGTTGTAGCTCGTGCCGCCAGTGCCGCCAAATGGATTACCACCCATACCAGCGCCACCCACCCCAGCATGCCCAAATTGATCGTACCGCGCTCGCTTCTGCTTATCCGACAAGACTTCGTGCGCTTCAGATATCTCCTTGAATTTCGCTTCTGCTTCCTTGTCTCCCGGATTTTTATCAGGGTGATATTTCACTGCTAGCTTGCGATAAGCTTTCTTGATTTCATCGTCAGACGCACTTTTTGGTACGCCCAAAACCTCATAATAATCTCTCTTTGCCATGTTGTAATCCCTCGTGGTAGTAATTCTATGCTACCAGAAACTGTCTAGGTTAATTTTACCACAGATAATTAGGATATACAACCACGATTTTAGCACTCATGGTGTTTTAGTGCTAAAAATCTTGCATTTTAATACTTAATCAAGCTTTCTGCAACAAGAAGGGCACCCCGAAGGATGCCCGCGGCTGCGTATGGATCGGTGCCGGAAAAACGACACTTACTAGCTAAAGCTCACCATACGGCTGACGCCTACCTTAATCTTAGCAGATACAACCAATATTGTCAAGCCTCTAACTCTTACGGATCAAACTACCCTTAAACCGATTACGCGGGAATTCCTCAGCGCTTACTATCCTACCCTTTAACATATTAAGAAAATGCCGATTTTGTTTTTTATAGGCTTGATAAACGGTTCCCGCAATTATATCGGCCACTTGCAACAAATTCGACGTTTTAGAATCCATTTGCTTGACGCTAATGTTATGATTAACATGATTAAAGTTCGTATACGCATTTATTGTGATATAGTCAGTTAACGAGTTCATTGACTTAACAGCTGTAGCTCGTTGATCAAATACAACAGAATAATCATCATTGTATTTCGCAAAAATTTTATCAGTTAATAGCTTTGCAAAATAATTATATACCAAGTTTTTTGGTTTACCCTGTGCTAAAAGCGCCACATTCGATTTATCAACCGTAAGATAGTAAACATCAATATCTGCCCGCGCAGTCATCTTACTAATTATGCGCTGTCGCTGCGCAAAAGTAAGTGTGCACGATTTAATTTCTTCAATATCAGCCACACCCCGCTCTTTAGCAATAATTTGCTGTTCCTTTCTAACCAACCGTTTAGCCCTCGCTACTCCTTTATCTGTATCGAAAACCGCCGCAGCCATCACAAAATGTTTTCCATCGAGCCCCATATTCCCAGATTCATCAATAAATACCCTGATCATTCCCTTTATTCTACCATATACATAAGCCATCTGCAATGTCATAGCTTAGTAATCCACAGGATATTCACTAGCATTAATACATCGTCTACTCAGTTCCTACTTTCTTGTCAAAATCGCCAAAGTATGTTTCACTTGCAAGTGGAATTCGGGATGTTGTCGTAAAAACTCATCGACTGCTCGCGCTGAACCCGGCAACTGTGAATTATTATAATCATGCACGATGACAATTCCCTGCTCAGCCAACCTCGGCACGACCAGTTTCAAGCTCACCCTGATCGAATCATACAGATCTCCGTCGCAAAAAGCAAACGCAATTTCCCTGGGTAAATCTTGATCTTGAAGCTCATTAAACCAAGCTTTCTTAACTACCACGTTTTTTAGTCCAGCCTTCCGAATCCGTTCCACTACCTCTCGCTTCGTCACCAACAATTCCCCTGCCCGGAAATTTGCACCCGCACCCACAGCATCTTGAGCAGATTTTTCTGGCAAACCCGCAAAGGAATCATAAATCCACAGCTTCTTATCGGTTTTTACCAACAATTTACCCAGCAGTACCGAAGTCAAACCTTTATAACAGCCTAATTCAACGTAGTCTCCAGTGACTGCCAAACTTTGAGTTGCCAGCCGCAAGATCTCATCAGTCTCTGCTTTCATTACCTGGTCATTCATGGTTTAATTATACCATATTCAACTTTATTGCCAAATACGCAACAGTAGCATAAGCACTATTGACTTATTGCACAATGTATGCTACAATGGGTGTATGAGGAGTTTTCCTCGTACCTTGGAATTGACTAAGGCTGGTTTTGGTTGAGTCAATTTATATTGAAAAGTTGGCTAAGGCCGATTCTGGTCAGATCAATTCACATTTTAGGAAGGGAGGGTCCACCATGGAAGTAGGCGGCGAAGTCAAGCGCGGCAAGGTTAAGCTTGATACCATCATCACTTTCCTGTGTAGTCTCGCGCTGGTTGGTATTGGCATCACATTTGTACTCGCTCCGATAAGCGCCGAGCCCTACAGTATCGGCGAGCGTCTGATTCGCGTGCTGGGCATACTGGCCATCATCAACGGCAGCATCTGTGCCGCAGATTACCGGCAGAGAATTAAATGCGAGCTTCACCCTCTCAGCTAAACCCTTAGGGCGCCACAACTGGCGCCCAATTTTATTAGTTTCATAAACTTCCGGACCAAGATTCGGAGTCGATTATATTGATTTCGTAGACCTCCAGACTGAGACTAGATCTCATACCAAATCCCCAGCTCTCAAGCCGGGGATTTAGCCTTCTAGACCACGCCAACTAACTATTTTCTAATAACAGGGCGCAGCGGATTATTTCTCCAGTAACAGCAGCGCGCGGCGAATCATTTCACCAGTTTCATCAGTCTGAATGACATAGATTGGCTTGGAGCTGGCAGCCGAAATTACGCAATGGCGAGCATCACCCAAACCATCGTCATTCTTGGTATCATTAATCTTGAACCCAAGATAACCTAGCCCCGCTACAATATCGCGCCGAATCTCAGCATTGCGTTCACCAATCGTAGCAGTAAAGACCAACGCATCCACGCCTTGCAAAGACGCCGCCAACTGACCAATTGCCCGCTGGATTCGATAAATAAACATCTCGTAAGCCAACTTGGCACGCTTGTCACCGTCAGCACGCAAGCTCAAGACTTCACGCATGTCGTCAGTTTCGCCAGTTACGCCCTTGAGGCCACACTGCTTATTGAGATATTCTTCAAGTTTTTCACCTTCTAGATTCAACTCGCGGCCAATCGCAATTGCAGCCGTGGCATCCAAATCACCGCAACGCGTCGCCATCATTACACCTTCAAGCGGCGTATAGCCCATCGTAGTGTCGTAAGATTCGCCGTTGAGCATCGCCGTAAGGGAGCTACCAGAGCCAAGGTGGCAAGCAATCACTTTTTCTGCCAGTAAGCCATTATTCTTTAGATACTCGGAGATTGAGCCCATGCTAAGGCCATGATAGCCATAGCGCTTAATCTCGGCCTTATCCGCCAATTCTGGATCAATTGCATAATAAGTATGTACGTCATCACGCGTGTTATGGAAGCCCGAATCCGTAATCGTAATTACCGGCGTGCCATCAAATTCCTTCACACATTCGCTAATCTCAGCTGCCACCACCGGCACGTGCAACGGCGCCCGCTTCTTGGCGATTTCTAAGCGCTTGAGACAGTCTTCATCAACGATATGATCGGCGGTAAAAAAGTCACCCGTGGAAGCCACGCGTGCCAAAATCGCATCTAACTTAGCATTTTTGCCCAAATAGCCCTCATCAGCCAAAATTTTCTTGACGTATTTGACAGTTTCGGTCAATTTCTTAAAGCCATCAGTCAATTTAGTCTTGCTACCATCGGCGCGCTTGAGGGTACAAACGACATCTTTACCCTCCATCTCGAAGTGTAGCGTGCAAATTACATCATTGCCTTTGTACAGGGCATACTTACGTGAAGACGAACCTGGGTTCGTCACGAGGAACATTTTTTCCATCATAACTCCTTTTTGCTATTATACCACATAAAAAGCCCCGACACACTGGTCGGGACTAAAGTTAAGTTTAGCAAACTCAAACTCTGAGCTTGTTTTGTTTGCTCGGAAGGCTAGGGTTTAGCCTGCTTGTTCAAAGGCTTAACCTAAAGTTTACGCCACTCCTCTTTCAGTAGTTTAGTACGAGTCTGCCCATTGCTTACATCCAGCCTGAAAGGCGGCTCCACCTGGTGTCTCTGGCAGTAATCATAGAGGTGATTGCGTTCGACTTCGTGAATATGCGCATTCTGGTCCACAAAGATTACCACCGTCTGCGAAAATTCCGCCGTATGCCAAGTCAGATAGAAAGCATCGCCCGGCTGCGCCCACACAATCAGCTCCGTCCAGCAGCACTCCGGATCATAACAATCAACGGCGTGCACGATACTCGCGACATCCATAGGATGATCGCGCAAAACTCGGATGTTGCCATGACCAACATTAGTACCGCTCAAGCGTGAAGACAGGATCAGGCACAGTTTATTCTCATGGTCAGGCACAATGTGCAATTTGCGCTCCGCCTGGCGTGCGATTGTATACTTACTATTCATGCCACGATGCCAATTCTGGTTAAAGTGCGCTGGTGCTGGCACCAGTAGCATCGTACCCTTAGTGACCCCGTCCTGAGAATATCGACTCCCAATCTGGTAGCGATAAACTGGCCCATCAGCCAAAGTCACACGACGAAGTGGAAAATTGCAGTTCGAAAAAATCACGCTTGCCCCTCCTAGCTTAAACGATTTTGTGCCAATCCGCCCGCAAAATCCGTGCGGAACTCTGACCGTTCCGGGTATTGAAGCGAAACGGCACTTCTATGCCATTTGCTTTGAACTGCATGTACGCCTGTTTTTGCTCAGTCGCATAAACCGTCAGAGTGTCGTCGACATAGTACAGCCGATCCGCCACAATCTCGCCGTCCCGTTTCCAGGTGGCAAAGAAAGCGCTCTGCGGTTGTGCCTGCACCACGATCTCACCCCAACGATTCTTGGCCTGATACGGATTAGTGAACCGATTCGCGCTCAGGATTCTAGTCTGCGCATATTGATTTTTTAACGTATAGAGCGCACCTCGGCCATCGCCGCTCAGCAACCGCGAAGACAGAATCAAATACAGCTGGCCGTCAATGATCGGCTCGATCTGAATTTGGCTGTCCACCACCTGCACGGTCAGCATTTTGTTCATACCCTGCGGGATGCGTTGCCGCGAACTTTCCGTCACCGGCAGAAAGACGGCATTTTTCGGTTTCTTTTCCTTCTTGGTGTCACCCAGGATAACGCCAGATCCGGGCAGATCCAAGGCCAAGTTGCGCCCCGGCTGCACCCGCAGCTCGTGTGATGTATACAGCAAACTGTTCCCCTCCAAACTTTTTTGTACTTAGGCTTTGATGTTTGATGTCCTAGTCAACAGTAACTTTAGCTCTGCAGTATAAGACAATTTCGCTCAATCTTAGCTTGCTTCGCTGCTACTTTGACATTTTTGGTACATCAAAAACTAACCTACATACAAATTGTAGCATACTTTTGTGATTTTGTCTAGATAGGAAAATGCTTACGTTAAAAACCATGCGAAGATCAAATCCGCTTTATTGAGCCCACACTAAAAGCACCCCAGTCAAGGAGTGCTTTTAGCTTTTTATAGACCAGTCGGCTTAGTCTTTGTCGATCACTTCGCCTTCGACTGGCTCGCCGTTATCACCGGCATCATCGGTCTTATCGCTACCGTCTTTGCCAGCGTTAGCATCAGCAGTCGTACTCTGATACATCTTAGCACCAATTGGCATCAGAATGTCATTCAGAGCTTTGAGAGCGGCTTCGTAAGCGCTCTTGTCGGCACTCGTGTCATCCAGCGTCTTCCGAGCTTCTGTAGCGGCGTCTTTAATTTTCTTGGCGTCGTCTTCAGAAATCTTATCTTTATATTCATCCGGCATCTTCTCGGCCTGATAAATCGCATTCTCGAGCTGATTCTTGGCATCGATAGCATCACGCTTCTTCTTATCTTCTTCAGCATGCGCCTCAGCCTCTTTTTGTGCTTTCTCAATGTCTTCCTTACTCATGTTGCCAGAGTTCTGGATGGTAATTGATTGCTCCTTACCAGTGCCCTTATCCTTAGCGGAAACGTTCAAGATGCCGTTCGCATCAATATTAAAGGTTACCTCAATCTGCGGAATTCCGCGTGGCGCTGGCGCAATCCCATCAAGAATGAACCGGCCTAGCGATTTATTATCGGCTGCCATCTCGCGTTCGCCCTGCAAAACGTGAATCTCTACCTGTGGCTGATTATCGGCTGCGGTCGAGAAAACTTCGGACTTAGAGGTTGGGATGGTAGTGTTGCGCTCAATTAACTTCGTAAAGACGCCACCCATAGTCTCAATACCGAGTGATAGCGGAGTAACATCTAGCAAGAGCACGTCTTTGACATCACCCTGCAACACGCCACCTTCGATTGCGGCACCTACGGCCACCACTTCGTCTGGGTTTACACCTTGCATTGGGTCTTTACCGAAGATTTTCTTAACTTCTTCAACTACCGCTGGCATACGAGTCATACCACCAACCATCACTACTTCGTCGATGTCTTTGGCGGTTAACTTAGCGTCTTTGAGCGCCTTTTCGACTGGACCAGCCAAGCGCTGCAAGAGTGGCTTTACTAATTCTTCCAACTTTGCCCTAGTCAAGGTGTACTCAAAGTGCTTTGGACCATCGGCATCAGCGGTCAAGAATGGCAGGTTAATCTCTACCGAAGTAGTGCTAGAAAGCTCTTTCTTGGCTTTCTCAGCTTCGTCCTTCACCCGCTGCATTGCCGCGGCATCGTCACGAATATCAATACCCGATTCCTTCTTAAACTCATCGATCAAGAAGTTCACGATCATATTATCAAAGTCTTCGCCGCCGAGGTGCGTATCGCCATTGGTTGACTTCACCTCAAAGACACCGTCACCGATATCCAGGATTGAAACATCGAAGGTACCGCCACCAAGGTCGAAAACAGCGATCTTTTCATCCTTTTTACTCTCCAAACCATAAGCGAGTGCAGCGGCTGTTGGCTCGTTAATAATGCGGCGTACCTCAAGACCGGCAATCTTACCGGCATCCTTGGTAGCCTGACGTTGAGCGTCATTAAAGTAAGCCGGCACCGTAATAATTGCCTCGGTGACTTTTTCACCCAAGAAGGCCTCAGCATCAGCCTTAATCTTAGCAAGCACCATCGCTGAGACTTCTTCCGGCGTATATTCCTTCTCGTCCATCTCAACGGCCACACCGTTACCTTTTTTGACAATCTTATACGGCATGATGTCAAGATCGTGCTTGACTTCCTCGTCATCAAACTTACGACCAATCAAACGCTTAATACCATAAATAGTGTTCTTAGGGTTAGTCACGCGCTGACGCTGCGCCACCTTACCAACCAAGCGATCGCCCTTCTTGGTGACGGCTACGACTGACGGCGTGGTACGATCACCTTCGCTATTCGTAATCACCTCTGGCTTACCAGCTACCATATAAGCAAATGCGGAGTTGGTTGTACCAAGGTCAATACCAATAATTTTTGACATTCTATCCTCCTTTATCAAAATCTTATTCTATTGTATTCCATTAGCACTCATATGTCAATAGTGCTATTTTTGTTATTAGCACTCGCACATGTTGAGTGCTAATCTACCCCTATTGTATCAAATTAGCACTCGGGTGTCAAGACCGCTAATGCGGTCTTGCTGGCTGCGACGCTCGAACAAGAAAGCAAGTTTTCTTATTACTCGCTATCCTCGCCAGTTCAATAGTGCTAAGGCGAGTTTTGCTATTTTCTTGTCAAATATAAAAATAAGCATAAGATATATTGACAAAATTAACATAGTGTGCTACAATGTACTTAGGAAGCGATTAAAACCCTTCCTGAATCTTAAGAGCTATTGGAGGGAAAATGCATGAAAACCCGCAACGTCGTTATCGCAGTTCTCGCTGTAATCATCCTTCTGGTCTGCGCCACTATGGCATCAATTGACGGCCGCCGGCAAGATGAGCAACTTCCTACCTCTATATATTACTGCACAGACAAAAACGGCAACGTAATCGCCGCGTACGGCTTCGATATTTGTTCCCGCAAAGTCTGCCTTTTTTCCTAATCCAAGCCTTCTTACGCACCTTATGAAGCGCGGCCTCCCCTAGGAGGCCGCTTTTCTTATTCTGTTTATCATTATTAATACTATCTATTCTTATTTTCTGCCCAATTAAATCACCTTTTCTTGCTTTTTGCTAAGAATACCATAAAAAGTATAGACAAAACAACAAAAGTGTGCTATAATGAGAGGATAGGTACCTTATTTCTGTTCAGTAAAACCTAAGTACTTTAAGGAGGAAAATGATCATGGGAAAATTAGTAACTTTGCGGGAAATCCCGTCGACCGTCTCGATCGCCGAGGTGATGAAGCTGCAGCAGTTTTTGGCCACGATCGACCACTATACCGAGAACGGTTTTGAGTGGCCGACGCGGCTGATTAACGCCCAGAACCTGGAAGCGCTGCGCGAACAGCTGGCGATCCTGGAAGCCAAAGAGCGGCCGCTCCCCGAGGAGCTGGCGCACGGCTACGTGCCACAGGAGATCCTCTGGATCCACAACCGCGACGATGAGATTGTCGGCCTGGTCAAGATCCGTACTATGCTGACGCCGAGGTTGCTGCGCGAAGGCGGCCACATTGGCTACGGCATTGCGCCTCAGTATCGGGGCAAAGGCTACGCCAGCGCCGCTCTGCAGGAGGCCGTGCAGTACTGCCAAAAGCAGCACGACCTGTACGATTTGCTGCTGACCGCACGCGTCGACAACCTGGCTAGCCGTCACATCATCGAAACAGTTGGCGGTAAGGAGTGGGATACGCTGCCCGACGGCAAAGGTTCGGGCATGGTCCGCTACTGGATTCGGACCGACTGATAGTTAGATCGACAAAATTACTGCTCACTACTGAATTCATCCCTGACCGCTACTAGTTAGCAAATTTTTCAAACTTTTTCCATTTTAAAACCGCCCAGAGATGGGCGGTTTAATTTTTGTAATTGATAGGAGGATAGCGCGAGAAATCCGTAAACGAGATCACCGGCAAGCTGCCATCCGGATGAAGGAGAAAATAGCCGCCATAGCACGACGGTATCTCATCCGCTTCATCAATCCTGAGCGTATGCCGCGGATACCCGTGCATGACGCCAGTGGTCCAAATTTCTTCACCATCGTCAAACCGTAGGCTCCGTTGATTCGACAAAATATACGGCAAATATGTCTCTCTTGAGCCCCACACCGGATTTACCAAGAACTCCAGATGATATATTCCAGCTCGCGGTATCACCACCTCAAGATCTGGCACGTCAAAAGGAAACCCAGTGTAATCGCTCGAGATCTCACGCCTCAGTTCGCGTGGCAACTCCACCTTCTGAATCTGCGGCTCCGGTACAGCGTAATCAGCAAAACCAAACTTAATAAAGTTCGGCGCTATCGAAATCCGCAACAACCGCGTGGTACCATCAACCCGCGCCACGACGCTTCGCTGATCGGCATCATAATAGAACAGTTCCTCTAACTCGCGATGCGGTACCGCTGAACGATATTTCGAAAAAACCGTCTGACGACGTTTATCTTCTAAAGGGTAGCGGATTTCGGCATACTGCCGCAAGAACTCCATACTAAAACTCATCTGCACGATTTCGATTCTCTGGTCTCGCGCGAAACGATTATCTCTCAATAAATTCTTCGAGTCTTTGGCAATAATCGTGTCGCACGGATAGGCATCAAAAGCTACGCAAAGCCCGTCATCATTATCTTCACGCCGGAAAATAGTAAAATGATTCGTGCCTCTCTCCTTCGCCCATACATCTGCCAACGCTTTAAACATCACCTCCTGATCAAGATATCTCGGCCTACCGCTAGGCCTACATAATAACGGGTTGAGCTTGGCTAGATTAAATTCCACGATATTGCGAGCTTGCCATTCAGCGGCAACGTTGTTCCCCACTTGAACTCCTCCTATCTTATTAATGTGCGCTAGGCTAGTTAGTATTTATTATATCAGAAAATTGCGTTTCTAGCAACTCAACAATCGGATGTGTTTTTATCACACACTGATATCACCTTGGCTCCGTCTTGCGACCAGTTTTACGTCTTGCGGTAAATATGCTATGATGAGAATAATGAGCGAAGTAAAAACATCTCCAGAGAGCATAGAAGAAGCAAACTCCCATACGCCGCTTCCAAAAGCCACTTGGCGACTCATATTTAATCAAATTGTCCTGATTTTTGCCATTGGCTGCATCTTTGGTACTTATTATGAGGAAATCTTGACTTTATGCAAGAATTTCTTTGCCACCGGCACGATTGAATGGTTCTCACGCCGCGGCTTAGTCTACGGCCCCTTTAGCCCAGTTTATGGTATTGGTGCTGTGGGGATTTATCTCGCCTTCTATCGCACCAAAGCCAGCTGGAAAACCTGCCTCTTCGGCGGTACATTGCTCGGCGGAGCACTTGAATATCTTTTAAGTATTTTACAAGAGTGGATTTTTAGCACCCGCTCTTGGGATTATAGTGATCGCTTGCTCAATATCGACGGTCGCACCACTATACCCTATATGGTTTTCTGGGGACTACTCGTACTAGTAGCAGCGCATTGGCTATTCCCTCTACTAGAAGGCGCTTATAAACGCCTCAGTGGCAAATGGCTCAATCGCTTCTGTATTGGTCTAGCGATTTTTCTAGTTTTTGATGCGGCGCTTTCGATCGCTGCCACGCTCCGCCAAACCGGACGTCGCGAAGGCAATCCTGCCGATACTAAAGTAGAAGTCTTCTTAGACCAACATTTCCCGGATGACCGGCTCAAACTAATCTATGATAATACCGTGTACGTACCAGAGCAACGTAACTAGCCAATGACAAAATTAAGCTTGTTCCCAGCGAGCTTGACGACAACCTTCATAATCTTCCGTGAAGGAGGCATGACACCATGTGCGATGAATACTTGATTTTTGCCGAAAACGCGTAAGCAGTATTGACTTTTTGAGCAATGTGTGCTATAATGGAAGAATAGGGCTAGTTCTAGCTACTAGATAGCTCTACGCTCCTTGCGGAGATTGGTGGTTTTTGTCGCGAAAAAACGAAATTCACATCTAACTATTGCGTTTTTACCGCAAAAAATCAAGAGCTGAAAGATCACGGTTTTACTCCCTAAAAAATGCGAAGGATTGGTGATTTCAATGAAAAAAGTATCCGAATGCGGCAGAATTTTCCTACTCATCAGCTTGCTGGGGCTTGTAGTTGCGCCTTACCTGAGAAACGACCTCTTTGGCAACATCGTGGCCTTGGTAACTCTAGCCTGCATGGCGATCTTTTGCGCCATCGCAGCCTATACCTTGGCATGTTTCGTCTGGTATACCTTGCGCCTGCACAAAAACGGCGCCAGTTTTGCCAGCCTGGGCATATTATTTTGTTGCGGGATTATCCAAAAGGTTTGCTATTACGCTAGCCGCACAGTTAATTTTCTAGCACTACGAACCAATTCAGTAGCCTTCTTGCAGTTTGCCCTACGAATGAGTGAGTCGGCCGAACAGGCTATCGCAAAGTATGAAGCATCTCAAGACCGTATCGTCGCCGAGCTGAAAGCAGAAAAGACCAAGATTTGAAAGGAATGAGAAAAACTACAAAGAAGATTACCTAGCTCAAACACACTAATCTATGCCGCCCCCTTGCAGGGGCGGCTTTTTATTAATAAAAGTAGTTTGTTTACCAAATTAAATACAGTATTAATGAGGAAAATGCGGCTTTTCTTGTTGACTTTTTTGCGTACATCCCCTATAATAAAGATATACAGATATTGACCGACCCGAAAAGGGCCGGGTTTTCGTTGTAAAAGTGCTATGCTTCTCATTACGCTTTGCGACGAGACGTTAACCAAGGAGGAAAATGGAAGATCTAGATATCAAACAGTTGGCCAGTATGGTCGGTGTCATTGCCGAAGAGAAAGGCTTGCCAGAAGAAACCGTACTCGATGTGGTGCAGATGGCGATTGCCGCCGCTTGGCGCCGTGATAATGGCGACAAAGAGATGAACGTGCGAGCCTTGCTTGACATGAACAAAGGTACGGCGAAAGTTTTTGTCAGCCGCGAAGTAATCGAAGATGGTTTGGCTTACAATCCTTCTACCGAGATTCCGCAAGAAGAAGCCAAGAAGATTAAGGCTGATGCTGAGATTGGCGACACCGTCGAGGAATCTTACGAAGTGACTGATTTTGGTCGTGTTGCCGCCATGACTGCCAAGCAGGTAGTAATTCAGCGTTTGCGTGAAGCTGAGCGCGATGCGGTTTTGGCTGAATTTGAAGATAAAATCGGCACAGTCGTTACTGGTATTATCTCGCAAGTCAACCCACGCATGGTGCATGTCGATATGGGGCGCGCACGAGGTATTCTGCCACGCAGCGAACAAATTGACGGCGAGTATTACACCGTTGGTGAGCGCATTAAGGTTTATATTAAAGGTGTTGAACATGATGACGCCCGGGCGCAACTCGTTTTGTCGCGCGGCAATGCCGACTTTATTGAATATCTATTCCGTCAGGAAGTGCCAGAACTAGAAAGCGGCTCGGTCGAGATTAAAGCGATCGCCCGCGAGGCTGGCCGGCGTACTAAGATTGCGGTGCGTTCAACGGTCTCTGGCGTTGACCCAGTTGGTACCTTTGTGGGCGGCCGCGGTATGCGCGTGCAGGCCATTATGAACGAAATTGGCGATAAAGAAAAAATTGACATTATTAGCTGGAGCGACAATGCGCAAGAGTTTATTCGCGAAGCACTCAGCCCGGCCGAAGTTGTGAAAGTTGAGATTGATGGCAAAAAAGCCAAAGTTTATGTCAACGAAGATCAGCAATCGATCGCAATTGGTCGCCAAGGCCAAAACGTACGCCTAGCTTCTAAGCTCACTGGCTATGATATTGACATTGTACTCAATAAGGCTCAAGAAAAGAAGAAACGTAAGAATGCTGAGGACGCACTACTAAATGCAATTAGCGAAGCACATGAAGATGAGGCGGAAGCTGCTACGGATATAGCCAATGCCGAGGCGACCACAGACGACGCAAAATCAAAAGTGGATTCAAATACAGCAGAAGCTAAACCAGCCGTAGATGCGCCAGAAACCTTTGCGCAAACTGAAGCAGCCGAAGCGAAGGCCGAAGAAGCTGTTGGCCAAGACAACGCTTCGGTTGAGACTCAAGACGAAGCTGATCCAGAAGGCGACAATACTCCGCATACCGAGAAAGACAACTACGTTGCGCCAGAAGACACCGTTGATGAAAACCTTGATAAAGACATCAAGATCGACGACCAAGAAGAGACCTCAGGCGAAGTAGAATAATTTCCTAAAAACCAAAATAGCGCCGTTATCGGGGGGGCGATAGCGACGCTATTGTGGTTGCGGGAGTTGGATTTGAACCAACGACCTTTTGGTTATGAGCCAAACGAG
>CAZWCY010000005.1:36530-49352 GCA_964633035.1 uncultured Candidatus Saccharibacteria bacterium | reverse complement strand
GATCCTTTCCCTTAAAACACCACGAAACCTAGACTAATGGGCGGTTCCTTTTACTGTAGTCGATCGGCTCCATTCTCTCAAAGATAGAGCCGACGGACCAAGCGCAAGGCCTGCTCTGTCGTCTAGATAACGAAAATGTCGTTAATAATATACTTTACCGAACCATTTTAGCACAGATTTTAGAGAAATGCAACTAGATTTTAGGTTAATTTTAGGATCAGTGGCACAATGATTGACTTTTTATGATAGATAAGGTATAATTAGAGTAGAGGTTATACCTCAATCTTTTGTAAAGGAAGTGTTCTTTATGGATCCGAAACGTGAAGCCGATTCCAAGCTGCTCAAGGTCGTCAACGTGTCTACCCTGATCGGGCGGCGCCTGCTTAACCTCAGCACCGTGTGCGGAGTCTGTTCCCTGGTTGCCTTCGGCATCGCCGTGCTGGCGGATCGTCTCAAAGTGGCTCTGGAGTGGGAAGACTACGACGAGGAGGAGCCGTTTTGATTCGTCTGTTCATGCACGAGTATGGCCAATTCGGCCAATCCTGTAGCCGCCCAAATTGGGCGGCTTTTTCTGATCTCAGATATCTCCCGGACTATCCGGGAGATATGTCGTGTGTCTTAATAGCTGATTGTACCTTATACTCCCGGGCTAAAACTTTTGAGTTTACGGCGATGCTCCTTATAACGTGGGTCGTGAGCTCCGACTTCGGCCCAAAAAGCTTCGGAATGGTCCATATGGTTGAGGTGCGCCAGTTCGTGAATAATCACATAATCTCGCAATGGTTCTGGTACTTGCATTAAGCCGATATTTAACGAAATTGTGCGATTACTACTGCAGCTGCCCCACCGCGTAGCGGCGTGGCTGAGCCGGCAGTGGTCGTAGACGTAGCCATAGAGCTTAGCGTAATATTCCAGCCGGTACGGTAAATAATCCTTAGCCTTTTTCATGAGGATTTTTTTCTTGGCGTCGCGCGCGCGCTGAGATTTAGGGTCGGCCAGGGGGATTTTTTCGCGCACCAGTGCACGGTTAATCTTGAGAAATCTTTTCACCAAAAAATCACTAGTGTGTTGTGGCACCGACATTTGTAGGCGCCCAGAAGGTGACACCGAAAACCGCACGCTTTTAGAAAGCGGGTTTTTGCGTACAATTACCTCCCCAAATTCAGGGTCACTGATAATCATTTTAGAGCTGGGTCAGAACTTGTTTGAGCTGAGTTGGATAAGTATGCTTGCCGGACAATACGATTGGTGCTTCAGCATCGGACGGTGCTTCCATTACTTTGATACGTGCTTCGTAGACCTGCTTGGCTTTTTCGACAGACTTGAGTTTATTCTTGAGCCGAGTACGAATCGTTACCATATCGGTCTGAATCCAAATCAGCGTAGGTGTGTAGCCAGCGTTGCGTAAGATAGTGAGCAGCTCTTTGCGGTCTTTTTCGGTGTCATTACCGCCTTCAAGTACTAGAGTAGCACCAGTCTTGGCCACCTCGGCGACCAGCAACAAGATAAATTGGCGAGAAAGATTATGTTCTTGTTGTAAACGGTCGAGATCGTAGAATGTAGCATTAAACTGTGCGGCAAATTGTTGACTAAATGTGGTCTTGCCACTGCAAGGAGCACCAAAAACTAGAATTGCACGTTGACCGCTGCTGGGTGAGTGTGATTTTTTACCTTCCATATACCTCCATTAACATTTACCTTCCTTTGATTCTATTGTAGCACACTTTGTGCTGTTTGATACCAAAATCTGTGATGGATAGTAGAAAAACCATGCTAGGAAGTTGGCCGGCATATAGAACCAGCTGGAGAAGACCCCGGTCAATGACATAAACGAAACCACCGTACAGAGGTCACAACAGCCAAACAGTGTAAAACCGGCAAAAGCGGCGATGGCGGCAGGATTCTTGGAGTCCGATTGATACCAGCGCCAACTCGTGTAAAAATTACATATGATTGCTAGTGCATAGAAGCCGCAAATTAAATAAATATTCGGTAAAAGTTGCGCAAAGCAATTGATAAAGATTAGAAAGAAAGTTGCTGCTGCAATTACGGTAATATTTTGATGGCGTTCAAGGGGCTGTAAGCGATAGAGATGGATGTATTGCGCTAGTAAGAAAATAATTAAGCCAATGTTAGAAGTATTGTTGTATGCCAAGAAACAATCAGCTACAAAAGTCGTAATCATGGCAAGTTGCAGCAAACGGTCTTTTGGGAAAGTAACATAGCTATAAACTGAGCAGAGCAAGACGCCACTGAGTTTGATGGCCATTAAATACCAACTTTTGGGTTGCAAGAGACCAACAATGAGAATAATGATGTAAATTATAATCCAAGCGCTAAGCCAATATTTACTAATCTTTGGAAAACTTGGCTCCTCTTGCGTAGTTTGGGTGCTGAGTGTTTGTAATTTAGCCTGTTTAATTTGTCCCATGCAACTATCATAACATAAATCTTGCTAAACTTTGGCTACAAAAGTGTAAGGTTAGACTTGATGGCAGCATATGCAGGGCTGAGCTCGACGGTAGCGTATATAGGGTTAAGTTTGGTGGTAGCGTATGTGGGGCTAAACTTAGTAATGGTGCATGCGGGGTTGGCTTGGTGGCAGCACGCCTCTTGCCAATTCTAAAGATTGGTGATAAGATGGGGATGTAAGTGTTGTTAATGTCGCTTCTTCTTAGGAGCGACATTAAGTTTTACTCTAATGTAGAGCCAGCCTAAGTGTAAACTTAAGCATAACCTTCGGATGCGAAAACTAAAACTCATAGCACGTACACCTCCTTTCTCCTTGCATTAAACTAGTATTTTAGCAAGAGAGGCGGCTACCTGTATCCAGAGTAGCAGAAAAGAGTGAAAAGTTGCAAGCATAGGCATGATAAAAAGTCCAGAAAATAACTCAAAATGCGTAATTTTACCAATTTTTGATGATATTTCTTATGTTAAAACACGTTTTAAGGTGATTTTTAGGCGTTTTGGGCGTTTTTGGTTCAAAGTGCGGTAGGAGGAAGGTTTGAGGAAAGGAGGGCCATAGGAGCCCTCCTAAAAGATATTGAACACAACAAAAATAACTTTATAACAAAAACTAAATTTGTTAGCAAAATCCCTGTACGTCCCAAGTTCCATATAACGTCATATTGCCAGTTAGCGTAATTTCTTGCCCCAGCGAGTACTGAGTACCGCTCTTATCGCTCTTTGTATTCCATCCACCCAGCGTCATCCACGTACCAACAGAACAGCTATTATTATTGATATCTGAGTTGTGTAGCGTTAACGAGCATGAATCAGCAGTCGTCGTGCAAGTATCTGCTGGTACTTCTTGCGTGCATTTATATCCCTGCTCGGCACCAGGAATATTGCAAACGTAGTTGAGTGTAAAGGTTTTTGGCTCTGGTTTTTCCGCCACACACCGCACTGCGTAGCCAAAGCGGTGGGGGTTGCCGCTTGTACCTGGGGTCACGCTGTTGTCATCGATGCCTAAGAAGTACGCGATGGGACCGTCATACGCTGTACGTGACCACCAATAGCCGACGCTATTGCCGAGATTGCTAGTAGTGCTATTGACCATATATCCGGTATGAGCAAAATTGTAAGGTGAACCTTGGACTATATTTAAGTCTCCAGCGCCCCAGCTGGTACCACCGCTAGCTAATCCGCTACCTTGGTATTTTAGCCCAAGATTATTAAAGAGATTGTAAACGTCATTAGTAGAATTCAAATTCTCGCCAGATACAACTTGACCAGTTGGAAGCTTCCAACCTTTGGGGCAGATGGAGGAAGGAGCATTTTTACCATTAGAAGTAGTGGAAGAGCAGGTTCCTGCCGTAGCAGCACACCAAGTGTAGTAGCCAGTATTATTAGTAACGTAAACGTTTTGGGCAGTATTATCGCTAAAGCCGGAAGTACTAGAGGACGGGATACTATAGTTAGAACTGACATCAGAATCGGTAGAAGTTAGTGTACGACTACCCATAAGTTTAAGGTTCTCTGTCATCCAGCACCTCCCGTCCGGATACTTTGCAATAGAGTATATATTATCATCACGAGTATCCTTCAGCTTCATGGTAGGAGCATTAGTACCACCTGGAGTAGCCACTGCAACTGGTGTATTCACCTGCTTACATATTGATGGCGTCATTTCTTGCATAGTAGTAATACCAGAAGCTTGAGTGTTACCATCAGCTAAAGTCCATACACCTAATACTGTTTTTGGCGTAGACACTAGTCCTAACGTCACCTCTGCCTTATAATGCCCACTCGCTAATCCTTCAGCAAAGGTAGAAGAGAAAGCTAAAGTCTTAGTACTACCACTAGATTCTATGCCTGATTCTAGTTCTTTAGTATTACCATCAAAGTTAGTATAGGACATAGTACTTAACTCTCCACTTTGTCCATAAGCATAACTCCAAGGATTAGTACTATTACTACTCTCATTCTTTAATACTGCTGGTGCAGTAATAATCAGAGCATAACTTTCTGTATTATTAGTACTTACCGTAATACTCTTACTAGCATAACCAGTCTCTCCTGGTACTACATTTACTACTACATCCGATGTATCTAAGGTCATACTGGCAGTGCTGTCACCAATAGTTTGGTCAGCAGCATAGGTATAATTAGCATTAACGCAGTTTATTCCAACTCCTACCAACAGGGTCACGATGCTAAGCAGAGGAATACTATTAATTAAATATCGTCGTCTACTATGAAGATATAATATTCTTAACTTTGATATTAATAATTCTGGTAGCATCGTGGCCCTCCTTTTTGTTGATAGTATATATACTCTTCCTGCAGAGGCTCATTCTTGCTTCAGTAATAGAGGAGTTTTGGCTCCAACAAAAATGGCACCGCGAGGGTGCAGAATAACCCAATCCAGTAAGCTTTCGCTTCAACAGTAGTGGCTTATCTTCCCTAACGATGCCATTTATACTGTCGAATACGAAAACATACTTAAACAAGCGTGCTTACATTTATTGAATTGTGTTATTCTGCACTTCTAGTATAACATAGCTATTGGATTCTCTCACAAAAACGCACACGAAAACTCCAACTGAGTTTTCCACAATCCATAAAATGCATATTTGGCATTATCGGATGGGTTTCGTGGTATAATATATACAATAATTATGGAGGTTCTATGAATAAGAAAACCGGAATTATTGTTGGCGTGATCGTAGTGGTATTTGTTGGTATTTTGGGAGTTTTGTTGTGGCAACGACAGACGAATCCGAGCCAGCCGAGTAGCGAGGGCGATATCGCGAATACCAGTAATACTTATCAGCGTGATCAGATTGTTGAACTGGCCAAGCAGATTGATTATAAAACTCTAGACTTAAATTCGATTATTTCGGCGCAAGATATTAATGGTAATTTGCCAGAAAATATCAAGGGTGATAGCAAAGCGCCGGTGGTGATTTACGAATACGCAGACTATCAGTGTAGCTACTGTGCGTTGATGAACCCATATATTAATGAGATTGTCAAAGATTATGGTGATAAAGTAGCAGTAGTGCTCAGGACTTACATTTTGCCTTATCATCCTAGCGGCGTGATGGTGGCTTCGGCAGTAGAGGCGGCGGCGATTCAAGGTTTCTGGAGCGAATATAAAGATTTGGTCTTTGCTAATCAAAACGACTGGTATGATTTAAGTGGTGACGATTTGCAGCAGCGGCTGGAGAACTATTTTGCAAAGGTAGCTAGTACGAAGGGTGATGTTGAAAAGTTCCATACCGATATGACAGGCGAAGCGGTAAGGCAGAAGGTGGCTTTTGACTTTGGTGCTGGCGATGCCATGGATATCGGTGGCACGCCGTGGTTTTATCTTGATGGCGAGTGGATTGCGAATGATGGACTGTCTCCAGATAAATATGCCGAGAAAATCCGCCAAGTGATTGACGAGAAGTTGAAAGCTAACTAGTTGGGGTTCATAAAACGTTTCGCTTAGTGGTGCACCCAAAGTGCCTAAAGTATTTGCAGAAACCGAGTTCTAGGTAGGTTCAGCGCAGAATTTTCTCACAAGCTTAGCGAAGTGTGTTATAATATATTTATGCAATGATGAATTGCAGGATAGGGGCGTAGTACAACGGTTAGTATAGCGGTCTCCAAAACCGGTGATATGGGTTCGATTCCTGTCGCCCCTGCCAGATAAAATAAATCCATTCGGGATTTATTTTTTTGATACGCTGCCGTTCAATTATTTCTTAAATTTTGCTTTATCGTAATTATATGGAATGCTGGTGCCAACTACAACGTCTTCGATTTTATTGATAATTAGCCAATCATCCATATTACCTTGGTGATCAAAGTCGAGCGGCTTGATTGCTGCTGCGTTTTCAAGCTCTATCAAGCAAAGACACTTCTTGTGCCAGCGCTCCTTTTGTTTATCGGTAAGTTGTAATTTATCATTATTATCGTCAATCGTCTTTGTGATCTCGTCGTCAGATAACTTCACGAAATTCTGAACATCTTTAACCGCGGCCTTGGCAGTAATCTTCTTGCTCCCTTTTTCCATAAAGTAAAGTGTTTCGCCAGTAAACACGCGGCTATGCGGAATTTTGCGCCCAGCGGCGCCACGAATCACCATAGTTTTGCTGCCGTCTAAAATCTTATTTAACTCTTTGGACTTATCGTCGCAATAGACTAAATGTACCATACCATTACTCCTTACTTAGGTTTTATAAAAATTAATTACTTCTATCATAACATCACCAACTGTTCTGATGCGAGTTTATGATTTTTTGTGAACATAGCTTTGCAATTTAAGTTATAATTAATATGTAAAACGGTTAGTAAAGTATGGAAAATGTAGTTAGCGTTAAACATTTAGTTAAGAAGTATAAAGAGTTGTGCGCGATTGATGATTTGTCTTTTGACGTGCATGAAGGTGAGATTTTGGGATTGCTCGGGCCGAACGGTAGTGGCAAATCTACGACGATTAATTGTATTTTGTCGTTGTTGAATTATGACGCCGGTGAGATTACGGTTTTTGGTAAACCGATGACGCCGAGTAGTTATGATCTGAAATCGCAAATCGGCGTGGTATTTCAGGAAGTCTCGGTATTTAACGAGCTGACGGTTTACGAAAATATTGATTATTTCTGTGGGCTTTATATTGCAGATAAGACGCAGCGTCGGCAATACGTAGAAGAAGCGATTGATCTGGTAGGTTTAAAAGATTTTGTAAAGTTTTATCCTAAGAAACTTTCCGGCGGGTTGCTACGGCGGCTTAATATTGCTTGCGGAATCGCACATAAGCCCAAGCTAATTTTCCTAGACGAGCCGACAGTGGCGGTAGATCCGCAAAGTCGTAATCACATTTTGGATAATATCAAGAAATTACGCCGCGATGGCGCAACGGTAGTTTATACTACGCACTATATGGAAGAAGTTGAAATCTTATGCGACCGCATTATTATCCTGGATAAGGGTAAGTTGCTAGCTGAAGGCACAGCCGGGGCGCTGAAACAGCTAGTCAAAAATCCTGAACGAACAGTGGTGACGGGGCCAACTCTTAATGACGTGTTCCTAGAGCTAACCGGCAAGGAGCTACGAGATTAATGTTTTGGCATAATTTCAAATACTCTCTAAAGACTCTGTTTGGCGATCGGATTTTGATTTTTTGGACTTTTGCTTTTCCGCTGATTTTGGGCACGTTGTTTTATATGGCGTTTTCGGCAATTGGTGATAGCGAGAAGCTGAGTATTATTAAAATTGGTATAGTTGATAACCAAGAATATCAGATTAGTGAGGTGTACCGCCCGGCGCTGGAGAATTTAAGTAGCGGCGATCATCAATTATTCGATTTAACACTCGCATCGGAAGAAGAATTAGCCGCTAAATTGCAAGACGAAGAAATTGAAGGATTTCTAAAACTGGTGCCAGCGCAATCGTCGGCTGCCAAGAATCGTGGTGAGCAAATTGCAGAGCCGCGGTCTGATTCGATTACTGCCTTGCAACCGGAATTAACTTTTGCTAAGAACGGCGTCAATCAAACGTTTTTTAAAACCGTAATTGCAGAAATTGAAAGCACGCAGCAGGTTGTAGGAGATTTGGCACAAGCGGAGATTGCTGAGCTTAAAACACCGCGGCCAGCTGATATTGAGAAGATCTATCAGCAGGTGGCAGGATTAGTGGCGGAGACGGAGCCAAATTTGCAAGCGCTAGAAACCGGCAAGCTAGATTATGTGATGGTAGAATATTACACTTTGATTGCGATGACTTGTTTGTATGGTGGGATTCTTGGCATGGTAGCGATTAATCAGAAACTGGCCAATATGAGTAATGTGGGTAAGCGGGTGGCGGTAGCACCAACTCGCAAATCGGTAGTTGTTTTAAGCAGTGCTTTGGCGGGCTATGTTGCTCGGTTGCTTGGCTTAGTGCTACTATTTGCTTATACGATTTTGGTACTAAAAGTAGATTATGGCGAGCACGTAGGATTAGTAATTTTGCTGGCTCTAATGGGTAGCTTGGCTGGCTTGGCGCTGGGCATCGGTGTCACAACATTCTTAAAAGTCAGTGAAAATACCAAGGTGGGTATAATGATTGCGGTGACGATGCTGGGCTGCTTCTTTGCTGGCATGATGGGTACACAGCTGAAGTATTTCTTTGACCAGCACTTGCCATTTATTAATGCTATCAACCCAGCAGCGATGATTACTGATGGATTCTATGCTCTGTATTATTATGGTACGCCGGGGCGATATTGGTGTGATATTCTGAGTTTGAGCATCTTTGCGGGGCTATTCTTGGTGGCTGCGGCGGTGGCATTGAGGAGGCAAAAGTATGATAGTATTTAGGATTGATATGCGAAGAATTTTGACTGGCAGTATCAATTTTGGAGGGGCAAAATTATGACTACTTTTAAAGCTTTTCTAAAAGTTTTGTACAAGAACTTGCCCACGGTGATTATTTCGACCGCGATGTTGCTGATTTTTGGCAGCGTGAATATTGGTGCGGATTACGGCGCGGGTGAATTTGTGGATGACCGCCCCGATGTGACGATTATTAACCGTGATGGCGACAACAAGATTGCTACGGGTTTAATTGATTATTTTAAAGGTCAGGCAAATTTGATTGAACTGTCTGATAGTGAAGAAACTCTCAAAGATGCTTTGTTTTATCGCGAAACTAATTTGATTATTTATATTCCTGAGCACTACGGCGCGAATTATCTGGCGAATTTGCAGCCGGAAATCGCTTATCAAAGTAGTGGTGATTACCAAGCAGCTTTGGCCGAAATGCTGCTTTCGCAGTATCTCAAAACGATGGCGCTATATCACACTGAGATTGAGGATGCGGCGAAATTGGTCGCAGCGACACAATCGGCGCTGGATAGTAAGATTGCCGTTACGCTGACTTCCAAACTTGATTTAGCCACTACTTCGCGCGCAGCCAGATTCTTTAACTTTGAAAGTTATGCGCTGCTTAATTCTCTAGTGTTTGTGATTGCGATGATTATGACGGTCTTTAATGAGCCAAAAGTACATCGCCGTTTGCTGGTGAGCAGTACGAGCCCTAGTCATCAAAATCGGATTTTGCTTTTAGCTAATTTGCTCTTTGCTGGTGTGATGTGGCTGCTCTATTTAGTGCTGGGCTTCATTATTTTGGGGACCGATGCGCTTTGGGGCGTGCAAGGGTTATGGTTTGTACTTAATTCTTTTGTCTTTATGCTATGTGCGACTGCGATTGCCTTCCTAGTAGGGACTTTGATTCATAATAAGAATGCCATCAATGGCGTCGTGAATGTCATTGCGCTGGGCAGTAGCTTTCTGTGTGGCGCGTTTGTGCCGCAAATGTGGCTACCCGATAGTGTACTCGCGATTGCGCACGTTTTACCAACCTATTACTATATCGATGCTAATAACCTCATTGCAGATTTAGAAGTAGTGAGTGGCGCGGATTTGCAGAGACTACTATTTAATCTTGGCGTGGTGTTAGCTTTTACAATTTTATTTGTGCTGTTGGCGATTCTGATTCCTCGCTGGCGGCAGAAGCATACTAAGGATTAGGAATCTGTAAAGTTTCCTGTGTGCATAGCGTAAAGAATTTAAAACCGCCGCGCTTTTTCTGTTAAATCCGTCAAAACTGTGGTATGATAGGATTAATGATAAAGAGAGGTATGCTAATCTAATGCGCGCGCTGCACTTGTGTTTTTGGCTGCATCATCCGTACGAGCTGAACGATGCTGAGCATTGGCAGAAGGGCTATTTTGGTGGCGAGGCGGATTTTCGACGCGCTGATGAGCAAGATTATCAGCCATTATTCGCGCTTTTGGAGCGCAATGCACAGCGCTATCCGCATTTACGAGTGTCACTGGTGGTGTCAGGGGTTTGGTTGGAGCAGGCAGAGCGTTGGGATAAAGAAATGGTTAAACGTTTGCAAAAGCTGGTGAAGAGTGGCAAAGTTGCGCTGGTGGCGACGCCCTATTATTATAGTATGGCAGCTTTCTATGATTTGGATGAGCTAGCAGCGCAATTAAAACAGTATCAGGAGAAACTGGAACAACTTTTTGAAACGCGCAGCGATTACTTAGCTTTGCCGGGCTTGTGTTATAATAACCGGATTGCGCGCTGGGCAGATAAGCAGGGTTATCAAGTGATTTTAGCGGGCGATGCTAGTGCGGAGCTAGACTGGCGAACTTGTAACCGTGTTTATGAGGCTAAGGGCACGGATGGGCTGAAAGTTTTGTTTGAGAATCGCCCACTGACGGAGATATTGGCCGAGGCGCAGCCAGAAGTGATGATGCAAATGGTGCAGCCCGAGGCAAGCAAACCGTCGCAAAGCCAGTCATTTTCGGCACAAAAATTTCAAAAACAGCTCGACTTAGCGTTCTTGCGAGGTAATTTGGTGAACTTGTATCTTGATGCGGCGATTTTTGGCCAGTGGCGCGAGCGTGGAATTATCGGTTTCTTTGACGAACTGTTTAAAATCTGGCAGGAAACGAGCGGTAGCCATATGGTAGGTGTACGCGAAATTGCAAAATTAGCTCCCGTAGCGGAAGTCTCGATTAAACGCACGGCGAGTTTTGTTGAGGCGGCTACGCAGGATTATCAATGGCCGGCTTGGTGGAGCGAAGCAGAAGATCAGAATTCACAAGCGTTATATAAGCTTCGGAAAAGTATCGTCGCTAGCGAAGATAAAGATTTGTATTATGATTTTGGTAAGCTGACTACGCTGGAGTTGGCGCAAGGCGGTGCAAATTACGATGCCATATTGAAGGACTTGCAGGAACGGACTGAAAAGTTAGTAGCCATTGCTGATGATGAAAAGGCAGAGCCGGTACGGTTTGGTTTGGCAGAAAGTACCACGGTGAAAATTAACTTTGATAACAAGACCAAAGAGGCTAAGGAGCGTGGACGTTCCTTCTATAAGCAGATGAAGGAGGCGGCTGGGGAGTCGCTATGGACGGCCGAAGATATGGATGACATGGAGGCGGCAATTCAGGTGATGGCGCAGCGGATGAAGATGTCGCATGTGGAGCAAGAACGTGATTTTGCGGACTTTGCAGAAGCGGAAATTGTTGGTACGGAAGATGATTTTCTAGATTGGCCGATGGATGATATTGACTTGGCGGCCGAAACTTTGGCTTGGGAAGCCGAAACGTCTACAAAAGCGAAGGAATCGAAGAATGGAGCTGGGCTGAGCAGCTTCAAGACAAAGACTAAAGATGCAAAAACGATCAAACCGAAAAAAGCCCATAAAAAGATTGTGATTGACTAAGCTTTGGTTGATTTAGCGCACTACATCGTCGTTGGTAGCGCCAACTAAATGTGCTAACAAAAATACCCCACGAATGAGGTATTTTTAATGAAGATTAGCGCTTCTTTTCCTTAACTTCGTTGCGACCAAGGTTTTTCTTGGTTTCGGTAAAGACTACATGCTTGCGCAGTACGGGATCGTACTTGCGAAGGCTGAGCTTATCTGGGGTATTCATCGTATTCTTCTTGGTGTAATACTGACGGATGCCAGATTCCTCAGAGACCAGACCGACGAGCTTGCGCTTAGTGTTATTCTTCTTTGCCATAATACCTTATATTTTATCACAACCTCTCTAAAAAGTAAACAAGAAAACTGTCAATTAAGCTCGGCCCTTGTAGGTGGACACGTTTTCTCTTGGGGTGTGATAGGCGCGCTTTATAAAAACCAGCATCTTGAATGATGCTGGTGATGGGTTCGGACCTAGACCGAGATTTAGGCTAAGGCCTAGAGAGGTCGATGTTGGCAAGCAGGCATTTGGTGTCGCCGGGCTTTTTGCGCAGAATCAGCGTAAAAACGTGCTGGTGGTTGGCGTTGAAATAAGCAATGCATTCGTCGATGCCGCTGCCGCAATCGTGACGATAGGTCCAGCCGTTGGGTAAATTGCAGTAGTACCAGCCTTTAATGGTGGCGTGGGGTGTAGTAAAACTGATGCCGAGGTTCTCGAAATACTGGCGAATAGTGATGTCGCTCATGCCGATTTCGCCGCCCAGCATGCTTTTGGTGAGCATGATGGAATAGCGAAAGGCGGGTTCCTGTACGGGTAAGAGGCCGCCATCGCAGAGAGTGATAAGGGCGGCCATTGAACTGGTGGATGCTGATGCTTGGCGAGATTTTGACATAATATCCCCTCCTGATTCCGAACTTAATAAGGTGCTGATGAGTAGAGTGTATCATGATTGGTGAAAAAATGCAAGAAGACGGGGGATAGGGGTAAGTCTTCTGCGCAACAAGGCGAACGTAATCCCCCTGTAGTGGTCACAAAAAATCTCCACAATGGGAGTTTATTATGTACATAATGGAGCCGTGTGTCGGCTCTGCCCCGACGACCTGCCGCTTACAAGGCGGCTG
>CAZWCY010000005.1:0-36520 GCA_964633035.1 uncultured Candidatus Saccharibacteria bacterium | reverse complement strand
CCGAAGCCGAGAGATTTACAGTCTCTTGTCATTGCCACTAGACGATTCCAGCATCGAAATTTGCGCTCCTAATTCTCATGCCAGAGAAAGAGGATACACTCATTATAGCAAAGAATGGTGGGCTTGGCAAGGATTTTTTGAAGCCTGCGACTGATGATTACGCTTATGCTATTGACAAAGTGTAGCATGTATGTTAAGATAAAGATAGACAAGTTTGTCTACAATGGTTTTTGTTGGCACGAATCTACATTTTTGTCAATCTTTGAAGGAGGTAAAAATCATGTCGCACCTTAATAACCAAGGTCCCAAAGTTATCTCAGAGGAGATGTTTGACCGTTATAAATCACTCGCTCCTCCCGGTGACAAACATTGGAGTTTTGACCAGATGTTTGAGTACTGGACGGATGAAGGTAACCCAGATGCGCTGCGGATTCTGACGCTCCGCGACCTGTTGCGTCAGGATGGCGCTCGGTGCATGGCTGGTCACAGTGAGAACAGTGACGATAGCGTCGTTTATCGTCAAACCAGCGATGACTACGAGCGGATTATTTATCTTGGCGATGGCAAAGCACTGCTGGCGGCTTTTATCGGCCGGCCCAAACTAGTGAATGAGTTTGCTAAGGAGCTGCTCTATAATTTCGAGCATCACCTGATGATACAAACACTGCAGGCGCCGAGCTCTAGCGCCAGCGATGCTTGCGACACCATGATCGAGCTGCTGATTCCCCGAGTGGGTGAGAGAATGGCAAAGAAGCTCTGGAATTACCACACTTGTAACCCGGATGGCCCACTGTCTCTGGGCGTCGAGAGAAACTGCCGCATTTTTGACCGGCTTTTGCCGAATCGCGAAATGCCGGCTTGGTTGACCGAAAAACTCTGGCGCACCGTCATTAATAACATGATGGCTGGCGCCAAGAAGCTTCCGCCAGCCAGCGAGTTCACGCTTTTTAGTGAGAACAAACTCGAATTTTGCTGTAGCGCCTACGTGACCATTATTGATGCGATTAGATGGCTGCAACAGAATCACAATCGGCGTCAAGCAATTGATATGGTGGCAAAAGTGGTAAGCGTACTGGAAAACTGCTTCCAAGCGGAATACATCTATGTCGACTTCTTCGATGCGCAGGAGATTGCGCCGGTTCTGCCCGATCCGGTACTAGCGGCGCGATTCCTGGCGCGCCACATTAATGCTTTGAGCGCGAATAGTCCGCGCAAGACCACCAGCGAGAACGCGCACGACGCTCGCAACTTCTTGTACTGGGCGGACGGATTTTTCCGCAACAACGCGCAGGAGCCGAAGTGGCACTACGAGAAGCTCGCCAGCCAGATTAAAGTGTTACTGAAGCAAGTGGAGCAGCGCGATCGCCTGGAGATGTACTAGGTGGAAGTTGCGCTCTATTAGTCATGTTTTCTGATGGTTTTGTGACAATTCTG
Organism: uncultured Candidatus Saccharibacteria bacterium; assembly: GCA_964633035.1. Lineage (GTDB taxonomy): Bacteria > Patescibacteriota > Saccharimonadia > Saccharimonadales > Saccharimonadaceae > Nanosyncoccus. The sequence goes on along the minus strand of CAZWCY010000005.1, from coordinate 35,086 downwards.
CTAGTAATTCCGCTTTATTGACTTTGGACGTCTGAATATCGCCCCGCCGTTTTGGCGGGGCTTTTCAAGCTAATTTTTGACTACTCGATACTATGCTACAATTAGTTAATTGGCATCGAGTAACAAAATTATGTCGCAAGGTCTAATCGCTATCAAGCAACGAAATAATCTGAGCGCCGTATTTTTCCAGATCGGCTTTCACGTCCGGGCGCTCCAGCCAAGCAAAGTCTTTGGTATGCGCTACGTAGCCAACTTTCTTGCGCAAGCTGCGACCCGTAGGGTGGCGACCATCGGTGGTGTTGTGGCCTTGAGTGTATTCGTATTCATCCAAGATTAAAATATCGCCTGGCTCGCACTCAAAATCATCCACTCGATACTCAAAAGTCTTTTGCCCGCTCTGGATTTGCTCAAAATATTCCCGATCAATTTTCTTATGAATTTCCCGCATATTAATTACCTTTCGTTGGTTTTATTTTAACACGGTTTTGATATATTATGATTCGATTCCTCTATAAATGTAACGTTTTTAGTATATATATCACATCAGCGACACAGAAAACTCACAAAAATAAACACAAAAGTCTTTTTGATGTGGTATAATTAAATTGTTCACAATTATCATTTTACATTCCGGCAAAAGATTCAGTTTTTTGATTTCGACGCTATAGACAGCGTCGTAGGATCAATGCGTCGAAAGCTTTTGCTGGAGATAATTGTGAACAACCTACGGCGCTGTTTTTGTCTAACTAAATAATATAGCTCTCCGTAGGCGAAGATATTCAAAAGGAGGGCAAAGATGCTACAGAATACTTATCAAACTAAAGTACCACTGCATTGCTGGTATTTGCAACATAGGATTCCTTTGAGCAGTTTCTTGGCTCTCCTTTTGGGCATTGTTGTTTCAGCCATGGTGGATATGTTAGTTAGCAATGTTTGTTATGCTGTTGAGCCTACCGCTAGTTTAGAATTATCTACCAACCAGCTAACTGGACAAGGTACTAATGAGGCTGCGGTTATAGCTAATACTAGAGTAACCGTAAATGTTTCTAGTGCTAATACTTATACACTAACATTAAAGATGGATAAGCTAGAACTTACTAATGGTACTACTACCATAGCTCCTGGCAATGCTGTTAGTGATAATACTTGGGGTTATAAGTGGGAAGAAGAATCTAGCTACACTACACCTCAAGCTAATGGTAATAATCTAGCTGTACCGAGTTTAGCTAACCATACCGCCAGCTTTTCTAAAAACTTAGTCTTTGCGGCTAAGTTTGGTAAAGATGCTGAGGCTGGGCATTATAAAACTAGTGGCGTATTAAGCTTGGTGGCTACACCAGCTACTACCACTTATACGATTACTTATGATGCGAACGGCGGAAATAACGCCCCGGCTAGCCAAGCTTGTACCGTACAAGATGTAACCGGAGCGAATTGCACAACAACATTAAGTAATAGCAAACCAACTAGAACTAACTATACCTTCTTAGGCTGGGCTGATAGTAGCTCTGCTACAAGCAAGCAATATGATGCTGGCGGAAGTATAACGGTGAGTAGCAATAAGACCATTTATGCGGTATGGAAGCTTAGTAATGGTGTGTGGATATACAATAATGGTAATCTCTATAATTCTGGCATTACCACGATGCAACAAATGACAAAGAATGTTTGTGACCAAATGACTACCCCGTCTAGTAGCGCGGCCGATAATATGATTCCAAAGATTACACTAGAAGATACCCGAGATGGCAACGTCTATACGGTTAAAAAGTTTGCCGACGGTAGATGTTGGATGGCGGAAAATCTACATATCGTCGGCACTATCCAAGCATCAGACTCTGATTTTAGTTCGCCATCTAGCTTAACTTTACCAAATTCTAGCGCCGGTTTTAATGATAGCACTAAATTCCAGCTGAATGCTTATGTCGTGAACGGCACTGGTTATTATAACTGGTATACGGCTACGGCTCAAGCTGGCAATTCTACGGTTACTGCGTCTTATACACCTGTCAATACTTCTATCTGTCCAAAGAATTGGAAATTGCCAACTGGCGGTAGTGGAGAATTTCAGGCATTTGCAGAGGCTGGAGGTATAGCTGATTCTGCTGCTGGATCCACTAAAATTAGAAGTGCTCCTTATAATTTTATCTATACTGGATATATGTATGATGGCTCTGGTCCCCAGAATATTGCAAGCCAAGGCTTCTGGTGGTCGAGTACTGCGTACAGTAATTACCGCGCGTTCGCCTTATATATCGATAGTAGTCGTGCATACCCAGCTACTTATACTACTGACGCTCCTGGCCCCGGTCGTCGTGCTGGTGGCGCAGTGCGCTGTGTTGCTAGGACTTCTAATTATGATTCCGCACCGGAATGATATCCTCAAGTGTAGTCATAAATTATGATATAACATTTACAAAAATCCGGTCACGTGACCGGATTTTTGCCTTGTGCCACCCCAATAAACCGTGCACAAATTCCGGTCATACAACTGGAATTTTAAAAAAGTTCATGATTGTAAAGATTCTAGCTTACTCAAAAGGCCTTCAAAAAAATTACAATTCCAGTTAGTTGTTACTAGATTTGTTTTCTGCGCGTAGCTGGTGTGGCAGCACGGCGGCTGACGGCGGCAGTTTTGGCAATAGAGCCACGAGTGCGGGAGCGCCGTGGTGTGGTGGCTTGGGCATCGGCAGCAATTTGAGCTTCGATTCGCGCGGTAGTGTCGGCGAGACCAGCGGCGTCGCCAGTGGCTTCATGAATTGCTAAGATTAAGCGGAGCGTGTTGACGCTATGGTCAATTTGATAAGCTTTTTCCAGCGCGTCAATAGCGCCCTTGGTCTGGCCCAGCCGTTCACGAGCTTTGGCTAGGGCGATAAAACGCGCCGGCACGGTATTCTCGAGCTCGATAGCCTGCTCAAAAGCCATTACTGCCTTCTCATAAGCACCGGTTTCGAGATAAATTAGACCTACGTTGTGCAGTGAAGACGGGTTGTTGTCGAGCGACTGCGCAATCTCAAAACATTCAATCGCATCGTCAAACTTTTGCTCCTTAGCATATAGAATCCCGAGGCGGTTGTAAGCAGCGGCGTTTTTTTCGTCGAATTTCAGAATTGTGAGTAGAGCTTTTTCGGCGCGGAGCGGCTTGTGGTCGCGCATTGAGGTTTGGGCAGCGCTCCAGAGCTTCTTCATCTGCATGTCGTAGCGCGCGCTGCGCGGAGCCTCCACTTTGCGATGCTTAAAAATTGGGAACAAAAAGGCGAGATACAAGGCTGTGATCGCTATGAGCGCAATTCCAATCATGTTATTATTTTAGCACAAAAACCCGAAAATTTGCACAAAAGTTCGAGTAGCGATGAAGCGAGCTATGTGAAAATTTGGCTAACCTAGCACAAATTATCGGTTACTGCATCATCTAGAGCTAGCCTAGCACAAATCCGCTACAATATGTAGCTTAATGTGGCAATTCTTGCCCAAGTTATCATACAAATCCAGAAATTTAGGCAACTTGGTCAAAAAATGTGTATTGCCAGTCTTAAAATAGGATTTGTAAAGTAATTCAATGGCGGTGCCTACCACTTCGAGTACATATTGGCGAGGTTGAGTTTTGGTCTTGGTGAGTTCGGCGGCTAATTCCGGTAAATCGCGCGGCGTGGCCGCAATCAGTTTTTTAGCGGCGAGCATGATTTTTTCTTTAGCGACCGGTGGTTGATCTAGAGAGTTGGTAGTTTTAAGGTAAAAAATCTGGGCGCGCGAACGAATCGTGGGCAAAAGCGCGTTCGGCTGCATTGTGAGAAGCACAAAATGGCAATGCGCGCGTGGCTCCTCAAAAGTCTTGAGAAAAGCATTCTGGGCGGCTTCATTCATGGCGTCGGCCGGCGTAATTACAAAAAAGCGCTCCGTAGTCTCAATACTATTGGTGAGTGCGAGAAATTCGCGAATTTGCTCCACGCTAATGATATTGGTCTTTTTGTCATCGCTAGGGCGCAAGTAGAGCGCATTTTTAAGTTTTAATTTCGTATCCGGTGGCACCACAAAGACGCTGCAACTAGTCTTAGTGGCAATAGTAGTGATTTCGTTTAGGCTTTCAAAAAACATTTATGTTCCCTGGTATGTTTAGTGTTAAGACTTTTCGCATTAGTGCAGATATCATTTTGTCTTCATGGTTAGAGGGCATTTGCTATCGTTCCATCATGGCCTTAAATTCCTCTGGTAACGGCGACGTAAAAATCTTACGGACACCGCCCTCGGGGCCAGGGATAGTGATTTCAAGCTCATGAGCGTGTAGCATGAGGCGCGGCGCGGAGTTGGTGTCGCTATGGGCCGGCTTGCTAGACGCTGCGGTGTGCGGGTGAGACTCATTGCGAGTGGAAGTGTTTGGGCGATGTTCGCCATACACTGGATCGCCTAGAATCGGCGTATTGAGATGGCGCAGATGCACGCGTAGTTGGTGAGTGCGACCAGTTTTAGGCTTTAGCTCCAAGAGACTCTTGCCATTTTGGCTCTTCAGTACCCGGTAATAAGTCTGGGCGGGTTTGCCGTTTTGGTCGACCTGAAAAGTGGTAGGGCGCTTAAGGTTACGGCTAATTGGTAAATCAATTAAGGCCTCGGCATGCTTAGGCACACCACTCACTATCGCCAGATAAGTTTTGTGAGTCTTACGGTCTTGAAATTGCCGGCGCAGCATACTCTGTGTGGCTTCGTCTTTGGCTAGAATTACTACGCCGCTAGTATCGCGGTCGAGCCGATGTACTAAGAGGCCGTAATCTTCGAGGGTTGGCTCAGGGCAATATTCACCCTTGGCCATACTGAGTAAGCCGGCCGGTTTATCTAGCACCAAGACATGCTCGTCTTCATAAATCACCGGAATCTGCGGCAAAACTTTAGCCCGTTCCGGTACTGCTAGTTCAATTACAGCATCTGGCTCAATTTGCTCGTTCGGCTTTTTGGCAAGCTTGCCGTTTACCTTCACGAATCCACTCTTGATAAAATTCTGCAAGCTAGAACGGTTGTACTCCGGATACTGCTCCACTAGTACCAAATCTAAGCGGCGTTTCTCGGCGCCAGCATCGGCTTCGGGTAGCACCGTATCACCGTTGATGACGCGCGAGAGTTCGGGTTTGCTAAATTTTTTGCCAGTAATAATCATACTTGCTCCTAGCGCAAACCAAAAGCTTTCTGCACTTGATGGAGCTTAGCGTTGGCGACTTCATTAGCGTAAGCTTCGCCTGTTGCCAATAATTCTAATACTTCGTCGTCACTAATTGCGGCGATTTTGCGTTGGAATTCGCCCACCATTACCGAAACCGTCTCAGCGACTTTTTGCTTGAGGTCGCCGTAATGAGTTTCGCCCGCCCAGGTAGAAATCACATCCTGTAGCGGCACGCCGCTCACCAAAGACTCAATCTGCAGAAGATTGCTAATGCCGGGCTGATTAAACATGTCGTACTGAATCTTGCCCACCGAATCAGTAGTGGCGGACATGATTTTCTTTTTCACCTGCTCCGGCGTATCGGAGAGCATGATCTTGCTATTTTCGGCCTCGGCGGATTTGCTCATTTTTTTCTCTGGGTTTTGAAGATCACGGATTCGCACGCCGTCGTCAATATTCATAAATTTCAGTTGCTCTTTTGGCTCGGCTGGCAGTACAAAAGTTTCACCAAACTTATGGTTAAACTTCTCCGCTAAACGCCGCGTGATCTCGATATGCTGGAATTGATCTTCGCCCACTGGAATATACTTAGCATCGTAGAGTAAAATATCGGCGGCCATCAAAACTGGATAGTCAAAAATGCCCACATTGACGCTGGTCTTGCCCCCACTTTTGTCTTTGTACTGAGTCATGCGACTAAGGTCGCCCATCGGGGTGATACAATTTAAGATCCAGCATAGCTCGGAGTGCGCCGGCACCCGCGATTGCCGATACAAGTGCACATTTTGGTTGATTTTGAGACCGGCGGCCAGATAGTATTTGAGTGAACGGATGATATTAGCCTGCAATTCCCCGTCCACTTCAGCAATAATGGAATGTAAATCGGGTGCAAAAATATTGATTTGATATTGGTCGCTATGTGCGTTAGCGAGGCGTACCATTGGCAGCAGCGCCCCTAGCACATTGCCAAGCGTAAACTCGCTATTAGTTCGTAAACCAGTAAGAATAGTCCCTTGAGTAGTCATGGTTCTATTATACTATATGATAGATTTTTTAGCAATCAAGCCCTGGACAGATTACATACCATCTGGCGGCACCTTATCGGAGGTTCCTAGTTTTGTCGAAGCCTAAGCTTCCGTATCTGGGCCGAGGATAGTACCTACGATGCCGCATAGAATGCCGCCAATTGGGAATACGATCCAACAGATCTCCCAAAGTTGCCCCAAAAATCCTAGTAAACAGAAGATGATTGTGGCAGATAGCATAATGACGCCGCAAATTTTGCCGATTAGAATTTCATTTTTGTGATTGGCGTGGGTTTGCGGTTTATTATATTCAGTCAGATTATATTTGCCGCGTCGAATGCCAACAAAAACCAGAATTGGCACGGCGATAGTCGCAAAGGCCAGTAGAATGGCTGGCGGCAAGGTAGTATCTGCAGCCGGAAAAATATCCATGTCTTGCACTAAAATCATGGTGGCGATGCCGAGGATCAGAATCACTATGCTCACTACGATGCCGGTGATAAATTTGGAATTGAACCGATCGATCTCGTCTTCAGGATAACGCGCGTCGATCTGTGGATGCTTAAGCTTGAAGTTGGCTAGTTTCATGGCATTGACAATGAAAAACGGCACGCCGATGGCAACACTGCAAAGCAGCGCTACCAAACCCAGCGTATCGTAATAAGCTACCGTGTTGTGGCCAAACGCCTTCAAGCCCATAATTCCGAGCAGCGACGTAGTACCGAGTAAAATAACTCCTACGCCAATCGAAACTCCCGTGCTAAATTGGTTCATTAGTTGGTCGTATTGTCGCAGGGTGGCAGTTTGGCTAGCGAGTTCGGATTTAGTTTCGGCAGATTGGATCTCGCCACGCACCAGATCATCAAGTTTGCAATCAAAAATTTCACAAAGCGCAATTAACTTCTCGGTTTCGGGATAGCTATCACCACTCTCCCATTTCGAAATTGATTGGCGCGAAACATTAATTTGCTCCGCGAGTTGTTCTTGTGAAATATTATGTTGTTTGCGCAGGTTTTGTAAGTTGTCACTAAATTTCATGCGATAACCCTTGTTCATGTTTAATATTATATCTGATTTTATGGTTGCGCCACGGTTTTTACTACCAATTTTGGCTGACTTTTGGCGATTTTGCCCCGCAACTGTAGGTTGCGGCAGGAATTGGCTTTATGTGTTTGTTATTTTTACGTACATACGCGAAGAATCGCACTGCTTGCAAGATTTTGCTATGTACTTTTATGAAGTTTTGTGCTAGAATAAAAGCAATGGGGTACTAGCTCATTTGGCTAGAGCGCTTCGCTGGCAGCGAAGAGGTGAGGAGTTCGAATCTCCTGTACTCCACCAAGTTTGGTCGTTGAAGTTTCTGCACAGTGCGTTGTCACCTTCCGTGGAAGCTTCTTTTTATTGCACGGATCATTATCAGCTCAGATATTTCTTGACATAAAACACCCCAGCCGCAGCTGGGGCGAGGTTTGGTTTGGTGTTGTTTTTAAGAATAGTTTTTGGCAAGCTCGAGCAATGGTAACGATTATGGGTTAGTTCGCTTGGCCTTACTTATTGCAATTGCAGACGTCGCAGCAGCAATTCACGCAGCCGCAGGGCGATACCGTACTGAGGTCGGGGTGACCAACGACATGCTCGTCGTCGTAGTCAAGCTGCACATAGGTGTCGCGGTTGTAGTTGTTTTCGCCTTTAAAACAGTGAAAGAGAATTGGAAACTTGGCGTAATTATGCTCGTAAAAGGTAAGATCATCATACGAACTGGGATTAACAGCATAAAAATTAGCTTCTAGCGAATAGGCATATTCGCCAATCTTAACCAGCTGATAGCTGTCCACTCCCTCACGACCGCTACTTGTATAGTAATGGTTATAGAAGCGTTGTTCACCAGCGTTGTTGTAGCTGCCAATGGGGTATTTAGTATAATCACCGTGTGCACTATATGTCAACCAGTCTTGCGCAGCATCTAAGGCATATGGGCCGTCAATGGAGGCGCCAGTACAGCAGAAGACGATATTTTGACCATTGGGACCATGCCATTGAATAGGGTGATACTGGAGCTTTGAAGCATATTCTACCTATTCGCTTTTGGATGCAAGCTGAGCGGTCTCATCGCGCAAGGTTTGCGCGGCGGTCTGGGCAGCCTTGGCTTCGCGGTAGAGTTTATCGGCTTTGAAACAGCAGACGGTGCCGTAAATAGCTAAAACCACCACGGCACCAAGCAATATAATGGTGCTGAGACCGACTCGCCAGTCGGGAGCCGGAAACGGGATGATTTTACGCTCAGCTGGTTTTTGATCGGACATCTGGAAATTCCCCCCTTTGTAAATTTTACCAAACCAAAAAATTAAGGTACCTCTTACCATTATATCACACATAGCTCAAAAAGTCAATAGTCTGCAGTGATTTCGACTTGATAACAGGCGTAAAAATCCCACGCTGACGTGGGATTTTGGCTATAATTAGGCGTTATGAGCTAGACCAAAGTAGCGCCATCTACCGAAACAATTGCGCCGCTGACGTAGCTAGCAAGCTCGCTGGCGAGAAAGAGAAAGACATTGGCAACTTCGGCCGGTTCACCCATCCGCCCGAGCGGAATTGGTGCGACTACGCGCTGTACCATATCTTCGGGCAGATTTGCCACCATGTCGGTGCGGGTGACACCAGGCGCCACGGCATTTACGCGGATGCCGTCTTTGCCGAGTTCGCGCGCCAGGGATTTGGTCAAACCATTCACGGCCGCCTTGCTGGCAGGATAGCCAACACCACTGGGCTGACCGTATAGGCTTACCATGGAGCTGGTATTAATAATGCAACCACCGCCTTGATCACGCATAAAGGGTGCCACTGCTTTGGTGCAGTCAAACATAGCTTTGACATTAAGGTTCATAATTTGATCAAAGGCTTCTTCGCTGTAATCATAGAGCGATTCGCGCGCAGAAATGCCGGCGTTGTTCACCAAAATGTCGATGCGGCCAAATTTATCGATGATTTCGCTAATGGTTTGTTCGACGCTGGTGAGTTTGTCGAGCTCTGGTGCCATTCCGGTAACTTCCCAATCGGGGTTTTCGGCTTTGAGGCTTGCAACGGCTTTATCAGCAGATTCCTGGCGCGAGCCAAACAATACTACCTTGGCACCTTGCTCCAGATACTTGCGGACGATTTCTAGTCCGATTCCCCGTGTGCCACCGGTTACCACGGCCACTTTGTCTTTCAATAAATCAGTAATCATTTTCCTCCTTATCTGTCTTATTATAGCACAAAACCGCGAGATCAGCTCTGATTAGTTTGGTGATGATCCTGGTGACGGATGAGACTTGGTATAAATTAGCTTAATACAATCCAATCTTGCAGCTGGAAGTCTGGCCCGTTGACACTTGCGCCAGCTAACAGGGGCTGTAGAGCCGAGAAATTAGGGTGTTGAGCTAGAAACAAGTTGGCGGCGTAACGCATTTGCTTGAGTTTTTGCGGCGTGATTTGCGCTAGAGCAGGGCCGTGGTCAGCAGATTGGCGATATTTTACCTCAGTAAAGTAGATTTTACCATCGTGAGTTGAAATAATATCGATTTCACAAGATTTAGTCTTGTAATTGTGGGCGACGATTTGATGATCTTGCGCTTGCAGATAATCAATTACAGCCTGCTCGCCGGCTTGGCCGCGTTCGGTGGAGGTGAGTTGAGGGGTTGCGGTGCTGGATAAAGTCGTTCGGTGGGTAGCGTCGTTTGATGCCAAAATTGCCACTTTTTGCTTCGGTGGCCTAACTGTCGCCGCTGGCCCATCTTCGGCAGATAACAGTTCCCGGATAGGTCGAAAGCTGCGCCGATGTTCGGGGCAGACGCCATGTTGCAAAAGCGCTTGCTTATGCGCGGCGGTGCCATAGCCGACGTGCTTTTCAAAGCTGTAATTGGGGTATTTTTCGGCTAGCTGAATCATATAATTATCGCGGGCAACTTTGGCGATGATCGAGGCGGCCGAGACTTCTTTGACTAGAAAATCAGCTTTCTTCAAAACCGTCACGCGCTCTGACAATGGCGTATCAGCTAAGAAATTTACAGTTCCGTCAATGGTAATTTCATCAAAGCTTACTTTAGTAGCCAAAACTTGTTTCACAGCACGTCGGCAGGCGAGCTTTAAAGCATTACTGAGGCCGTAGCGGTCCAACTCGCTAGCTGACACCCAACCCAGACCGGTAGCAGCAGCGTGAGCAAGAATGAGTTGGTTAAGCTCGGCGCGTTTTTTGCTGCTCAGCTTTTTAGAGTCGGTTAAATTATCCCATTCGGGGCGTGCATTACCGAGAATAACGGCACCTATGACAAGCGGCCCTGCCCAAGGGCCGCGTCCAACTTCGTCAACGCCAAGAATGGTATGAGAATTACTCAGCCTTGGCTTCCTCTGCTACAGGAGTTGCAGTAGCTTCGGCAGCATCTTCGGCTGAGGTGGTCTCAGCTACTGGTTCTGCTGGTAAAGTATTGACAGCATTGCGGTCAAAGGCTTTGTTAACCAAACGAGCTGATTTACCAGAGCGTTCACGCAAGAAGGAGAGATTCTTGCGACGGACCTTAGCGCGGTGTACGATCTCGATTTTTTCTACCAAAGGACTATGAATTAAGAAGGACTTCTCGACGCCGACACCAGAAGCGACTTTGCGCACGGTAATGCGAGCGGTGTGAGAATTTTTGCGATCAGTGCGAATCACAACGCCTTCAAAAACCTGGGAACGAAACTTCTCACCTTCTTTAATTTTCTGGGTCACGCGTACGGTATCACCGGAGCGGACATCAATGACGGCGAATTTTTTCTGGGCATCGCCAATCTTTTTCAAATCTGTAAAACTCATAATTTAACCTTTATATTACAACTACGTACTATTTTAGCACACTTTTTCGTTTTTGAAAAGACATAAAAAGGCTTATTTTTGCCGTAAGGCCTGACGTACGCGCTCTTCTACTGGTAGAGTTGGGTCGACATCCGCCAGCGCTGCAGTAGCCTCCTTGAGCGGAAAGCCGAGTGCAATCAGGGCGTCAAGAGCTTCGTCTTCAGGACCTTTAGCATTGACGACTGGGGTGGCGGTGCGACCATAATGTGATGGCAGGCCGACTTTATCGCGCAAATCGACAATTACCCGTTCAGCGGATTTCTTCCCTACGCCGCTGGCCTTAGAAATAAAAGCCGTATCATCATTAGCGATGGCGTTGCGGACATCTTCCGGTGTACCAAGGCTAAGAATTGCCATAGCCGCCTTTGGTCCGATGCCATTCACGGAAATCAGCATCTCAAAGAGTTTTTTGGCCGCGAGGCTAAGAAAGCCATATAAGTCTTCGCCATTTTCGCGCACCGAATGGTAGGTGTAGAATTTGATTTCATCATCGAGATTAACGCTCTCGGCATCGGGCGCGCTGATGGTGAGCTCGTAGCCGACGCCATGGACATCAACAATCACGGAGTTCAAGAATTTTTCCGTAACAATTCCAGCAATGTGGGCAATCATAACAATTTAGTGTTTGCGTTTGCCAAAAAGATTAAGGATGATAAAGACTAAAATTGCCGCGCCGAGTGCACCGAGCGAAACGTACATTGGCCACATTTCTGGCTCGCCAGCTTCGTCGTCGCTTTCCTCTTCATCTTCGCACTTGGCGATATTGCCATCCGCATCCACGATGCTACCGTCGCCGCATTTGGCGGTAGAATTATCGGAGTTATTAGTTCCGGATTCGAGGTCAATTTTATCACCACTAGTGACGTCGCTAGTTGGCTCAGAGATTTCGCCAGCGGTCTCGTTGGTTGGGGTGGCGGTATCGGTATCGCTTGTGGGTGTAGCTTCGCCGGTTTCGTTAATCGGCATGATGCCGTCTTCAGCAAACACCGTTGTGCTGGTGAGTGAAAGACCCATTGCCAAGGCCACGGCCGCGCTGAAAATAATTTTTTTAGACATGCTTTATCCTCCTTAGTTTATACTATTTTAACATAGTGATCGAAAAGGCGCAACTCTGGTTAATTGGAGTTTGGCGTCACTAAAACCTAAATTTTTATGATCAAAATTTCGTGAAACCCAGCTTTTAGCAGTAGAAGTTTAGATTTTGGCCGCAAAAGAATGCACAATGGCGACTGCTAGTGCATCGGCGGCATCGTCGGGTTTGGGGATAGTTTCGAGCTTGAGATGTACGCGCACCATTTCCTGCACCTGGGGCTTATGCGCCATGCCATAGCCGCAAATGGCGTTTTTAATCTGATTTGGTGTGTATTCATAAATCGGCAGATTGTGCTGCTTGGCTACCAGTAGGCAAACGCCGCGTGCTTCGGCCACCGAAATCCCGGTAGTGATGTTTTGCTTAAAAAACAGTTTTTCAATCGCCATTACATCAGGATGATTTTGCTCAATAATCTCATGCAAAGAATCATAGATATCCAGCAGTCGATCTGGCAAGGGTGTGTGTGGCGGCGTGGCAATGACGCCATAATCAATCGCTTGATTATTCTCAATCACCCCAAAACCGCAAATGCCAGTGCCAGGGTCAATGCCTAAAATCCGCATTGTAGCCTCCAGATTAGCTGATTTTTGGAGCTAATTTTGCCTAAAAATGTGCCAAATGCCAAAAAACTATTGACTTTTTTGGCAAAGTGTGCTATAATGGGAAGATAGGGTACGTTTTTCTTATTCATTGACATAATCAATTAGGGTGCTGCGTAAATCTTTGACAGGAATAACGAAAGAATCTTTAATTGTGGCAGGCGCAATGGCGTGAGCAAAACCAAGTTTTTTGGCCTCAGCAATGCGCTGATCGGGACGGAAAGCCGAGCGAATTTCCCCGCCCAGCCCCACTTCGCCAAAAACCACGTAATCTTCGGAAACTTTGCGGCTGGCGGCGGCCGAAGCCATAGCTAGGCAAATCGCGAGATCGGCCGCAGCATCCTGAACTTTCATGCCGCCCACGACGTTAATATAAATATCCTTATCACTAAGCTTGAGCTTGGTGCGTCGTTCAACCACGGCAATCAGAAGTTGCAAACGATTAATATCAAAGCCAGAGCTGGTACGTTTAGGATAGCCAAAAGTAGTCGGGCTGACTAAGGCCTGGATTTCCACGAGAATTGGGCGTGTGCCCTCTAGTGTAGCCAGAATAATCGAGCCATCGGTGTTTTGGCGTTCGGAAAGTAACGCCGCCGAGGGGTTTTCTACCTCCGAAAGGCCCTTGCCATGCATTTCAAAAATCGCCGCTTCGCTAGTAGAGCCAAAACGATTCTTCACTGCACGCACCACTTTAAAACCACCATAGCGATCTCCTTCAAAATTCAGCACTACGTCGACCAAGTGCTCCAATACTTTAGGGCCGGCTAGAGTGCCATCTTTGGTCACATGACCGACAATAATTACGGCGGTATTGGATGATTTGGCAGCGCGAATCAGCAGATTGCCACAATTGGTGACTTGCGAAATCCCACCCGGCGCCGAAGCGATTTCGGCCATGGAGAGAGTCTGGATCGAATCAACAATTACCAGATCGAACTCGCCGGCGGAAATAGTGCAAGCAATATCATTGGCAGAATTGCTACTGGCAAATTTGAGGTGATCAGATTCCGCTCCCAACCGCACCGCGCGAAGCTTGACTTGGCCGGCGGATTCCTCGCCAGAAACGTAGAGTACGTCTTTACCATGATTAGCAATATAGGCACAGATTTGCATTAGCAGTGTAGATTTGCCAATCCCGGGCTGCCCAGCTAGTAGCATAACTGAGCCGAGCAAAATGCCCCCGCCTAGTACAGTATCTAAATCTTCAAAACCAGTGTGCAGGCGCTCGCGCTCATCGGAAGCTTCGAGTTTGCCAATGGCAGTATAATTGAGCTTTTTGCCGGAATTTTGCCCCCGCGCGACGGCGTTTTTGCCGTCAGTTTCTTCACTGGAAACCTTTTCGATCAAAGAATTCCAGGCCCCACAGGTAGTGCAACGCCCGGACCATTTGGTGCTGATGGCGCCGCATTGCTGACATTCAAACTGGGAGTGAGATTTAGCCATGCCTCTATTGTAGCACAAAAGACAGGATAGTTTGGCGAAAAGGCATGCTAGTGGTTTTGCTTTAAAATGCCTTTTTCGATCATGTTCATGCTTGCCAATTTGAAAATGGTTTGATATGATAGATAAGTCGCTGAAGGTTAGGTCGATTAGCTCTTTACTGCTACCCTGATGCGAAGCAATTAAATAGGAGAATGAATGCGTAATAGAACCAAACGTCCAAACATGCATCGCGAGAAGAATTTCCCGCCTGCACCATGGCAAGAATTTATCGAGGTTGACCCGAAATTCTAGTTTGTATTATTATACGCTAAGATAAGCCCCAGTCAATTAATCCTAATTGGTTGGGGCTTTTTTGATGATTTCGTGAGCGGCTGCTAGGGTTTTAGGCAACAAAAACCAAGAACCGGCGTCGAGTGCCTGCTAGGGTCTGCTAATAACTTCAGCGGGTTTATCTCTTGGTTGACGATTCTTTTTTGATTCCCTTGGCTTCTAAACGTTTGTCAATTTCGGCGCGCATTTTGTCGAGAAAATCGCCCATCGGGATCTCGCGCTGGTCCACCCAAGAATCTTCTACGAAGAAATAAGGTGTAAATTCAATCCCGGCTTTGTCTGCCATGGCTTCATCAAAGTCGATTTTCTTCTGGACGTCGGCGCTGGCCATGTCGGTACGAAATTGTGCTAGATCGCCCTTGCCGTTGCTGACTTTGGCAAAGTATTCTTCAAACTGAGTTTGGCGTTCGCTAGCGTCGGAATAGTACCAATCATTTTGGTTGGCAAAGAGGAGATCTTTGTAAGCTTTCCAGTAGCCTTGCTTGGCAGCAGCATTAGCTGCGGCGGCTGCGGCGGTACCATTTTGATGATAGCTCATGATGGTAGTGCGAAAGACTAAAGCTACATTATCGCCGTACTCTTCGAGCAAGTCATTAATGTAAGGGTTAGTTGGCGCACAGGCGGTGCATTGGTAGTCGCCGTATTCATAAATGATGACCGGTGCATCGGGTGAGCCTTCGATATTTTCGGCATAATTGCCGGTGTTTTCGTCGGCGGCAATAATTGACTGATGATTATAACCGCTATAATCAATCCGCTGGGCCTTACTCTGTACAATGCTAATACCGAGTAGCGCCCCTACGCCAAGCACTAGCGCGCCGATAATAATCCAGGTCTTCTTATCCATGTTTCCTCCGCTTAAAAATTTCCGAATAGACTAATTCTGTAGTATAATTGTAACATGGATAAGCCATTTGCAAAAGTGCCTCGTAAAAATAAACAAGCGGATTTTAAGTCTAGACAAAAGTTTAAAACGGAAGCGCCGCGCTCGTCTTCGGATTTTGAGCAAAAGATTGAAAAACTGGGGCGGGATTCAACACGACAGTTACGTGAGTTCAGTTCCAAATCCGAACCGGTTTTAAAGCGGGCGGGGCAGAGCGCCAAAAAACTAGTGGTACGAGTTTTTAAGGGCATTAAAGACCTTTGGCACCGTTTTTTGAAATCATTTGCGCGCTGGGTAGATCCGAAGCTGGATCCTTATCGCGAGCCGCGGGCTAGACAATTTAACGACACGAAAACGCCGAAGACTGAGCCAGTGAAAGTGACGGAATCGGTGTATGCGCCAGTAGTGGCAGAAGCTCCGCAGACGCGTGAGGAATTGCTGAGCTTGATGCGCGAGGTGCCGATGAGCGTGCTATCGGGTTCGGAACGCAAAGCGGTCTCGGCGGTATTGGATTTGCCGCGTACGGCGGTGGCTGAGATTATGACGCCAGCGGTCAAGATTGTCTTTGTAAATCAAGATGAAACTTTGGGGCCGCTGATTTTGGATCGCTTATATAGATCCGGTTTTACTTTCTTCCCGGTGATTGACGGGCGCCAGCATATCATTGGCGTGCTTTCGACCGTGCTGCTGAACAGTTTAGATATTAAAGAAACTAGCCAAGCTGGCGAGATTATGGACCCGCGGGTTTACTATATTCGGTCGGATTATTCACTGGAACAGGCTCTCAAGGCCTTCTTGCGCACCAATAGCCAGATGATGTTGGTAGTAGACCGTTACGAAAAGTTGACCGGTATGCTGACTTTTGCGCAGCTGATGGACTATTTATTTGATGAAAAGTATCAAGATGACTTTGATCATGATAATGACCGACTAGCGGTGGCGAAGCGCAAGCTGGACGAGAAGTAAAACTGTAAGAAAAAGGCTGAGATCTGGTTGCGACTGCTAGCGCCGTGAGCGAATCTTTGGCGCATGGGCTTAGCCTGAATAATGAATGCCAGGTAGTCTAAATGGGTGCATGGGCTGTGGAAAACTGTTTAGTCTTCCACACTAGACATAACCGAAATTACAAGCTATACTAAAGATAGGTTTGGTTGTTATCGTTGATTTCGATATCTATATCTACGTCAACGATAACGATTTTTTGTTGGCAATTATTCTTCTTACGATCTAGAATGATAATCACCAGCTTTAAAAACAGTTGTAGTATTAGCACTGTTTTTACCTCCTGCATTCTTAGCTTTTTATTGGAATTGGAAAACTTCGAACACAAAACTTATTCGCCTATCAATAACCCCACACCTTTTTATGATTTTTAATACTTGTAAAACATCTAGCTGCCCATGCTAGGGCTCATTGTATAGCAAATTTTGTCAAAATAACAAGCGCAAGCTTTAATAAAAATCCTTGCAGAATGAACCTAAGTCGTGGTACAATAAAAATGTTAGACAATTTGTAAAATTAAAGAACGGGCAGCTATATGGGTAGTTGTCACACGAACGTTGAAAACGGCACCGTAAGGGTACAGTTTGCGTTGGTGTGGCATACGCCCGTCATTACAAATTGTCTAACAACCCCGCTGCGGTGTCGTTTTGTTATGTGGAGGTTGGAAGATTCTATTACTTTACCTCCCCTCGCGCAACAAGCAAAGGCGTAGCGTAAGTATATATATAAGCTAGAGCTAAAGTAGGTTTGGCTCTAGACATCCCACAAAAGGAGGGCGCAAAAGATGCAACGCAAAAGACATATTAACTTTAAGCTTCATGGTATTCCAATATTATTAAATATGAAGAAAAGTACTTCTCGCAATAGTAGTCTTAATAGTGTAAATAACTACAATTATGAGAAGAATAATGTAAAGTCTAATGTGCTATATAGTATTCCTTGCGTTAAGTCTTGCGCCTTTCTTTGTATAGTAGCTCTCAGTTTACTCTCTCATGGTCACTGTTTTGCTGTATACATAGGCGACTTCGCCACCGATTCCGGTACCATCTCCCCAGTAACCGGTGGAACCTCCACTCCAGCCACTGCTTCCCTCTCCCTAAGTAATAGTAGTATGGCTAGCTCCGCCGTCACTCCAGGTAGTACTGCTACGGTAAGTACTAATGTGACGGTAAGTGTAGGTAATTCTTCTAGCTATAGTTTAACCCTAAAAATGGATAAAACTAATTTAACTAGTGGTAGTACTACTATTGTAGCTGGTAATGCTACAACCGATAATACTTGGGGATATAAGTGGGATAATGCTAGTAATTATACTGCGCCTAGTACTACAGCGCAGACATTAGCTACCCCTGCTCTATCCAATAGTGCGGCTAGTTTTACCAAGACTCTAACCTTTGCAGCTAAGTTTGCTAGCAATGCAGATGCAGGGCATTATCGAGCAAGTGGCACATTAAGCTTGGTGGCTACACCAAAAACCGCGGTTATTACTCTAGCTAACCTTACCCAAATGCAACAATTAGCTCCAGATTATGCTCCAGATGCTTGTGCTGATACAGTAATTCCTGCCGGGCAAGATTATGCTGGACCATATACCCTAACCGATGTAAGGGATAATAACGCCTATACGGTTTATAAGTTTAAGGACGGGAAATGTTGGATGACGCAGAATCTGAAGCTGAGCAATATAGTAGGAACAAGCACATATGGTAACGGTCGCACTTTAAACTCTACTACTTCAGATATTTCTGCCAGCACCTGGACTCTCCCAGCTTCCAGTACTTCCGGCTTTAGCGATAATGCCGCCTCAAACGCCTACTTATCTGGTTCTACTGGTTATTACACTTGGTGCGCCGCTACTGCCGGAACCTGCTCTTCTGCGACCAGTCAAGGCGCTAATGCTACCTCATCTATTTGTCCAAAAGGCTGGAAACTCCCAGTAGGCTATCAATCAGACAAGAATAATAACGACTTCTGGAAACTCTTCCGCAATATGGGGTTAACCATTAGTAATGATAGCTTAGCCTCAACTTCTGGTGGCTATACTAGCTGGGGCTCTGGCGATCTCGCTAAAGCCCAAGGTTCACCTTACAATTTCGCTTATACCGGGTATATGAATAGTGGCTCACTCCGCGACGCTTCTAGCTACGGCTACTGGTGGTCGCGTACGGCGTACAGTAGTAGCTACGCGTACTACTTGAGCATCAACAGCGGCAGCGTGTACCCAGGTACGACGTACGGCAGCCGCCAGTACGGCTTCGCGGTGCGGTGTGTCGCCCAGTAGGTTCCGATCCTAAAACATATAACACACCACCAAACTAATACACTACACCACCTATTAACAATCTTAGAATTTGCCCAGGCTCTCCTGCATTGCTTGACCAAATTGGACAGGAGAACCCGGGCACCATGAGGGCAGGGTGGGCATTGGGCGCGCCAAAATAGAACGACAGCTGACAGAAAATCAACAAAATCAGCCTCAATTCCAAATGGGGCTGATTTTTCCAAACCTTACACCTAGTTCAAGGTTTGGCCAATCTCCACTCCTGTTAGTGAAACCGCAAACCTTACACTTGGTTCAAGGTTTGCTAAATTGCGCCTTCACCGGCATCGGTGTGGCCTTGCATGATTTCGTCTAGTAATTCTTCGCGTTGTTCTAAGAAATCCAGAGTTTGATTTAGCTCGCCCAAGCTATGTCGCACTTGGTGGATTTTGGTAGTGATCATGGCTTTGCGCCGCGAGAGCGTGGTGCTGCCTCGCCGGCAGAGAGATTGATAAGTCTTCAAATCGCGCACAGTAAACCCAGCGCGTCGGAAATAAACTAGTGCCTTTAGCCACTCCACTTGCGCCGGAGTGAACGCGCGATAGCGATTCTTGTCGCGCTTCACATTGCGTACTAAGCCGTGCCGCAGATAGAACCGTACCGTAGAGACGGGCACGCCTAGTTGTTGAGCAGTCTCCTTAATTGTAAAAGTGGACTCTGTACCACTATTTGTTGGTATACTTTCGTCGTCCATTCTCATTCCCTACACCAGAATCAACATCACGCCAATCACCAAACAGGCCACTGCCACGCGGTATTTGCCAAAACTTTGTAGAGATTTGGGCTTTTTGAGATAATTCAGTACGAAAGTCAGTGCTAGCCAGCCCACGATACAGGCTACGAGGTTGCTCAGCGCTAGCATGCCAAAGTTTTCGGCTAGATAAACCCGATTAGTCTTGGAAAGTATCATGCGCAGGCACACGGCTGCCATGAGCGGAATGCTAGCTAGGAAAGAATATTCGGCGGCGGATTCAGAATCTAGCCCACAAATTCTACCGGCAATAATCGTAGTACCGGAACGCGAAGTGCCTGGAATTAGTGCAAACATCTGCGAGACGCCAATAATTAACGCTCGCACCGGTGTGAGGTGTTCTTCATTTTTTAACTCGGAAAGATGCGGGATTTTATCAATTAGAATCATAATAATGCCCACAATGCCCATAGCGGCAGCCACGGTGAAAATCGAGTTAAAGAAATCACTATTTTCGATCAAATCGCCCAGTAGCAGTCCTGCCAAGCCAGCCGGAATACAAGTAATGACAATATTGAGTGCGAGTTTATAATTGCGTTCCTTAAAAACGTCGCAACAAATCTTCCAGATGCGTTTACGAAAATAGAAAAGCAGTGCAATCAAGGTGCCAAGGTTGATAAATTCGAGGAAAAGATGAAAATTTTCAACTGGAAAATTAAAGATTTGGCGCACAATTTCGAGATGGCCAGACGAAGAAACTGGAATAAATTCAGTAATACCCTGAGTTAAGCCTAAGATAAGTGCTTCAAATATGTCCATAAACTAATTATAGCACAGGTTTTATTTCGTCAGAATCTTTTTCAATCGTTCAATAACCGGGCGTACCTGCTCTAACCCTAAGAACCAGCCGGCAACCAGATATGCAATTAGCGAAACGATGGTGATAAGGCAAAACTTCGGGAAGATGTTAAAGAATGAATCATCAGTAGCCATTAGCGGGAAGAATTTGGTCATAGAGTAGGCCACACAACCGGTGATGACGGTGGCAATGATAATCTTAAAAAAGCCGCGCCAAAAGCTCTGATCGAGTAGCTTAGATCCGCTACGTTTTTGTAAGATTGCCAGCAGGATTCCCACTTCTATTACGGCGCCGATAGACTGCGCCCAGCCTAACCCTCCGGGGCCGCAACCCAGCAGAGTGAATCCGATGGCTAACAGAATGGTAAGCCCGACCGCTATAATTGAAACAATAAAAGGCGTGCGGGTATCTTGATGAGCGTAAAATCCCCGGGTAGCGATATGAAATACCGAATGGGCAAAGATTGAAATAATTAGGGTGGCCAAGATTGAGGCAATCAACGCGTCGCCACCATTTTTAATGAAACTCACCACATAGCCCCGAGCAAAGAAGGCGATAATGGCAATTGGCATGGCGATCCAGATGATGGTACTTAGCGCGGTGCGAAAAGTACGCCGAAACTCAGCTTCCTTACCTTCGCCCAGCTCTTCCGTGAGCTTGGGGAAAAAGGCGGTAGAAATTGCCACCCCTACTAGGCTAACCGGCATTTGTGAGAGACTGTAAGCTTGGTTGTAAGAGCGCAAGGCGCCGGCCCCCATGCGTGAAGATAGATTAGTGGTGACGATAGTATTGATATAATCGATACCCTGATCGAGTGAGCGTGCCGGCAAGAGCTTGAGTACGGAACGAAAACCTTGATTTCTCCAATTTATTTTAAAATCATAATCAAATCCTAGCCCGATTAAACCAATTAAGCTAACACTCAGCTGCAAAACTGCGCCAAGCACCACACCGAGTGCTACGCCCATAATGCCGCCCTCAAAGATTTGCCAGCCAAAGATGTTAATGCCGCCAGTAAACCAAACAATACCAATCAAAATACCGACATTATAGAGCGCCGGCGCCAAAGCATAAAAGACAAATCGCCCCAGAGCTTGCTGGATACTGGATAAAATCGTAGAAATACTAAAGAGAAAAGGATTAATCGCAATCACGCGCATCATGTTGGTGGCAAGAATCATACCGGATTCATCTAGGCCTGGCCCGACAATATATCGCACCAATGGTTCAGCCAGAATCATAATGGCTACTGAAGCTACCAGGGTAAGTAGTGCCATCAAATTCAGTAGGCTAGAGCTTAGTTCCCAGGCCGATTTCTTATTACCAGCCATGAGGCGTTGATTAAATACTGGAATAAATGAAACTGCCAAAGCGCCCGAGGTGAGAATAAAGAATAGAAAATCCGGAATCGTGAAGGCAGCCGTATAGGCATCAATGCCAGTGGGATAAGTATCTAGATAGTAAGAATTAAGCAAACGATCACGAAAGATGCCTAGCAAGGCGGAAATCAGCGTAGAACTCGCCAGCACAACTGCCGCAAACTGCACTGTAAGCTTGCGGTTAGCTAAAGCTACTACGGACTTAAAACGGAAGCGCCGATGTTTACGGCGCGGTTCTTCACCGTTGGCCGCAGGGCCAGGATTAATCTGAATATCAATATCAGACATTAAAGCTCATCAGCTCCACCAAGGTAAGGTTTGAGAGCTGCTGGAACTTTAAGTTTGCCATCTTTCTGAGCGTAGTTTTCGATGACCGCTACCATAGTACGCGCCAATGAGATGGCGGTGCCGTTTAGGGTATGTAGGACTTCTACAGTACCATCATTACGGCGCACTCGAATATTGAGACTGCGGGCCTGAAAATCAGTACAGTTAGAACAGCTGGTAAGCTCGCGATACTTTTGATCGACTGGTGACCAGTATTCAATGTCGTACTTCTTAGCGGCTGGTGAACCTAGATCACCGGCGGCAATATTAATGACGCGGTATGGGATTCCAAGTTCTTGCCAAATGTCTTCTTCAATGGCACGGATTTTTTCGTGCATTTCTGGAGATTTTTCTGGTAAGCAGAAAACATACATTTCGAGCTTATTAAATTGATGTACTCGGAACAAACCTCGTGTGTGCTTACCATAGGCACCAGCCTCTTTGCGGAAACAAGCACTATAGCCAGCAAAACAAATCGGTAAGTCCTTTTCGTCGATAATTTCGTCCATGTAGTAGCCAGTCAGAGGCATCTCGGCGGTGGCAATCATGGCTAGATCCTCACCTTCAATATAGTATTCATCGCTCTGCTCGCTACTGCGCGGGTTAAAACCACAACCCTCTAGAACCTTACTAGACACCATGTCTGGTACGGTCATATAAGTAAAACCATGCTCCATGACTTTTTTCAAGCCAAACTGAAGCAAAGCATTCTCAAGCAAAGCTAAGCCGCCCTTAAGATAATAGAACTTGGCTCCAGCGACTTTGGCGCCACGCTCAAAATCAACCCAATCTCGACTCAGAGCGTAGTCAAGATGATCAACGCCATCAGTTTTCTGCCCGCCCCAGCTAGCTACTTCTACACTACATTCTTCCCCGCCCAGCGGTACATCATCAAAGATAATATTCGGTACGCGTTTAAGACCTTCACGCAATTGCTGTTCGATTTGGTATAGTTCTGGTTCTAGCTTAGCTAGCTCAGCTTTAACTTGCTTAGCCTCCTCTAGCACAGCTGGTTCAGGTCTGCCTTTACCCATTTTGCTAGAGACTTCATTGCGCCGACGACGTAGCTCATCAACTTTTTGCAATAGCTCTCGGCGCTGATCGTCAAGCTGTAAAAGTTTGGCAATATCAACCTTATAGCCCTTTTCCTTGGCGGACTCTTCAACTAGTTCTTGATTTTTCCGAATAAAATTCACATCTAACATATCTTTATTCTACCATACTTTTACAAAATTACTATCTATTCTACTTACCAAGTGCCGCCTCCCCCTCCGCCGCCGCCACCGCCGGAGAAACCACCCCCACCAAAGCCGCCGCCACCACTACCACCGCTTGACGACGAGCTGATAATGGCAGATGAGGCTGTGCTGCTAATTGACGACATCGCAGAGCTAAATTCGCGAGCTGAGAAAGCACCCATGCCGATAAACCAAGTTGGAGTAGCGACATCTTCCAATTCGTAATAGCGCCCCAACTCTTGTAACCAGCTTTTCTCCAGATTGAACGCTACTGCATAGGGCAAAAGTTTCTCA
This sequence comes from uncultured Candidatus Saccharibacteria bacterium, assembly GCA_964633035.1. Taxonomy (GTDB): domain Bacteria; phylum Patescibacteriota; class Saccharimonadia; order Saccharimonadales; family Saccharimonadaceae; genus Nanosyncoccus. The sequence continues at coordinate 11,581 of CAZWCY010000005.1, read as the reverse complement.
TAAACTTTGACAATGCCAGCATTAGTAGTATCGGCTCCTTTAACGCTTTGCAACATCTTTAATCGGTCGGCTTCAGCCATCTTGATGTACATTTTCAAACCGTCCATATAGCGGGAATACTCTAGTCCCTTCATGGTATGCTTATCGATTTTGGCAGTCTTAAAGTTGACCTTAAACACAACGAAGGTGACAACAACTAGTATCACGATTAGTAATGGTAAAATCACTCCGGCATTTGGTAGAATGACATATTCTGGCACCATATCTTCATCAAAAGCCCAGATTATATTAAAGATCGTGAGTACAATCATCGCCACCATCAGCCATGGCAACACTGCAGAGAGCCGGAATTTGGATTTAGTTTTTTCCAGCAAATCCTGAGCTTTTAAGTTTTTCTCGATGGTCTCTAGAAAACTAGTGGACAGCTTGGTTAATTCACTAGTAGCAGTATGAGATTTGATCACGATTTCCTGTCCATTTTGCAGTGGCGTATTGCTACCGGCCAAAATCTTTAAAACGATGGCCTGCTCCTTTTTGAGCTTATCGGTAATAATTTTAATTTTCCAAACGGTTTTCTTTTTGCCAAAAGCACCGTCTTTCTCAGTTTTAATAATTTCAATCTTATGGTTAACTGCCAGTTCCATCAGAGTTGCAACTTTTTTGTCACCATTGGCACTGCCAATATAATTTTCGGCCATATCGGCCACCAAGAAATCGTGTGGTGGAGTATATTCGGGTTTCACGAAATATGACTTATAATAATTGCGTTTTTCGTGGACTTGACGATAGGCCCAAAAAGTTAGTAGTAGCAGAATTGCGCCTGCAGCACTAACCGCAACCAGCAGCACAGTTAAACGATAGTCGGTATATTGTTGAGTGTCCAAAGTATAACCATCGGGGTCAATCTTAAAAGTGTCGGCGTCAAAACCCAGTGCATAGGTGAGATTTTCTCCGGCCGATAAACCTTTCTTGACGGTTTCAAATTGTACTCCATCGGCAATCTCGGAAACTTCACAACGGTCAGTATCAACTGCACCGTATTTCCCGACAAAACAAGCAACATCGCCAGTAAATTTTGGTTCTAGCTCCTCGCTGAGGTGTACACGTGCAGTCAGATGTTGAATAACTTTTCTCCAGCCGGTACCATTGGTATTCCAATATAATTCTTGCATATCGTCTAAATCTTCGATTTCGTCAATCACATTGCGATAAGTGTACTCTAGGGTGTAAACTTGGCGTCCCGACACTTCATGGTTGGCGTTACCAATTCGAATGTCAAAATAATGCGCGTCGTTGCCGGCGGCATCTTCAATTGGCTCTACCTCAATCAGCGCGATTTTTTCAGGCTTACCATTACGAGTGGCCTTGAGAGCCAAGGTTTTACCATCAGTTAAATCGCTATTTCCTGTATAGACTAGCTGTCTCGTAATGCCATGCTCTTCGCTATCGTCAGGGAAAACCGCTGTAATCTCTTCGACTACTCGTAGCACTGAACCGCCATCGGCAGTTTTTTCCAGATAATAATCAGCCTCAAAATCCGAAAAATAGCTGGTTTGGAATTTAGTTGTGGCTAGCGCAGGTGTCGTAGTCAGGGCCAATCCGCCAAGAATTGCAATCATTAGCCATAGACTTTTTTGAAACTTCTTCTTAAACATCTTGAATCTCCTTTAAAGTCGCGCGCAGGGCATTAACTGATTCTTGGAATTTGATTCCTTCCGCTTCAGTCAGTTTCAAATCAAGACGCCGAATAATTCCCTGTTTGCCAATCACGGCCGGAAAACCATTGTAAACTCCGGCGTTATCGTCGAATGACGATACTGATAACACTCGCCGCTCGTCATTCAAAATGCAATTGACGATCTGCACTACACAGGCGCCAATGCCATAATGCGTTGCACCTTTACGCTCAATAATTTGATAAGCTTTATCGCGTGTCGCTTGTTCGATTTGATCTAGTTCAGCTTGAGATAGCAGCTGACTGATTTTTTCGCCACCGACGTTGGCGCTAGACCACAAACTCAGTTCGGTGTCACCATGCTCACCGACTTGATAAGCATGTACCGATTTAGGATTGACTTCTAATTTTTCAGCCAAAGCTAGTCGTAAACGAGCGGAATCTAATACAGTGCCGCTGCCGATTACGCGCTCGGCTGGCAGATGAGAATAATTCCAAGTTAAGAAACTAAGCGCATCAACGGGGTTAGAAACCACTAAGAAAATGCCATCAAATCCCGCTGCCATCACGGGGCCAATAATAGTTTGCAGAACCTTGGCGTTCTTCTGTGCTAATTCAGCGCGAGTTTCACCTGGTTTCTGATTCGCGCCAGCCGTAATAATACAAATTTCACAGTCCTTTGCGTCGGTGTAATCACCGGCCCAAATCCGTAAGTAGCTTGGTGCTACCGCTAAGGCGTCGCTAAGATCCATGGCCTCACCCTCGGCGTCAGCGGTATTAATATCAGTTAATATTATTTCCTTGACTGGAGTTTGCTGGTTCAATATCGCATAAGCGATACTTGCGCCCACATTCCCAGTACCCACAATCATGATTTTTCCACTCATCTTGGTTTAATTGTAGCATAAAAATTTCGAAATTTGTTATAATGAAGCCATGGCAAAGTTATATTTTCGCTATGGAGCAATGGATTGCGGTAAGACCGTACAACTTCTGCAAATTGCACATAATTATGAGGAGCGTGGGCAAAAAGTTTGCATTATTAAACCAGCTACGGATACCAAAAACGGCACCAAACTGTTATCGCGCGTGGGTGATCTGGAGCGGGCAACCGATTTTACTTTCGATCATCAAGTAGACTTGTTTAAGAAAATTAAAGCTGAATATAGTGATGTCGCCTGCGTTCTGGTAGATGAAGCTCAGTTTTTGACTACAGAGCAAGCGGATGAGCTTTCGCACGTGGCCGCAATTTTGGATATTCCAGTGATGTGCTATGGCCTGCGAGTAAACTTCCGCCAACAATCTGGCGGCTTTGAAGGCTCAACACGATTGTTGCAAATTGCCGAAGAGCTCGAAGAAATTAAAACGATTTGCGATTGCGGGCGTAAAGCTACCCGCAGCTGTCGTTTTCTAGATGGCGAGTTAGTAATTGACGGCCCAGATGTGTTGATTGATGATGGTAAAACTAAGATTGAATATCGTTCGATTTGTTCAAAATGTTATTATGAACGTTTGGCCAAAAAGTCCACTGCGCCCAAAGCTAAACCTAAATCAAAATAACGCCAGAGGGCTGCTGAGATTACTTGCTTAGATTAATTAGCTCGGTACAACTTTATTGATTAAGAGTTTGCTGTAGTTCCTGGCGCGACAAAGCCTTAATCAGCATGCTACCATTTTGCTCATCCAGCGTATTGCGTTTGAGTCTAGCTAGAGCCACAAAATAATCTAAATCACCCAAAATTTCTTCACCATCCACAAAAACTAGTCGCCAGCCTTGAATGACATTGGTATTAATCTCAAAATCTTCGGCTGGCGTCATCGAAAAGATAGTAGCTTGATTAGTATTCAGCACAAAGGCACCAAAATGCTCGGCTCCGTCCCAATTAATCGGCTCAGCCACTTGAGCGTTATTCCAGTCTGGTAACATCTAGTCTTTTTTAGGCTTAATAATTGGGAATGGCACCGCCTCACGACCTGATACGCCTTCGAGCAACCAGAAGTTGCGTTCACTATTGCCCCAACCACAAGCTGGCGGCATACCGTACTCTAGCATCTCGACAAAATCCATATCCAACATTTGTGCTTCCGAATCGCCTGCATCGCGCATGGCCTGTTGTTCTTGAAAACGTGCCAATTGATCAAGCGGATCATTCAGCTCGCTGTAGCCGTTGCCCATTTCAGTACCGGCAATTACCGGATGGAAACGCTGTGTGACGAGCGGGTTGTCTGGCAAAATTTTAGCTAGTGGGCTTAAGCTCAGCGGTTCTTCAATCAACCAGTATGGCCCCGCCGAAGTCTTGCGAATCAGTTTCCAAATATTATCAATTAAACGAGCGTCGCTGGCGGTTAGGTCAACCTCAGCACCATTATCCTTTAAGATTTGTACTAGTTGTGCGTGATCAGGATGAAATACATCAACATTATAGCGATCTTTCAGTAAATCAGCATACTTAATGCGTGGCCACTCGCAATCCAAATCAACTTCAAAGCCTCCAACATTAAATTTGAGTGTACCCCAAGTCTGCATGGCAACATATTTAATCATCGCTTCGTATAATTCTATGCCATCTTCGTAATTTTCATAAGCTGCGTAGCTCTCAAAAGCAATATGCTCTGGCAAATGCTCATCATCGACACCCTCATTACGAAAACGCGGACCAATATCGTAAACTTTTTCAAAACCGCCGCCTAGCAAACGTTTGAGGGGTAATTCTTGCGAAATGCGCAAATAGTAATCTTCGTCCAGCGCATCCATATGAGTAACAAACGGCGTAGCGTCTGCGCCGCCAGTAGTCACTTCTAACACCGGCGTATTAATCTCAATAAAACCGCGGTCATTCATAAAATCGCGCGTAGCTTGCCAGAATTTACTACGGCGCACCAAACGCTCGCGCACCTCTGGATTCACGTTCATGTCCACGTAACGGCGACGGTAGCGTTCTTCCTTATTAGTAAAACCATCAAAACCTGGCAACGGGCGCAAAGCCTTGGTCAAAAGCCGTACGCTATCAGCAAAAATTGAAATCTCGCCGGTACTTGATTTGCCAACTTTGCCAGTCGCCTCTACAAAGTCGCCAGTATCTAAGAGTTTGAGATCGCGAATGCCAAATTCACCTTCTGGCACCGTCTCCATGCGCTGCATAAAAATCTGAATTTCACCAAAATAATCTCGAATCTTCACAAAAGCGATCTTACCGAAAGATCGAATCGCCACAATCCGTCCTGCCACACAGACTTCTTGGCCATCTTTTTCTTCAAAATGGTTCAACACAGTAGAAATCTTAGTATTGCGGTGTGATTTAGCTGGATACGGATCAATCCCGCGTTCGCGGATTTCTTTTAGTTTGCGTAAACGCTCATCTCGATAATCACTCAAAGTAGTCATAATAATATATATTATATCACAATACTCGAATCTATGTTAAGATATAACTATGGTGAGAGGTAAAATTCAGTATCGATGGCGGCGCATAGCGGGCGTAACGGCTGCGGCTTTGGCTGCCATTGGCTTAGTAATTGCAAATCCTAGCAGCTACGAGCAAGTGTTTGAGCCGGCTGCCCAAGCTGAAACTGCCAATGTAGACTCAGTCGCACAGTCAGGATCCGCTACCGCATTTCCCACAGATACTACGCTTCTCGCTAGTGCGGTTTTAGAAAAGCTGGAGATTAAAGGACGCGCTCCTAAAACCGGCTATGACCGCAGCGATAAGTTTTACAAAACTTGGCCAACTGTTGACGGCTGTAATTTGCGCCAGCGTATTATTAAACGCGAACTGGGCGAGAGCGCCGTGCTTGATAGCGATAGCTGCACGGTACTATCAGGTGAATTTGACGAACCTTATACTGGCCAGCATCTCATTTTTTATCAAAAATCGGATCTTTCACGTAATATTCAAATTGATCACGTAGTGGCTTTGTCCGATGCCTGGCAAAAAGGTGCCCAACAACTAACTAGTGAGGAGCGTTACAATTTGGCGACCGATCCGCTCAATTTGCTAGCGGTTGAGTCAGGCGCTAATCAACAAAAATCGGATGGCGATGCTGCCACTTGGTTACCAGCCAACAAGAGTTTTCGTTGCCAATACGTGGCGCGGCAAGTTTCAGTGAAGTATAAATATCATCTCTGGGTGACGCAGGCTGAACATGATGCTGTGGCACGAGTTTTGCAGACCTGCCCTAACGAACCGGCGGTTGGCGTTAGTTTAGGATCATAAGATAAGCCAACAATCATAAAACAATTTTGCCGCAGTAATAAGCTAAAGCGTTGGTTAGAGATTTTTGCCAGCTTGCATGGCCGTTTGTACTTGTTGGTAGACGTCTCGATGAATTGCCTCAATACTACGGATCTTTTTGCCATCGGCTGTGCCACAATTGATCATTGTCCAACCAAGATATTTAGCTACGTACATTGCATTATCATATACTCGTTGCATGAACTCTAAATTACGCTCGTGAATATCATTGGCGATACCGTCATTCTCAGCTCGTGCTTTGCGCATTTTGGTCACTAATTCTAGTGGAGCATACAAAAAGATTACAAGATCTGGCTGCTGGATGCCCATTTTATTGTATTCAAAATCAATGACAAAATCGAGAAAGTCTTTTTTTTGTTTGATATCTTCAATAGTAGCAGATTGATAGATGAGACTAGAGGTTGTATAACGATCCAGTAAAATTGTGCGACCTTTATTGTATAATGCTTTGAGTTTGATTCGCCAAGTGATTGCCCGATCATAGGCATATAAGTTATTAATAAAATAAGGCGAAAGATCTTCAACCTTACCAAAGTCGCCCGCCAGGTATTTTTCTACACCCTTGCCTTGATAGGCATAATAAGTCGGAAAGTGGTGAGTGGCAATTTTAACACCGTCAGCTTTGAGGTGTTCTTGCAAGCGTTCAATTTGGGTACTTTTACCAATGCCGTCCGATGCGCCTTCAATTACAATCAGCTTCCCTGGTTTCATAATTATCACCTCTCTCCTTTTCTTGATTATAGCACAACTATAGTGTTTTCGGAAAAACTCTACATTCAAAAACAATCAGCAACTGACAAGTCACTCAAAAGTTATTCTACGCCACCCGTGAAAGCTTCCCAAAGCCGCGCAGCTAAGCCATCGTAATCTAGAGGCTCATTAGCAGCTAGATGAATCGAAATATGTCGTTTGGTCATTAAAGCTTCGCGCGTGCTGATAGCATAGCGATCGGGCAGAGCGCCAAATTCATTAAGGGCTGCAAGTTCGGTGTCAGCATGGAAGAGATAGTTGGTAAACTCGCCATTTGCAACGCCGCGCATGTTAATACCATGTGGTAGACCTTCCACCATCACCATCGTACCCAGCGCCGACATTAAGATATAATCACCCGTACCATGAATCTGACTGAGGTCACTGTTGTAGAAAGCATTAAGATATAAGTTATGATCACTATGATTTTGCCAATAGCTCAGCAGCATCGGCGTAAGATTGTCAATTAATTCTTGCTCACTGGTGGCTGGGAACATAATTGCCAGCTCATCTTCACTGAGCACATCCGGTAGACTACGATAGAGATAATAAGTATTTGGGAAAGCCAGCGTAATGGCTTTATCCTTGGTGGTGCCAAGATAAGTTGCGCTACCCGTTACGGTGTCTTTGAGTGCGACATCAGATTGCGCCACCGAATATACTTCGCCACTGCCGGTACATTCAAAAAGTCCAGCAGCTGTATTTGTAAGATTATTGTTCGGTTCAGCATTATTATCTGCATCATTATTTTCAATGGTCTGGTTTTCGCTTAGATAGATTACCTGGTATCTCTGTTGATTGCAAACTGTAAAGACTAGATCTGAAAGTACTTCTGGCACGTCTTCTACACGCGCTTCCATCTGCAAAACCGTCAGATGTGCCAATTCCGAATCGTCATCACTATTGGTGCGACCAAAAAGATAAACTACTCCGGCTATCATTTCGACCGCAGCAATAAGCCCAACAATTATTGTGACAACCTTGGCTATGGGTGATAAGTCTGGTGTAGCTACATATTGCTTATTAATAAATAGTATCGCTAAGAAACCAATTACTGCAGTGGCGATCAAAATCAGCATCAGCTGTGGCGGTGGTAAAATTTGAACATAGCCAAACCACCAAATTATACCTAGTTCAGCTAAGCTCCCGATTGCCAAAGCAATAATTGTACGCTGTTTGAGCGTAGGGCGTAGCCACAACATCACCAGAGCCGCAATTGCTAAAGCTGCAATTACACTAGCGGTAGGTAAAACTACATTCAGAGTAGAGTTGTAGAAGATGGTTGTCACCCAGTTATAATTATTAGTAGCCGCAATCATAATTAATTGCAGTGGACCAATTGCCAAACCCAGCAAACAGCTGAACACAAACGCAATAATCGCGAGCGGTAAAGTATAATTATGCTGTTTTTGCATGCGTGCTTGTTGGTTAATTAGAGCGGCTGGCCAGAGTAAATCCGCACTTTCGCGCAAGGTATCATCAAATAACCCTGCCGCAGCCGGACTGACCTTACTCGCGCCCGCAACTGTAGGCTGCGGAGCTTGTGCTTGGCTACTAGAGGCAGATGCTGCCCTTTCTAGATTACTAGGCCACAGCAACAGCTCTGCATCATCTCCCACCGAATTAACCTTCATATGTTTCTATTTTAACATAGACTTTTTATTTGTGGGAGATATTTATAAAGCAAGTTCTCATCGCATATCTTCCAAAATCCTTAAAACATGCTATAATGTAAATAATTATGAATTTAAAAATTGCGATTGTGGGGCTACCTAATGTCGGAAAGTCAACGCTTTTTAATGCTCTCACCAATGCGGGCGCGCTAGCTGCTAATTACCCTTTTGCTACCATTGAGCCAAACATTGGCATCGTGCCGGTACCAGACCCGCGTCTAGAAGTGTTAGCCAAGATGTATAATACCGCCAAGGTGATTCCGGCTACCGTGGAATTTGTAGATGTGGCTGGATTAGTAGAGGGCGCTTCTAAGGGCGAAGGCTTGGGTAACAAATTCCTAGCTCATATTCGCGAATGTCAGATTATTTGTCATGTGGTGCGTGTGTTTAAGGATAATGATGTAATTCGCGCGGAAGGTTCCAAAGACCCGCAGCACGATATTGATGTAATTAATACCGAGCTAGAATTGGCCGATCTCGAAACACGAGAAAAGGTCGAGGCGAAACGTAAAAAAGCTGGCGGTAAAGACGATCCAAGCATGGCAATTCCTTATCTGACCGAAAAACCAGTGATTTACATGTTCAATGTGGACGAATCCGAACTTACTGATCAAGCTTTGCAACAAGAACTGCGTGCGATGGTGGCGCCGAGCCAAGCCGTCTTTGTGAATGCCAAGCTCGAAGCTGAAATGTCAGGTATGAGTGCCGAGGAACGCAAAGAATTTCTCAAAGAATATGGCGTCGAAGAAGATGCTTTGGGTGAGCTAATTAAAGCCGCATATAAGACGCTTGGCTTGCAGAGCTTCCTTACGGCCGGCCCTAAAGAAGTGCGCGCCTGGACAATCAAACAAGGTGCTACTGCCCCCGAGGCTGCGGGTGCGATTCATAGCGATTTTGAGCGTGGATTTATCGCTGCCGAAGTGATGCGCTATGATGATTTAGCTACTCTTGGCAGTGAACAAGCCGTCAAAGCTGCCGGCAAGCTTCGCACCGAAGGCAAAACATATGTCATGCAAGATGGCGACATTGTTGAATTTCGGTTTAACGTTTCTAAATAAGATTAACAAAAGCGTGGGCAAGACAACATGAGTAACCAAACCAACAACGATTCCAAAACTTTCGCTCAGGGTTTGTGTTTTAAGAAGCTCTTTTTCATCTTTATGGTGGGATCGATACTTGGCACGATCTATGAAGATATTCTGATTTATCTCCAAACTTATTTTGCTACCGGTGAGGGTGTTTGGATGTTGCATCGCGGCGTGATTTACGGGCCATTCAATGTCATTTACGGTTTTGGAGCAGCGATAATGTGCTGGGTATTGTTGCGACGTAATTATAATAACTATCAAATCTTTGGTTTGTCAGCAATTCTGGGCGGCGCCGTCGAATATCTGCTGAGCTTTTTGCAGGAAGTCTTTACTGGCACTACTTCTTGGGATTATAGCAATCAGTTTTTGAATATTCAGGGACGTACCACTATTCCGATTATGCTAATTTGGGGCTTGATGGGGCTGGTATTAGTAAAAATTATTTATCCTTTTCTCTCAGACCTAATAGAAAAAATCCCTCCTCGCATCGGTACGCCGTTGTTTTGGATCTTACTCGCTTTTATGATTTTGAATTGCCTGATTTCTTGGACGGCAATTATCCGACAAAACTTACGTCATAATGGAGTGGCGCCACTTACTCCAATTGGTGAATTTTACGACAATTATTACAACGATCAATTCCTAGAAAAGTATTTTCCTAATATGGTGAGGACAGAACGGAAATGATTGCGATTATCGGGTTGGTTTGTTTACTTTATGCCGGGCTTTTGGCAATTCACGCCAACCGTGCACTCAGAGACAATCAACTAAATTTAAATAAGCGTACCAAGACTCCCAAATTTGCTTTTTTGATCCCGGCACGCTATGAAAGTGCTGTGATTGAAGGCTTGCTGAAAAGCATTACTGCTCAAACTGTACCGGTATCGATGCGCGATGTTTATGCAATCGTAGAGAGTTTAGACGATCCTACGGTAGCAATTTGCCAACGTTATGGTGCTACCGTATTAGTGCGCCAGCACTTAGAATTGCAGCGTAAAGGTTATGCTCTGGATGAAGCGGTCAAACAAATTTTACCCAAGCATCACTATGATTTGTATTTTGTCTTTGATGCCGATAACCGAGTTAGTCCAACCTATCTTGAAGAAATGTTGAAAACCTATGCACTTGGCTACCAAATGGCCACTGGCTATCGTAATGCTAAGAATAATAATTATAATGTGATCGCAGCAGTGTCGGCGCTGACTTTCACGATGATTAATACGCTTGGTAATAAAAACCGCATTCGTCACGGGGCTAACATTATTTTTTCGGGCACTGGCTGCTATGTGGATGGTGGGCTAGTGGAGCAGTGGCAGGGCTGGCCGTTTCATAGCCTGACCGAAGATTATGAAATGTCGCTCTATGCGATTTTGCATAATATTTCTACTTTTTATAACGAAAAAGCGGTTTTTTATGATGAACAGCCGATCAATTATCGTCAAACTGTCGATCAACGTGTGCGTTGGATTAAAGGTTATTTCTCAGCTCGACACCACTATATTCCGCTGATGCGTAAGCGCGGATCAGCTAGTAACCATGGTAGTTTAGTCAAAGAGACTGTAGGCGTACGACCAGTGATCTGGGCACTAGTGGGCGTTATTTTGCTCTTGCTAGACGATATTGTACGGATTTTTCGCGCACCTAATTGGGCACTAATTTTGAGCGTACTGGCCGGTGTACTAATTTTAGTTTATCTAGTCTTGATGATTATTACAATTGTGATGATCCGCCGCGAAAAAATGCACTTTAAACCTCAGATTAAGCTAAAAGCGATTCTTTTTAATCCAATTTATCTCATTACTTACGTACCTTGTGCTTTGAAGGCTTTACTAGTGCGTGACGTCACCTGGAAAAGGATTGATCATGGGAAAAACAAGCACTAGACTGATGACGCCAGCCGTGCCGTGCAAAAATAATCGTAGTGCAAGGTATGAGCGAATTTGTTTCAAAAGGTAGTTGACTTTTGGAGCTGAGCGCACTATAATTAGGGCAATAATTTTTCGAGACACCCCTCGCCGCCCTCTGGCTAACACCGGAGGGACAATTTTTCTTTAGAAATCCAGCTTATTCCAATTTTGTGCAAAAATGGGTTTAATGCTACTTTCGTGTGTATTTACATATCTGTTCTTCTAGAGAGAAAAT
>CAZWCY010000004.1:0-62702 GCA_964633035.1 uncultured Candidatus Saccharibacteria bacterium | reverse complement strand
GATTTTCTCTCTAGAAGAACAGATATGTAAATACACACGAAAGTAGCATTAAACCTAAAGTACTTTCAGAAAAATGTGAACCTTATTATCTTAGCACAGATTGGGAGTCTTGGCAAATCTGACCGGGGCGCAATAATGCCATATTTACCAAATTGTTGTATTTTTTACAACAATTTGACGAATTTGATAATGAATTGAATAATTTTAGTGTTCAAAAAATTGAACTGCCGAGGATAGTGAACTAGATAAAGAGTAAAATCTTTATCTTGAGCGACGCAGGCAGAAATAGTCAAATCTATGATTTGGCTATTGACTTTTTTGGCAAAGTGTGATAGAATGAGAAGAGAGAGCATCATATCTTGTAGAACCTATCAACTATTGCTAGTACATTAAAAGGAGTGGTAAAATGGGCAAATTTGAAGTTATGATCCCGGCGTTGGATTATCTTTTGGATAATCCTGGTTTTCTGACTCCGGAGACGGAGCAGAACGGTACACAGGATGGAATCTGGCTGGCGGACAAAATCTATATTCCGGAGGAATATTTGAGCTGCCTTGCCCGGGAATCGTCGCGCTATCCGCAGGATAGCTATGATCTGGTGGCCCGGAGACTGATTGATTTTGCTGAGCGCCAAACCCGTGAGACCGGAACGTTTCTGTCAAACGGCGTTTGGGTGGAGCTGAAGGCAACTTGTGCTTCGCGTGAAGAAACGGAGCAAACTGAAGCGATGTACCTGCCGTTTAAGCTGTGCGACCGCCTGAATGACCATGGTATTGCCAAGAAAGACCTCGTGATTCTGGCCGGCAGGCGCGAAGTGCAGCTTTTGGCGACTTATAATGAGGTGCCCTGTTGGTATTTTCCGCCGGCTCAAGTACGGCCAGTGAAAACATCGGATACTAAAGCACAGCCGTCGGATTTTGACATGAAACGGCTCACTCAGCAATACTTGGTTTTGCCGGATGTTGATTGGGAACAGGAGGTGACGGCGCGCTGGCTGAACGATGGCGGTATTCTGACACTAGTAACCCAAGGAGAACTGGCGCAGGCGGTTGGTAAGCGGGGCTATGTGGGCTTGAATCTTCCTGGTAAGGAACAGCCATTGCTGGTACGCTACTATGACGCAGATCAAGAATGTGAGCTGCCGGAGTATTTGCAAACTTTGCGGCATAATTTGCCGGACAAGTTGCTGGAAAAATTGCCCGGGGCGCAGTGGCAAAAAGCGCTTTCGGATGCGATTTTGCTGCCGCCGGAAGATGCTAACGTGGTGATCTGTGCTGGGCCTGCTAATACTGGCAAAACTTTGACGGCGCTGGCCACTGTGATTGAGGGGGTGCCGGCACGGTTTAGTACGCCAGCCGATCAGAGGCGACGGAAAATCGTCTTTCCTTATCGCTTGTTCCGTGCCGAGGACTATAGGCAGGGTTATGAATGGGCGGAAGGCCTGCCGTTGGCGCCGGACAGCCCGGATCGTGGCTGGGATTATAGTCCAGACTTGCGGAGGATGGCTTTTACAAACTGGCTAACCGATGCTTGGAACGAACTGGCCTATCTGAAAGACCGCGAAGAGTCTGCGGGGCTGATAAAATTCCTGTCTGCCAGGTGTGACTTCTGCCCCTTTGAGAGCCTGATTCACCGCCACGTGAGCGACGCTTATATTTTCTTGGATGATTTCCAGAATTATACGGAGAGCGAAGCTCGGCAGCTGCTAAGTACGGTGGGCCGGAACTCCAAGCTGATTATCTTGGGTGACATTGAGCGAGTGACGCGACCGGGATGTACGGCCGAAGATAATGGCTTGAGCTATGTGATGATGGAATTGGTGGCCAAACAGCCGCGAGTGGCTTATGTGCGCCTGCTGCCGGAAAACCGCCCGCTCGGCATTGCCGAACCGCTCCTGTAAAAATCCGATTTCGTGGATTCTAATTCGCGGATCGGTAAGATTAAAACAATCCCCCGGCGTGATGCTGGGGGATTTTTGCAAGTACTGTTTGGAATTCTGGCTCTATTAGTCTTCTTTATTATGATCGTCGCGATTATCGCTGCGGAAGGAGAAAAAGATTGGCGTACCCACAAAAGGGTACTTTTCGCGGATTTTGCGTTCCAAGAAACGCTTCCAAGACCAATGCAATAATCCTAAATCGCGGCCGTGTACCACAAACCAAGGTGGGCAGACGTCAGTCTGAACGATGTATTTAGGCTTGGGTCGGGTGTTTTTGAGCCCGGCCGGCGGATGCTCAATAATAGCTTCGCCGAGAATTTTGTTGAGCTCGGAAGTTTTAACTTCAATGTGGCGGGTGGCGTCGATTTCGGTAGCAAGCTCAAAAAGCTTGGTGACATTTTGCCCGGTTTCGCTGCTGGTGATTAAAACTGGTGCGTAAGGCAAGAAATTAAAGTCTTGTTCTAGCTTATCGAGGATTGAATCGGTATCGTCGACGAGGTCGGCTTTGGTAAGAATTACGATGATTCCCTTGCCAGCTTCGATAATTTGCCCGGCTAGCGATTGATCAAGTTTGGAGTGTGGCTCGGTAGCATCCACTAGCAGAGCACAAATATCGGCTTCTTCGATCGCGGCGAGAGTTCGGAGCGCGGAGAATTTTTCGATGCCAACTTCGCGCTTGCCAGGTTTGCGTAAACCAGCAGTATCAAGAATTTCGAGGGTACGACCGTGATAACGCACTTCGACACGATTGACGTCGCGCGTGGTGCCCTGGCGTGAAGACACTAAGGCTTGCTGTTTTTGCCCGAGGGCGTTAAAGAGACTAGATTTGCCAACGTTAGGACGGCCGATGAGGGCGAGTTTAAGTGGGCCAAAATCCAAACTCTTGTTTCTCAATCCGATGGAGCTCTCCTCATCTAAAGAATCGGACCCGCTCCAGCCGAGAGATGATTTCGAAACAAAGTTTGGATTTTCATCGTCACTTATTGTTTGATGCTGATTGATTCCAGCCGCCGACAATTCATTAAAAATCGCGGTCTTGAGTTCTCTGATTCCCTGCCCGGTGGTGGCGGAGACGCGAAAAGTTTGGTCGGGCTTAATGCCAAGCCGCAAGAATTCTTCATTCGGTAAGCTTTCGCCGAGATCGGATTTATTCAGTAAAAGCAAAACCGGCTTGCGGGATTTGAGGGCTTTTTTGGCAATATTTTTATCTTTATCGTCGGGATATTTAGAGCTATCAAGTGCCAGCAGAATGAGATCGGCGGCTTCAATGGCGTCTTCGATTTGGTCTTGAATGCCAGCTTCAAAATCGTCAGTGGGATCTTTAAGGCCGGCAGTGTCAATGAGCAAAAAGCGATCGTCGATACGCGCCATCACATTATCACGCGTAGTGCCTTCTTCGCGGGCGACGATAGCAATATTTTTGCGTGCAAATCGATTTAGTAAGCTAGATTTACCAGCGTTAGTTTGACCGATCAGAGCGACGATAGGAAGTTTTTTCATGTTATTATTTTAGCACAAAAACTTAAAAAGCGCAATGTTGCGGCAAAATGTTGTACTTGAAATTAAACTTAGGCGTGATATAATGGTGGCAATGGGCAAAGTTGTAATTAACGAACATGACGCCACCCAAACTGCGAGTAAAAATTCTTCGTCTGACCAGCCGAGTCAAAAGTCGAGTCAGCAATCTCAGGTAAAGATTTCGCGGTTTCATAAGGTTGAGCCGAATGTTGGAGTCAAAATGAATAGCAAACCTAAGAATGCTGCTAAGGCGCAGCCAGTTGCACGGGTGAATGGCCGAGATGTTTTTGGTCTGCCGGAGGGTAAGGACGAAGCGGGAGCTAAGAGCCCGCGTAAAATTATGACCGAGGCAAAGATTGTGGAGCGTACGCAGGTTCGGGTTGTTGATGCTAAAGCTAGCCGGGCTGAAGCGTTGAATGTAAAGAAGCCTGGTAGTAAGTTTGATCCGGAATTGGCTTTACTAGCTAATCGTACTTCAACGGCTGAGCGTTCGCGCGTGGATATGTCGCGAGCGGGCAAGTCGATGTCGGGCATGATTGGTGGTGCTGCACGTCGCCCAGGCGCGGCACATGCTCAGGCGGCCGGTAGGGCTGCTAGTGCAGCTGGTACGGCTGGCAATTCTCAAGCCAATTTGGCAACGAGTGGCGCTAAAACACCCAAAGAAGAAGATTTACGTTTTACGAAGTTTAAATCGGTTTTGATTGGCGTTGGTGCGGCGGTAGTAGTGGCGGTAATTGGCTTTGCTGCGATTGGTATTTTTGGTAGTAAAAAGAACATGTGTACAGTGCTGTTTGAGTCGAATGGTGGCTCCAAAGTGGCTGGCACGGAGATTGTTTGTGGCCGTACCGTTAAGCGTCCGGACGATCCGACTAAAGAAGGTTTCAGTTTTGAGGGTTGGTCTTTTGAGGGCGAAGACTTTGATTTTGCAAATACGGCTTTGTATAAAAATGCAACTTTGGTAGCGCGTTGGAAGGCTGACGACAATACTGAAATCGTAAAAGTAACACTGGATCCAAATGGTGGTTCTATCAATATGACGGAACTTGAAGTGGCAAAAGGCAAGAAGCTTGATCCGAATAGCCTTAGTACACCATCGCAGCCGGGCTATGTGTTTGAGGATTGGTATTTAGGTGATAAGCCTTATGATTTTGAGCAACCGGTTGAGGCAGATATGACTTTGCGCGCCGAATGGTCCAAGCAGCAAACGAATACGGATAATAATGGCAATAATAACAATAACGGCAACGGTGGTAATAATTCCGAACCATTGCCAGCCAAGGCTGCCAGTATTGAAACCGCTGGCGACCTAACAATTGAGATTGGCAAGAGTACCACAATGAATGTGAACGTCTTGCCGTCAGCGGCGAACTACAATTTAGTAGCTAATAGTTCAGACGAGAATAGGGTTAGCTGCGTCGTGGCAGCCAAGACGGCGATTACCTGTACGGCTAAAGAAGCTGGTGAGGTGACGGTGCGTGTGCGTGATACGATTAGTGGCGTGAGTGCGCAGTTTAAGGTGACGGTACCCGCGAACGATGTACCACCGGTGAACCCGGGCGATGACAATCCACCGATTTCTGGTGGTGATGATAATGGTGGTAATGGTGATAATTCGGGTGATTCTGGCAACTCTGGTAGTGGTAATACTGGTGGCTCGGGTGATTCTGGGAGTGGTACTGGCAATGAAGGTGGAGATACTGGGAACACTGGTGATAATTCTGGCGGGGCGTAATTTGTAGCTAATCTAGTGATTTCCTAGTCTGGTGTTGTAATTATAATATATCCCTCAATTTGAGGGATATATTTTTGAACTTGCGATAAATACAGGTATACTTGTAATAACGGGCTGGATCTTGGTGTTGAGAAAACACATATATAACAAAAAACGCCCTGCGGGCTGATTTTGTATTAAACGTGGTGTCAATAGTATGGTGATTCCGGCGGGAGTCGAACCCGCGATTTTCTGGATGAGAACCAGACGTCCTAGACCACTAGACGACGGAACCACGATACTTTTTATTATAGCATACTTTTTGGCGGCTGTGAAGCCTAAAATGAGAGATGACTCATTTTTGCTGGGCTAGGCGCGACATTTAAGATGTTGATAACTTAGCCAAAAGTCGCTTAGGAATAATAATTATTAGTCACGCAGCAGGGTTTTAATATCTGACTGTATTAAATGATTGTGGAAAACTAACTACATTCTAAAAGTTGTGGCAATAAAACTTTCTTATACTGATTGAATCCGTGGTATAATAAAATTGTTCAACTCTTACATCATCAAATTTGTCAGCAAAAATATTTATATTTTTGTGTTGCTATTATAACCCAAGAATGGCATCATGAGCCGCAACGGTTATAGTGGTAATACACTGGCATCGATGTGAGGGTTGAACACCTAGCTCGTGGTGCCATTTTTGTATTTAAGGATAGTTTTCTATTACTTGTGCTATTTTTGATACTTAAAAATGTGCCGCCCGAAAGTATATATACTAAAAATTCTAGAGCTGAATAAGTAGGTTTTAGCTCTAGGAAATCCCACAAAAGGAGGGCGCAAAGATGCAACGCAAAATAGTAAACACTAAGAAGGTTCGATCTGGAACTCATGTCCAGAGCGGGCAAAAGAAACTTCATAGTATTCCAATAATTAATAAAGTGAAGTCTAATGTGTTATATAGTATTCCTTGCGTTAAGTCTTGCGCCCACTTTTGTGGGAAAAGGGTATTTATACTTTCTGCCCTGCTTTTGATTAGCATAGTAAGCTTTAATTGCGCCTATAATTGTTATGCTGCATGTACTCCTGACGGGGTTTGCTCTGGCAATGTTAATGACTATACGTCTATTTCTCCCGTTACTGGAACAACTACTACTCCAGCTATCGCCTCCCTCTCTTTAAGTAATCCCAACATGACCAGCTCTGCTATTACTCCTGGTAGTACTGCTACAGTAAGTACTAATGTAATCGTACGTGTAGGTAATGCAGATAGCTATAGTTTAACTCTAAAAATGAATAGCGATAAGCTGACTAGTGGTAATACTACCATTAACGCTGGCAATGCTACTACTGATAACACTTGGGGATACTCTTGGAATAGTGCCACTAGCTATACGGCTCCAAGTATATCAGCTAAAACACTAGATGTACCAAGCCTATCGAATGGTAGTGTCAGTTTTACTAGAGAACTAAAGTTTGGTGTTAAATTTGCTAGTAATGCTGATAGTGGACACTATAAAGGTGGTGGCACATTATCACTAGTAGCTACACCAAGAGCTAGTGTAATTACCCTTGCTAACCTTACTCAAATGCAACAACTCGCCGAAGGTTATGCACCAGAAGCTTGTGCTAATACAGTAATACCAGCAGGCCAAGATTATGCCGGACCATATACTTTAACTGATGTAAGAGACAATAATACTTATACTGTCTATAAGTTTAAGGACGGGAAATGTTGGATGGCACAGAATTTGAAGTTAGTCGCCCCTGAAGAGTATAATTATCTTCTATACTCAGCTACCTCTGATACAACTGAAGATAGATGGCGTCTTCCAGGTTCTAGCGCTTCTGGTTTCAGTGGTAATACTACTATTAATGCCTATGTTTCTGGTAATACTGGTTACTACACTTGGTGTGCCGCCACGGCAGGAACCTGCTCTTCTGCTACTTCTGATGGAGCTAATGCTTCGTCGTCTATCTGCCCGAAGGGATGGAAACTCCCAACTGGTGGTGCTGGAAAATCTACTGATTTTTGGAATCTTTTTCGCAACATGAGCTTAACCATTAGTAATGACAGTCTGACATCAACATTAAATGGCTCTACCAGCTGGACCTCTGATGATTATACAAAAGTTCAAGGCCCACCTTATAATTTTACTAGAACTGGTTGCCAGACCGATAATTATGCTGGTGTTTGTGAGGGCGCCACAAATGGACTTTGGTGGTCGCGTACTGCATATAGCAGCGCCAGCGCATATAATCTATATATGAATAGTAGTTTTATAGGTCCGGGCGTAAACTATATGTCTTGTAGTTTTGGTCTGGCAGTGCGGTGTGTCACTGCATAAGGTTCCGACTCTAAACAGTAAAAATCAGCCTCAAAACATTATGGGGCTGATTTCCTAAACCTTACACCTAGTTCAAGGTTTGGCGAATCTCCACCTCTGTTAGCGAAACCGCAAACCTTGCACTTAGTGCAAGGTTTGCTTAAATGAGATGTATTTCCAAGCTGCAAAACGGCAAGCCCGTAAAAATCATTTTTCCTGAACGGATCCGTGAATCTTTCACAAATCTGGGTACTTTCTGCTTCAATAATAAAATACTCAAACCCGTGAATCTTTCACGGGTTTGGTGTTTTTGTTCGGGTTTTGATTATTCCCAGCTTACATCGCCAAATTGTGGCACGGCTGCAATCCAGAGCTGACCAGGTGTAAATTTAATTTCGTCGCCCTCGGCATTAGTAAACCTGATTTGTTCAATTTGACTGGCTTTCTGCCACTTACCTTTAATTAATTCCCCATTTTGGAAGACGTAAGCTTCTCCGCTGCCGATAGTTTGGATTTGCTCGTGATAGCCATCGGCCATGGTGTTTTCGTGTACGCGCATGATGGCCACGGCGCTCGGCGCCACCTGGCGGAGCGTGCAGCCGGCAGGCGGATCGGAAACTTGATTGCTGCATGTATAGGTTTGGTGAGCACCGCCGTTTTCGTAGAAACGCAAGTAAGTATTGGTGTCAGCATCGTACTGATAATTAACAATGTAATCACTAATGCCAGTGAAAGCGGTACGGATCTGAGTAATCAGCGGAGTTTTAGCACCAGCGCAGTCAACGTCGTCTTCGGCGCATTCTCGCGTTTGGCGATTAGCTATATCTATGGCTTCGTCGGGAGTTAAGCGCGGAAAAGTTTTTGGACTACTCGTAGTGTAACTCTTGCTGTTATTAAATTTATAGAGCAAATCGTGCGAAGTAAAAACATTATTCCAATAGCGGTACTGACCATCAATATAGTTAACTTTCCACATGTAGTTAAAATCTTCGTCAAGATTGCGATATTTGCCATTACCAACGGCGGCGAGAGCTTCTTGTGAGCCACCATCATGCACTACGGTGCAGTCAAAAGGCGTATCCCAGTCGAGGTAATAAGGGCGCAACGAGCGGATTGGGCCTACCATTACCGGCGGATCGTTATAAATCGCCGCAAACCGAGTAATGCCAGTCTCGGCAATGGCCTCAAAAACCACCGCTGCTCGATCCAAGCCTACCTGCGGGCGGGCGCCATCAGTGCTACCATTAGGGATTTGGATACAGAAAGTTGGGAGATTATTCTGGCTAGCATCGGTAATTTCTAGGCCGGTCAGATCACTGTAGATCGGAGTAGTATTACTGCCGCCACCGAGTGAGTCAAAAATGCCACCATCGGTATTAGGATTTTGCGTCAACCACCACCAAGCTCCGCCGCCAGCGGCCAGTAGTAAAACCAGCACTAAGAGGACGAGCCATTTCTTGGATTTGCGCCCGCGAGTACGCGAAGAATTTTGCTGATTGCGAGTGCGTTTACCGGTGTGATCGCTCCCATTTTTGTCATATTGATTGCGCGCATCGGTACGCTCATAATTACCACCCTGACGCGACATTTTTAGTCGTTCTCCAGAGCGGTGGCAGTTTTTTGTAGGCGCGCCAGTGTGGCATCTTTACCTAGCGCCGCCATGGTAAGATGGAGCGCAGGGCTAAATGGCGCATAAGACAAAGCGATGCGGATAACGGAGAATAGCTCGGCCGGTTTCTTGCCGGTTTCAGCTAGCAGGTCGTTTAAAACTTGCTGGAGGTTGTCGGCGGTCCAGTCTTGCACTGCTTCTAGCTTACGACTCGAAAGCATTAATAAGTCTGATAGTTCTTCCTCGCTATATTTTTTGAGGAATTTGTTACCGGTAATCATTGCAAGATCAACTTCTGGATCTTGGAAGAAGTAAGCGGTCATTTCACGGAGGTCGGCGAGAGTCTTGAGACGATCATAAATAATACTCAAAACCTGCTTCTTATAGTCGTCACCGTAAGCGGCGGCACTTTCTGGCCAGAAGCCTTCGGTACGAGCATAAAGCGCATCCACACCTTGCTCGTCAAAAATCCGGCGAATCCACTGACCATTCATCCAGAGCAGTTTGGTTTCGTCAAAACGCGCGCCGGAGTTCTGAATACGATTCAGCGAGAAACGCTCAATTAACTCGTCTTTAGTATAGAGCTCTTGCTCGGTGCCGTCATTCCAACCCAGACAGGCCAGATAATTAAGCAGAGCTTCGGGCAGAATACCGTCTTTGCGATATTCGCTGACTGATTTAGCGCCATCGCGTTTGCCAAGTTTCTTATTGCCAGTTGGCGCTAAGATATGCGGTAAAGAAACTAGCTTTGGCACTTCTAAGCCTAAAGCTTCGTAAAGTGCAAGATAATTTGGTGTGCTAGAAACATATTCCACGCCACGCATCACGTGCGTAATGCCCATTTCAGCATCGTCCACAATATGCGCAAAGTTGTAAGTCGGCATGCCATCGGCTTTAATCAAAATAATATCATCCTGCACTTCCGGGCCGGCTGAGAGGTCACCCATCACTTCGTCGTGCCACTTGCGCGGCTTCGGGTCGGCTTTAAAGCGTAGTGGTAAGCCTTCGCGCCACTCCGGTGGATTCTCGGGGCGGTGATTACGATAAAGATAAGGGGTTTTATTCTTAGTAGCTTCATCACGGTATTTCTGAATGGTTTCGCTGTCGGTGGGATCGGCGTAAGCTCTGCCAGCATCAACTAACTTTTGTCCCCACTTACGATAAATATCTTTGCGCTCAGACTGGAAGTATGGCTCATGCGGGCCGCCTACAAGCGGGCCTTCGTCCCATTCTAGACCAAGCCATTTCAGTGTGTCTTCAATCAACTCCGTTGCACCCTCAACAAAGCGCGCCTGATCAGTATCCTCAATGCGTAAAATAAACTTACTCTCAGGATCTTGGCGAGCGATTAAATACGGATAAATGGCACTACGAACATTGCCAATATGAATATAGCCAGTTGGACTGGGTGCAAAACGTGTATGTATCATAGAGATATTGTATCACTTTTAGAGTGATGTGACAATATTGCGTAGTTGTTTATTGGTGAGGCTGCTACCGCCGGGAGTGTTGATTTTATAGAGGACGCCACCATTCACCCAAGCAGCATTAGCACCGGCGATGTAAACGGTGATGCCCTGTTCGTGAGTGGTAGTATAATTATTTTGCCAAGTTGGTTCCACATAGTTACGCAAAAGCGCTGTGCTGTCCCAAGAAGACTTTTCCTCGCTGAGGGTGAAGCTGGCCTGATCCGGACCCTTAAAAGTAAGGGTGATCTTGCCATTTTCGGAGCTGATATCACTCAAGGAGAAGTCGCGCGGAACGTAAGACGGATATTTAGCCTCAATGCCAGTTTGCATGGCGGCAACTTTGACCGAAATATCAGGAATATTAGTACCCACGAAATAAACTACCGCCGCTACGCAAGCAGTTGCGCAGATAAAGGCAAGCGCAAAACGTTTGCGACCAGTTTTAGCTCTAGCCGGAGCACGGCGAGAGATTTTTGCGGCCGGGGTAGTCTCGTCGTCCATTGCTGCAACGGAACGCAAAGCTTTACGTAATGCTTGGTCTTCGTCGGCGACCAATTTTGGTGCGGTAGCGCGAGTAGTGCGGCGAGCCATTGGCCGAACCTTTGGCGTAGCAGTTCTGGCTGAGCGGGTGGTATTAATTGCACGTGGTGCGGCTTTTGGTGCAGATGCAGCCAAGCGTGGCGCGCTTTTAGTTGCTGGTGTGGTACGGCTAATTGTTGGTTTAACAGGCTCGGACTTTTTAGAAGTACGTTTGTCGACTTCTTCTTGAACCTTAGTCGACTTCATGGCGATGTCAACGAATTTTTCAATCGTGTCGCTCAGCTCAAGCATTTCTGGTGTAGCGGCGGTAGATTTAATATTCTCGGCAAAGGCACGCAAAGAAGTGATTTGCTCAGCTACTTCAGCTGGATCAGTGGCAACGCGAATCGCGGCAATCGCTTCAGAAGCAGCCTGAGCGATGACGTCGATCGAATTATCTGATGTGGCGACCATACCCACGCCGGCATTGTAAGGCGTAACAGCATCATTTATTGTTGCATTATTCATGGCTGCTTCATTTACAGAAGCACCAAAACTTGCCGCAGCATAATCAGCGGCAATGTCCATAGCGAGAGTTTGGGGGTCGATGTTAGCGGCGGATGGCACTAGCGCCATCTCATTGGCATTATAGGACACCGACGTATCAGCCGCCGGCATAGCGACACTAGAGGTTTGCTCGTAGATTGGTTGCTCCTCGATATTATCCTCTGGCGGTACGATTTGATTGAGATTCATCCCGATATTATCGGCGACCATTTCGCGGTCAATTGAGCCGAGTTCAACGACTTTTGGCACAACTTGCCGAGGCTCTGCTGGTGTAAAGACTGGCTCCTGGGGTGCCGATTGTTGTATTTGTTGCAAATCCGCGGCGTGTACGCGTAAGTTAACTAAGCGCGAAGGAGTAGAGGCAGCGGGCTGGTGGTCATACTTGGCAGCTTCAGCGGCCTCTTCAAGAATAAGATTGCTAGGGCGATCAACATAACGGCGGTTCAGGGTCCGTGAAGACTGCGTCATACGGTGCGAAGACGCACTCGACGAACCTGTACCAAGTTGTATTTTCGCCATCAATAACTCCTCATCACGTTTTTGCTTACTACTATTATAACTTTAAGTACTATAAAAAAGCAAGAGCAAAAATGAGAATCTTGTGTGGTAATTTCCACAATTTCGGATTGAAACAATGAATTCCCTTGCTAAAAAGCGCTAGTCGATAATTTAGACGCTGCCACAATCCTTGCCAGTTTTCAAGAAGATGTTATATAATATATATAGTTATGGATTTTGAAGAAAAAAGACGTCGTCAACTGATTCGGGTCGTGATTGCAGAAGTTGGTATGGTATTGTCGGTGATTGCGATTGTAGTGGTGGCGATTTTGGCGGCGATGGGTTTTATGATTTCGGGAAATGGCAGTATTGAGCAATCAGGACTAATCCAGATTCATAGTCTGCCGACCGGTGCCAATGTCAAGATTGATGGTAACACAATTATGCCGCGTACTAATCTCAGCCGTTCTCTGGTGGATGGCACGCATAGTATTGAGATTTACCGTGATGGTTATGATACCTGGCAAAATAACATTCAGATTAAGGCTGGAGTCTTGACGCGCTTGTATTATCCGCGTTTATTTTTGCAGAATCGCACTTCTGAGCAAGTGAAAAATCTCACCAGTAAGGATAATCTCGAGTTTTATTCGCCTTCGCCAAAACGTAACTATATATTATATGCCGAAAAAGGGGCTTCGGACTGGCAACTTTTAGATATTCGTGGTGACGACGTCAAGACTACCATTATTGATGTGTCGGGCGTATTATGGGGGATGGTGGAAGAAAATGAAACTAAACGACAGAATTCTGATACCGTGGGCACTCATACTTATAAATTTCATGGCACGATTGAAGAGCTCAAATGGAGTAATGATGAAAACAATATTCTCGTCAAAGTCAGCTACGATGGTAAGATGGAATGGATTTTGGTCCATTTGCGAGAAGTTGCGCGCAGCTTAAACCTGACGCAGGTATTTGGTTTGGGCAATGATGCCAAGCTAGAGGTGATTGATGACGCGGCGAACCAGCTTTACATTTTGGAGCGACAGCAGCTCAGGCGGATTAACACTGCTGATGAGACGATCTCGCGAGTTTTGGTAGATAAGGTACAAAGTTTCGCTAATAATGGCATGCGGGTGATTTATGTGGCTGAAACCGATGAACAAAAGTTAGTAGGGGTCTTTCGTGATGATGATAAATCTGGTACCGTTATTAAAGAACTGCCAAAAAAATCTACTGTGAGAGTAGCATTATCGGAATATTATGGCGATGATTATATGTCATGGCTGGTAGATCGGAAGCTGACGATACTCTATGGGCGCTTACCATCATATAATGCCAATGGTATTGACATGAATAGTTATAAATATTTGGTAGAAGACTTAGAGATGAGTGAGCTGCCAGATGCTTTTTCGGCCAGCCCAGATGGTGATTATTTGGTGGCGCGTAAAGGTACAAAACATATGGTGACGGAACTTAGTGATGGGCAGCTATATGAATATACGGCGCCAGCGGAGGCTTTGCGCTGGCTAGATGGCAGCATGATGTATGCGATTCGCGATCAAGAGATTTTGGTGTGGGATTTTGATGGGGCAAATTTGCGCAAACTGACAAAAGATGTAGCTAAGACGGAAGAAATTGATCAGGAGTCTGCTAGCAAAAATGTGCTGACGAACGCTGATTTGGTAATTGCCAATAATGATCGCTGGATGTATTATCTTGCGAACGGTGAGAAATTCACTGTCCTAACGCGCGAGAAAATCCGCGATTAAGAGAAAACGTAACTGGAATTATACGTAGTGAGTGTATTTTGCGATGATACGCGGGTTTGCTGCGCAATTCTAATCCCCGCCGAACAAACCCGACCAGAGATTTTCAAAGAAGGATGGTTCGTTGGCTGGCATTGAAGTTTCCTCGTCGGATGGAGTGTAATCCCCTGGGTCGGTCACCTCGCCATTGTCTTCGTATTCAAATGCTGGGCTAATTTGTTCGGCTGTGATTAGTAAACGATAGCGTGAGGTGCCAAGTGGCGTACAAGTGATTAAGGTAAGCATAGGTTTTTGGGTGTCGTAAATCAACGCCGCTACATCGGTTGGCTCGACGACTTCGCTCTTGGTCATTTGATAAGTATAACGTACTGATTCATAATTAACGTAAATTAAATCACCAACTTCTAGCCGCTCTAAGCCAGAAAAGATAAATTTGTAAGGGTTGCTACTGTAAATATCGCCTGCGGAATGGCCTGATAAAACCAAATTGCCAACTTGACCTGGCAAAGCATTGGCTCCTGGAATCGAGAATTGAGCGACGCCGTGGTTCATAGCTTCATTGACATCGTTTAATGGAATTGCAAAAGCTACCGGCACATCAATATTGAGCTTAGGAATAATTAAGCGTGGTTCTGGTGAGACGGTTTGTACGATGTTCGGGTCGACTGCTTCAATATGGGTAGCAACGGTCTCATTGTTGGGTGAAACGTAAGCCATAATTGGCGCAAAGATCAGGCGATTGTATTGCAAAAACGCAAAAACTGCAGCAATTGTCAGTAAAACAAAAACCGGGAACAAACGCTTAGCGCGACGTTTTTGCTGCACGCGACCACTCGCTACGCGTTCACTTTTGAGTTTTTCGTTTGCGAGATAGTTTTGTGCGGCCTTGGCATAATAATCACTATAGTAGTTTTGATAATAATTTTGCCAGGCAGAGTGATACTGTTGCCATTCAGCGTTGACAGCCGTTTGATTGATGGGCGTATCCTTTAGCATATTGGAATTATTGTCCATCTGATAATTTACATTTGGCGCAGCGACCGGGCGTGGCGATTCCACGGTTTCGCGAGCCTTAATATCAACATGCTCGTAATCGTTCTCGACTAAATCTTGCTCATCGGCTTCAAAGTCCAATTCTTCAGTCTGTTCACTAAATTCGTGCGGCACGGGCGGTGCAATGTATTGATTACCATTGCGCTCAGTGGCATAGGAACTTTCAGGCAAAGTGGAAGTTTTCTTGAGATTCTCGACTGCTGAAGAATAAACCGCAAGTACTTTCTTACGTGCGATTTCGGCCGCAGTCTCATGCTGCGTTGAAGAAGATAGCCCGCCATCATTTGAATCCATACTTTACCATTATAACATATTATGAGGTTTTGCGATGTATTTTATACTCTTCCCTTTAGCATTGTTTTGCAGTGCCCTTTCTCGGGCTGATTTTCAATAAGGGCTGCTATCGGCCATTTTTCTCTTCCATAAAGCAACTTTTTGTGCTATAATGTCCGTATAAGTCGTTTGGCTTAGCTGTTTTCTGGGCGAGTGGCGGAACTGGTAGACGCGCTAGACTCAAAATCTTGTTCGAGCAATCGAGTAAGGGTTCAAGTCCCTTCTCGCCCACCATTGACAGAACGTTAAATATCTTTCGTAATATTACGGAGGGTATTTTTATTTATGGGCGACAAAACAAGTTGCTGACTCTTTACGATAGTGCGACCTGTTTTATTTCCTCGCTATGTTTGTTTAACGTTTGCGCAAAAGTCTGGTCATGTGTAGCAAATAAGACTGCGCCACTATAATTTACTAAGGCTTGTTCGATGTTTTCGCGGGCACGGATGTCGAGGTGATTAGTTGGCTCGTCCAGAATTAATAAATCTACCGGTGCCAACATAATTTTGAGAAAGGCCAGCTTGGTGAGTTGCCCGCGCGATACTTGATTGAGTTTGCGCTTGAGATCTTGCTGGTTTAGATCCATAGTGGCGGCAGCTTGGAAGATTTCTGTAGGGTTTGCCTCGACTTGGCTGAGAAAATTCTGGGCTAAATCCAATCCGTAAACATCTTGTGCAATGTAGCCGATTTTAATATTATCAGCTATTTTTACGATACCGTGGTCTGGTTGGAGTTTGCCCATGATAATTCGGAAGAGTGTGGTTTTGCCAGTGCCATTATCACCAACCACTTGACAGCGTTCACCAGTATAGAGCGTAAGATTAAGATTATCAAATAAAACCTTGTCGCCATAACTTTTGGTCAGATTTTCAAGTAAAATTAAACGTTTATGTTTTGCGAGTGCCGTATCAAGGTTGGCTTGGTAAATTTTGCGATTGGTAGGCTTGGTAATTGCATCAAGTTTGGTAAGCTGGGTGTTGGCAGCACGAATTACTTTACCGAGCGCGGCTTGCGCATTACTGCGCCGCAGCTTAAAGGCCATGCGATTTTCGTCCTTAATTTTATCAAAGGGTCGATCTTTGATTTTGATGCTAGTGTAAGCATTTTGGATTTGCTTTTGTAGGGCAGACTTGGCTTTTTGAGCTTTTTGATAAGCGGCTTGAGCTTGACTTTGTTGCTGTTCTTGACGTGTTCGATAGTCGGAATAATTTCCCGGATAATCATATAACTTTTGATCTTTTAATTCTACGATATGCTCGGCAACTTGATCAATGAATTTGCGGTCGTGGCTGACAATGAGCGCTAACCCAGTATAGTGCTGAAGTTGAGTAACAAGCCAGTTGAGATTAACATGGTCGAGATTATTGGTTGGCTCGTCTAGTAACAAGACATCATAATCCAAAGCAAAGAGCTGCTCCAGCGCCTGGCGGGTGGCTTCTCCGCCAGATTGATCAGTTGCGTAGTTGACTTGTGGCAAGAATCCGATTGCACCATCAAGCTTAATACTGCCATCATCAGGACGTAACCGCCCGGCGATGAGTTGCAGTAATGTGCTCTTGCCGGAGCCATTATCGCCAATAATGGCAACCCTACCTCGGCTTGGCAAAGTAAGATTCACTTGGCTGAGCACGTCTTGATTTTGATAAGCAAAACTAACATTAGAAATTTTCAACATAAAAATACCTTGTTTAGAGTTGATTCTGAATTTTGAAGGGTATTTTTAGCTTCGCATAAGTATATTATATATTAAGGTGCGGGGTCTGGTCAAGCAAAGAGAATAATCTTTGATTATGATTGGGCAACGCAGCGGACTGCATAACCATAACGACGACTATCTCCTAAATTGCCTGGAGATATGAGACTGCTATTGATATATAGCGCATATGCAGCGCTGCTACTACCCGCCGTACGAGACCACCATCCGCCACGAGCTGCGGCTCCATTAAGTGATCCATTGTCGACATAACCAGCAAAACCGAAATTATAAGGAGTACTTTGCGCTTTGGCGAGATCGCCAACTCCCCAATCGGTATTTCTATTGGTGGCAAGACTATTACTAATGGTTAAATTCATATTTTTGAAAAGGTTATAAAAATCGGTATTTCCAGATGTCCCACCAGTAGGTAGTTTCCAACCTTTGGGGCATATAGAAGCGGTAGCTTCGCCGGAAGATGAACAACTTCCCGCTGTTGCAGCACACCAGGTATAATAGCCGGTATTACCAGATATATAAGCATTGCTCCTAGTATCATTATTAAAACCGACAACACTAGAAGCTGGGACAGTAAAACTACCTGAAGTTATGTCAGAATCTGCGTAGGAAATGGTTCTATTAATAATTTTTAAATTCTGAGTCATCCAGCACTTATTGTCCTTGAATTTCACAATCCTATACACGCTATTATCACGACGATCTATTAAATCCTTATACTCTCCTATTGTTGCGGAGCTACAGATACTGCTAGTCATTTGATCCATATAAGAGATAGTATTGAAACCAGATTTAAGGGTAAAACCTAGATTAAACCAAATAGCATAAAGAGTAGTATTCGCCGTTAAGACAATGGAGTCGCCTGGTTGATAAGCGGCTGAGGTCGCACTACTACTTGTGCCCCAACCCAAGAAAGTATATCCACTTCTAGTGGGAACAGTAAAAGGAATTATTACAGAGCAATTAGTGGTAGTACTGGAGCAAGATACACTATTTGGCGCACCACTACCATTGTTAGCATTAAATGACAAAGTTCTAGTATAAATCTGGTTCCACTTTGCATATAGTGTCTGACTCGGGCTACTAGCCTGCAGGGTGATACTCCCTCCCGGCTGATAAGCTACACTACTGGTACTAGTAGTAGACCAACCGGTAAACTCATAGCCAGACCTGGTGGGTTTAGTATCAGGAATAGTAAAGGTATAACTATCATTATAATTACTAATGGATTGTTCTGATGGTATAGAACTAGTGTCTCCACCATTAGCGTTGTAAGTAATACTATAAGTAGTAAGTGTTTTTGGTGTAGCTGTAAGTAATAGGTTTACTTTAGTCTTATAGTGTCCAGCATTAGCATCCTTACTAAACTTAGCTGCAAAGGTTAAGGGTTTAGTAAAGCTTACTGTACCATTATTGGTATTACCTACATTAGCACTTTCTATACTAACATTACTATTACTGACACCTTTATAACTACCATTATTCCAACTGTAGCCCCAAGTATTATCTACCAATCCTTCTACACTACTAATACCATTAGGATTACTAGTATTATCAATTGGAATAATGGTAGTTGGTCCTGCTAGATAAGTAGGATTAGTGGACTCAGTAGTACTAACACCAGAAGCTATTTGTAAGTTATAACTATTGATGAGTGTAGCATTAACGGTAATATCACTACTCATACTTACAACCGCACTACTCTCACCGTCACTAACTGATCCACTACCACTTAACTCTGATGATCCAGAATAGGATAGTGAGATGGAAGGAGAATCTGCAGTAGGCATAATATCGATATCAGAATTATTATCAGAGCTAGAACCGGAGCTACTAATATTATCAATGGCATGGACGGTAGTATCGCCCTGCCATGGTAGTATAAAGAATAGTGAGATGAGTAAAAGCAGGGCCGCGATGCTACCTAGAGGAATCGCAAAACCTAAATTCTTGCAACGCATCGGTGAATTAGTTTTGTATTTAGTATGTAGCATCTTGGCCCTCCTTTTAGCAATATCACCCTTGCGGAAGGTCACTTGTCTATAATATAAAAACGGCACCGCAAGGGTGTTTATACAATACGTCCAGCAACCATTATAGTCGTAGGATGAAAGTACCTTACGATGCCGTCTTAAACCTACGAATATAATAAAATGAGTATAACTACTCGGTTGCTATCGGATTGTATTGTATAAACATTTCTATTTTATCATACTTTTTGCTATTTTTTATTAAAAATCAAAACATTATCATATTATGATAAAATTAACCTGTGAAGCTAATCCTTCATGGACTCCAACGGAAGCAAATGAGGTCAAGCTCCGGCAACCCGCGGTATCCCAATTTTAGGATCGAGAAGCTCTTCTCGAGTGTCATAAAAACCTGGCATGAGAGATTAGAAAATTAGCCTAAGCCATGACTTGAGCTAAAGCATAATGGGCTTCATCTCTGTATGTATGCGGAGACATTTCGCCTATACCGGGAACGTCAACAGCGGTACTTTCTATGATCCGTCCAGCAACCCGAACGGCTACTGGTGGTCGCGTACGGCGAACAATAGTACTCAGGCGTACAACTTGAACATCGATAGCGGCAACGTGAACCCAGGTACGAACAACAACAACCGCCGCAACGGCTTCGCAGTGCGGTGTGTCGCCGGTTCCGATCCTAATTCTATGGTATTTATCGATAAACATTAAAAAGTTATTGACAAACGTTAAATATTTAATAAAATAAGAGTATAATATTTAATTAAGTTTGAAGGTAATAGATGAGTACCAAAACAATAACTAAACCATCCGAGGCTGAGAAATCGGCTCGACGGATGCATAATATTAACTTGATTACCATGATTTTGGCTAAGATTGCCGAGGTGGCACACTGGCTCTTGGTGGTGGTAGTAGCGTTCTTCGCCATCTGCTCGATCACGCGTCCGAGTTGGTTTGGTCACGCGCTTAATAAAATGATTGACGACGGCGACACTTCGATTTCCTGCTACGGTTTTGAATCTAATATCACTGTCTGGACCACGGCTGATGATTACGCCCCTAGTGTGAATTATGGTGCGGTCACTTTCTTTACACTAGGTGGCATGGTGGTGCTATCGCTGATGGCGATGGTTTTCCGAAATGCCTATTTAATCCTCAAGACGGCTCAGGGCAAAACTAATTTTTCCAAAGGTCATACTCCTTTCCAAAAAGATGTAGTCCGAATGTTGCGCGAGATTGGATTGTTCTTGATTGCGGTATCAGTTTTGAGCTTAATCTCGGATATTATTGTGCAGCTGGGTGGCAATAGTGTGCAAGCTGGTTTTAATTATGAAAGTGGCTTCATGGGATTATTATTTGTTTGCATCTCGCAGTTCTTCGCCTATGGTGCTGGGTTAGAAAAGGAAGTTGATGGGCTGGTTTAAATTTTCGATGGACGTGGAAACTGAGCCATGCGCATGCAATGGCGGCGAGATAGTCTTACATCTTGATCGCGTCATGCTAGAGCGCAACATTTCACTGAACGAACTATCGGAGCGAGTCGGCATCTCAAATGTAAATCTTTCTAAAATCAAGAACAATCACGTAACGGCAATCCGATTCTCTACGTTGGCCGCACTCTGTGAAGTCTTGCAGTGCGAAGTGGGGGATTTGATTGAATTTGTTCCGAAAAAGTAGTTTGTACTAGTGATGATGCCCATGCGCAGAAACTGCCTTCCCTATTTCTGGGTGGCAGTTTTCTTCACTACAAACCTCATCGGGTGATTCGATTTCAATAGTGGCATGATTAATACCGTGTTCTTTTAGCTCGGCTTTGACGGCAGCTTTAACTTGCGGGTTGGCGGTAACTACGTGCATAGTGGCGTAATTATGATAACCATCCATGGTCCAAATATGAACATGGTGCACATCTTTAACATTTTTGATAGTAAGAATATGTTGCCTTAGCTGATCTAGTGAAATATTATTAGGCGTTTTCTCCAGGAAAATCGTGATAATCTCATGAAAAGTATCCCAAGCATGTTTCAGAATAAATAGTGCAACCAAGATCGAAAGTATTGGATCAATGATGGCGAAATCGGTAAAGCGCATCACGATAGCGCCAATTAGCACTACGATCCAACCCAGCACATCTTCTAGCATGTGCAGGTTCACAGATTTTTGATTCAATGAATTGCCCTCGTGCGTAACATAAGCGGCAATAAAATTAACAATTACGCCGATTACGGCTAAGATAATCATGCCGTCATAATCAATGACTACGGGATTAATAATGCGGTCGATGGCATTATAAATCACAAAGACCGAACCAAGCAGTAGGATAAAAGTTGTAATCATGCCACCAACTAACGAGAAGCGCACATAGCCGTAGGTATATTTTTCGTCGGGTTGTTTTTTGCTTTTGCGTTCCAGGATGTAGGAAATGCCGATGCTCATAGCGTCACCTAAATCATGCACGGCATCCGACATAATTGCGGCACTATTAGTAAAGGCTCCGCCAATAAATTCGTAAACTGAGAAGCCGAGATTAAGTAGAAACGCGATTAAAATATTGCGTTCGGCTTTGGTGGTTTTGGTGGCGATCTGCTGTGGCGCAGAAGTTGTCATTTCTTGTTTTGTTTCGGTTATGCTTTGTTTTGATAGTGAGTCTTGTTTTGGCGATGAGTTTTGTTCTGATAATGATTTTTTAGTCATAAAGTCCTCAAAATTAAGTTGATATTTTTACGGCAAATCAAAAGTTTTGATGATTAGGATAATAAGTTTATCAAGTTTTGAGAAGATAGGTTCAAATTATTCTACGTTCAGTCAATGTTGGGTTATTCTACTAGTTCAATTATAGTGCTTGGGTATTAGAATTGTCAAGATTCTCTACGTCATCATCAAGTGTTTGGCTGTAATGATCCGGGTCATCAAACTCTGCCATGCCATCAAGATTTTCCGCAGTATTGATATCGTTGAGGTCATCAAGCACTACTTCGCCGCCAAAATCTTCCGTATACTCAAAATAATCTTCGTCTGGAATAATTTCATGCTCGCAAAAAGCAGCGCGATTATTTTCCACTTCGTCAATCTGGTCGTGGTAAATCGTGATGGTTTTGTAGGGCGCAAATTGGGCTGCACGTCCAGCGGCGCTCATGTGCGGATACTTCTGGGAGATTGGGCGGTTAAGATGAATAATGTCATCGTATTTAGATGTAGCCATATTTTGCTCCCGGTATAGTTACTTGTTCTGGGCAATCAAATTTTACCATAGTTATTCCCTACTCCTGATGCCCGCCAATTTGATGATTACGCTGTCGGCCGGTCGCGCCATCGGCGAAGTTGGCACCACGCAGTATGGCATTCTTGCCATATTTTTGGCGAATGGCGGTGAGAGCGATTTGCAAGTTGCGCTGTTGTTCGGTGGTTTTCTGGGGTGTAGGTATGGCAGTGCCGTATGAAGTCTGCATATGTTTGGAGGAATTAGCATGCATAGAAGAAATAGTCTTGGTATTATCAAACAGACTAGTTTGCACTAAACGTGGAACATGGGTGTGATTAGTATGTAGATTGGCCACGGTTAGTGAAACTTTGCGTACGGAAAAATCCGGACAAACGTATTGGTCGTAAAGCTCCAAAAAACCGGCACGAATTTCTTGCAGCAAATCACTATGCTGATTTAACCGCCAAGTGCCGTGGGCGGATTTAGGTTTGTTGCGGCCATGGCGATCTTTGGTAATTGGAATGTCGGGATGTAAGTTGATTTTACTCATGCTACTGACGTCGTAAGAAATATGTAGCACTAATTGATCAGTGGTGAAATTTTTGCCCATCATTTCTAGGGTAATCACTTCGGACATTTCGTCAACAATGGTGCGTGCTTGTGCAAAGTCATACGGTTTTGCAAGCACTTGGCTGTGATTCAGACTTTTGCTTTTGGGGATGTGGCGTTTAGCATCGGTAATTTCAACCGATTCATAGCCCCAAGCATGGTCGATTAATAATTCGGCATTGACGCCAAAAGTTTTGTAAAGTAGATCTTCGTTGTTCAGTGAGCATCTTGCTACGTCGCCCATAGTATACATAAAATTCTTCCGCAAACGCTTGGCGGTACCGGGGCCGATGCGCCAAAAGTCCGTGATCGGCTGATGATGCCAAAGTTGCTCGCGGTAACTCATTTCGTCAAGTTCGGCAATGCGCACGCCTAGCGCATTAGGTTGCGCATGTTTGGCGAGAATGTCCATGGCAATTTTGGCTAAGTACATATTTGTGCCGATGCCAGCGGTTGCTGTGATGCCTGTAGTTTGGTAAACTGCAGTAATAATTTTGGTGACCAAATCACGAGCGGACGATTGATACATTTTGAGATAGCTAGTGAGATCGCAAAAAATTTCGTCAATTGAATACGCAAAAATATCATCTGGCGCCAAAAACTGTAAATAAACGTCGTAAATTTTTTGGCTTACTTCGACATATTTACTCATACGTGGTGGAGCGATCAAGAAACTCAGTTCTAATTCGGGGTGTTGTAAGAGTCGTTCATTATTAATAGACTTACCGATAAAACGATGCTCGGGCGCAGCAAGTTTGCGGCTATAATTAATATCGTAAACTTTTTGGTTAACTTCAAAAAGTCGGGCACGTCCAGGTAGTCCGTAAGATTTTAGTGATGGTGAAATGGCTAGACAAATGGTTTTCTCGGTGCGCTCGGCGTTGGCAACTACGAGGTTAGTGGTCAGTGGATCCAGCCCTCGCTCCGCGCATTCCACTGAAGCGTAAAAAGATTTTAGATCAATCGCCGCGTATACTTTTCCCATAACTTATATTTACCATAACACAAGAAGCCAAAAATCGCAACAAAGGACAGAGCTGTTAGGCAGCCAGAGGTTACGACAAAAAGTCTCCCCGTTAGAGAGGAGACTTTTTGAGCTAGTCGGTAACTTACTTCAAGAAATCAATCGATTTGATGATGTAGTCGCTGACGGGTTGCCATTTAGCGCGTTCAGTGTCTTCGGCGCTAAAGGTGAGTAAGATTAATTGACCATCGACTGAGAAGAAGGCCATTTCTTCGTAATATTTTTTGCCACTGTTCTCGAGCAAAACCTGAATCAAACCAATATTATGATTACCTTGTTGGTAATAATCGGTTTTGAGGACTTTGCCAGCGGTACCGAAGACGCTCTTCATGGTTTTGAGATAGCTCTCAATTTGGTCATTAGCAACTTTGGCATCCTCTTCGGTTGCTACGATAAAGCTAGCTTTTTCGTCTTTGCTGACGTAAACTGCTTCGGCAGCTTCAGCGCCATATTGCTCTTTGACTTCTTCGGCATTAAGCTTCTTGAACTCGGTAGGGATTTTGAGCTGGAAGCTGTCTTTGATAAATTTTGTATAGGCGGTAGAAACTTTGTTGCCATCGCCGTCTTCTACGATCATAGCTGGGTCGTTTTTACTCACATTCTGAGCTAAAGCGTAAATAACGATACCGACTAACGCCGCAACGGCTAGCACACCGATGACGAAAGCAATAATACAACCGGTGCCGTATTTTTTCTTGGGCGCCTTTACGGTTGGCGCTGGTTTTGATGCTGGTTTTGCGGCTGGCATAGTTTTAGTTTTGCCAGTACTTGTAGTGACCGTCTTGGTAGCCTTGGGAGCTGCCTTGGTGGTCTTCGCAGTTTTGGTAGTTTTAGTTGCCACAACTTCTCCTTTTCTTAAACTATAACCATTATACAACGGAACTGAACTTTTGTGTATAGTTTTTAAGTTTATCCTAAGTTATTTTTGTTTATACATTTTGAACAATTCGCCGAGGCTGAGTTTGGTGCCATAATTGAGAATCGCATCGGAGTAGATTTTAATAGCAATTTTGGCAATAATTAAAATTGTAATTATTAGCACGGCAATTGAAATTGCAACTTCTAGCCCGCTTGCTAAGCCCATCATAATGCGAATTGGCATGCAGAATGGTGAAGAGATTGGGAAAATTGCTGCAAAAGTATTTAGGCCACTAGTTGGATCGGTGAGCGTGAAATAAGCCAGATAGAAGCCGATCATACAGAGAATTGCAACCGGAGTATTGGCGGCTTGGATATCTTCGGGCTTGTTGACAGTCGAACCGGTGAGTGCATAAATTAGGGCGTAGGCAAAGTAGCCGAGAATAAAGTAAACGATCGCAATCAGGCCGAGATAGGGTGTAATTTTGGAAAGATCAAACATAGATGCAATTAATTCTGCCGGTAAGAAAAGCTTGGCGCTAATAATCGCGGTAGCAACGATGACGATCATTTGTAAGAGACCCACTACGCCGATGCCGATGGTTTTGCCGATGACAATGTTGCGTGGGCTAGTAGAAGTTACTAGAGTTTCGATGATCTTAGAAGTTTTTTCCACGGTGATAGAGCTAGAAACTTGGTAGGCACAGAAGTAAATTGCGTAGAAGAGCGCCACTGATACCATCATCATGGCAACGATATTGCCACCAATTTCGGTTTCTTCAACTTGCTGAGTAGAAATATTGAAGTTTGGCATCATTGATTGAATTTGCTTGGCACTGAGGCCGAGTTTACTAGCTTGAATATTAGTATAGAGATAACTTAAACTGCTGAGCAACGTAGGTGAAATATTGCTGGCGGTAGCGGTGTTTTTTACGACGTATTGCAGCTCTGGCGTAGTGTCGGTAGGCTTAACAATAATGGCCGAGGTAATATCGCCGTCGATGATTTTCTGCTTAATAGTATCGTAACTATCGTTGGTGACCTCAACTTTGACGCCGAGATCTTCAACCTCACTTAGAGTATCAAGCTGATTGTCGAAAACCTGATCAGTATCGACAATCATGACGGTATCTTCAAAGCCTTCGCCGCCACTTAAGGCATTCATAAAGTTAGGGATGTTGCAGCCAAGTACAATTAGTATCAAAATAAACAAAGTTGAAAAGCGAAAAGATTTGCGGCCCAGCATATCCTTGGCAGTAAATTTGGCAACGGTAAAAATATCTTTCATTTTTGTGCTCCTAATTCTTGTATTTGCTCCTGTTCTTGCTCAACTAAAGCCTTGGCGCCAACTTTTTCGATAAAAATATCATTGAGAGTTGGTTTCATAATCTCAAAACGATTAATGGTAATTTTTTGTGCCACTAATTTTTGTAGTAAATCATGTGCCACTTTGGCATCAGAAATCTTAATAACATACTGAAAATCATGGGCGTTTTCAACCTTGAGCTTAGCGGCTTTAATGATTGCGCTAATATCTTGTTCGGTATCAACTTGGACGCGTGAAGCTGGATAAGTGGCTTTAATCTCTCTAAGATTGCCCTGTAAAACAGTCTTACCTTTATTAAGAATCAAAATGTTGCTACAAAATTCTTCAATGGTTGACATTTGATGAGCCGACATAATCACATATTTGCCTTGGTTAACTAGCTCAATGATGATGTCCTTAATAATACTAGTATTCACTGGGTCAAGCCCGCTAAAAGGTTCATCTAGCACCACTAAATCCGGATGATGTAGGATTGCCGTGAGAAATTGAATCTTCTGTTGATTACCTTTTGAGAGTTTCTCGGCTGTAACGGGTAGATATTCGGTAACTTTAAGCTTGCGTGCGAGTTCGCGGATAGACTTGTCGGCAGCGACTTTATCCATGCCCTTAAGTTCAGCAAAATACATCAGTTGATCGTAGATTTTGACTTTTGGATAGACTCCACGCTCTTCTGGCAGATAACCAAAGTTAACATCTTTGCGTGAGACCGGCTCGTCATTCCAAGTGATTTCGCCACTGTCTTTGGTGATGATTCCAAGCAACATGCGGATAGTGGTGGTCTTACCGGCGCCATTAGTACCGAGCAAGCCGTAAACTCCAGGCCGATCCAAAGTTAACGAGATATTATCGACAACTTTTTTCTGGCCGAAAGTCTTGGAAACGTTTTTTAAAACTAATCCTGACATTAATCTTCCCTTTCATTTTTGCTAGTAATATTTTGCAACTCAAAACGCCACTTTTGTGTCACGTCTGGATATTTTTGATGATCAACTTCCGACAAGAACATGCCTTTGGGGCGAGCGCAGAGGTGATGCTGTCCAAATTTCTTACCATTGTAGAGGCCACGATAAATTACTAACTCCTCACCGGTTTCGCTATGGGTAGCAACATCTTCAACGATATAGTAATCGCCCTTGTAATGTTTATAGATTCCGTGAATAACCAATTCGTTTGTATCCGACATAGTTTCCTTTATTAAATCTAGCTCTATTATACCACGGGGGGGGGTGCAACTTACAAGAACTATTTTTTAGTCTACGTTCACGCCGTCCGTGAGGAACTTGCGGTCAATGAAATAAAGTGCGGTAATCATCATGACGTACACAATACCGGCGCCAGCGAGCGCTTTATTGATGAAACCTTCTCCAGAGAGTACTTTGGCGGACTGCGATGTCATGCTAGTAAAGAGCATGGCGTGGATACCGTCATCAAAGGTACTCCAAATCAGGAAACAGCCCAGCATTACGAACACGCCAAGCAGATAAACGGCTAGGCCACAAACTAGCGCACGCAAGTTATTGCGAGCTTTGGCCCGGTTGCCGATGATGATGCCAGTGTAGCCACACATAATGCCGTATAGAATTTGTGTAAAGACGGTGAGAATAAAGACGACATAATAGAACGGATCAGCATCGGGTATACCGATCCCGCAGCTCATGACTAGGTTTTTGCCACTCGGCGTGAGTTGTAAAATTAAGAAACCTAGTGTCACGGAGCCAATCACAACTAGCGTGACGATGACCGCAGTGATAAATTTGGAAGCCCAAAGCGTTGAGCGGCTAATCGGTAAAGTATGAGTAAGGTAAGCTTCATCGTGATAAAGATTAATTTTGAAACGTGCCCAAGTGCGAATAACTGCGTTTAGTACTAAGCCAATCATGATTGCAAAAAAGGCGTTCCAGAAAATGGCGTGTGTGATTTGCAGAAAGATCGGTACGTCCGTGCAGACTGGTACGTCGTCAATGATTTCACAAGTCGAGTCGTAGGCAGTGAGATTCAAAAGTAATGTACAGGCCAGCAAGATAATAATATAAATACTGACACTTTTGAGAATGAATTTGAGATCGTATTTGATAAGTTTACCGAGCATATTAATAGCCTTTCTTAGTGTTATGCGTTGGAGCTTTAAATTGATGGCGGAAAAGTTCATCGATTGATTTTTGACTTTCGGTACGCAACTTGTCGGCGTCGCCTTGCAAAATGATTTTGCCATCATTAATGAAAATTACTTCATCGAGGATTCGTTCAATATCGGCAATCAGATGAGTGGAAATCAGTACGCTGGCGCCATCGCTAAAGTTGCCAAGAATGGTGTCAAGAATATAATCGCGGGTAGCTGGATCAACGCCGCCCAGCGGTTCGTCGAGAATATAAAGTTTAGCATCGCGACTCATCACCAGAATTAGCTGCAACTTTTCTTGCATACCCTTACTCATTTTGCGGATCGCCATCTTAACGTCAAGATCGAGATCCTGGATTAAGCGTTCGGCTTTGGCTTGATCGAAGTTGGCATAAAATTCTGAAAAATATTTTAGCACCTGGGCAATAGTCATGCTGCGGTCGAGATAAGTGCGCTCAGGTAGATAAGCGATTTCGAGTTTACTGTGCGGACTAAGGGGCTCGCCCATAAATAGAACTTCACCACTGGTGGGAGTAAGTAGATCGTTAGCGAGTTTTATTAAAGTAGTTTTGCCGGTGCCGTTCTTACCCAGCAAGCCGATGATTTTGTTGTTAGGAATCTTAAGATTAATATCTTGTAGCACGGTGTGGTCGCTGTACTTTTTGGTAACATGGCGATATTCCAATAGTGGAACCGTAGCGGCTGCGGGTGCAGCGGAATTAGTTTTTACCATTTAATCCTTTCCTTTGATGTTTTGCAGGTAATTAATAATTTGAGTACGCGACAAACCTAGCTCTTGCATTTCATTTAAGAACTTCTGAATTTTGATACTGGCGAGGTTCTCGCGTTGTTTAGTGAGAAATTTTTCGTCATCTGTCACGAACTTGCCGTTAGTGCGCATGGTGATAATCAGTTTCTTGTCTTCTAATTCCTGCAAAGCGCGTTGCATGGTATTAGGATTGACCTTGGCATAAAAAGCGAGATCGCGCACGGATGGTA
Source organism: uncultured Candidatus Saccharibacteria bacterium (assembly GCA_964633035.1). Lineage (GTDB taxonomy): Bacteria > Patescibacteriota > Saccharimonadia > Saccharimonadales > Saccharimonadaceae > Nanosyncoccus. The sequence goes on along the minus strand of CAZWCY010000004.1, from coordinate 33,550 downwards.
ATTTCTCGCCCGGCGAAAACTGCCCCGAAATAATATATAGTTCGAGATATTCTACGAGCTGTATATAAATCGGTCGGTCGTTAGTAAAGTTGAATTCCATAGTTGTCTTATGATTGCTTTGTTGTAATTGCAGTGTCATTTCTTGTGGCTGGTGTAACTACGATTACGTTGTCTTATTGTATTACTTACTTAATACAATGGTACTAAAGTTTGTGTGATTCGTCAACGACTTTTTTGCGAAACTGCAATTAATTATTAACAAAAAGTCACTCAAAAATTGATTTTACTAAAAGAAAAATAATTTACAAAAATTTTTCACTACTAAATGATGCCGAAAATGCACCAAAATAAAATAAAAAATTTTTATCATGCTAGTTTTAGGCTAAAAATGCACTCAAAAGACAGAATTTTAATCAAACAAAAATAATTTCGAGAGTCGCCAAAAAGACAACTACTTAGTGTTTGCAAGTGAATAAATAATATTATATGGCTAACGTAACAAAAATAAAGCCAGATGGACGAACTAACTTGGTGACAGAAAAAGTTGTTAGTGTCAGCTCTGTGTTACTGATCCCAGCCAAAACCCTCGCCGTAATGTCCGTAACGAGCGGTGGGCTCGTAAATTGGGCGTAGCAAATCGAGTTGCTTAATAATGCCGCGCGGAGTTAAATCGTAGCCAGTGATTTGCTCTGGCTGACCGTCAATGATGACAGTTTGTTCAAGCGGGTCAGGATAACCAATGGCGTAAGCAAGGCGCACGAAGACTTCACTGGCTTGGCGCTTTCTTAAATAATCAACGGCGATACGGCGCGCCATGTAGGCGGCAGAACGATCGACCTTAGAAGGATCTTTGCCGGAAAAAGCGCCGCCACCAATAGGAATGCGTGGCCCATAATTGTCAACGATTAGCTTGCGCCCGGTGAGGCCAGTGTCGGCTTCAAAACCGCCTTGGTTCCAATCACCCGCTGGGTTGAGGTGCAATTCGGGGTTACCTTTGATATCTTCTTGTTCGATAAAAGTTTTGACCAGCGCTTCTAGCTCGGCGCGGGAGGTGTTTTGGAAGCTGGCCACAATTGAAGCTACTTCCCATCCCTCATCAGTATTGCACAGCGTAACTTGAGTCTTGCCGTCGTATGGATGTTTGGCAAAAATAAATTGGTTGAGCCGACGCGATAAAACAACTTCGAGCGGCAACATTTCGGGAGTCTCACTGGTGGCGTAACCAATCATAATTCCCTGGTCGCCGGCACCGCCGGTATCAACGCCTTGCGCAATTTCCGGACTTTGTTTGACAATGTTAAGGAAGATTTTGACGTCGTCGCCCGCTAAACGATGAATGATTGCCTTGTGATTAACCTGCTGAGCAGTAGAAGTGACTTCGCCCATCACGAAGACCTGACCGTGGCCGCCACAAGTTTCGATAGCCACGCGGGCTGTGGGATCTTCGGCGAGGTAGGCATCAAGAATCGCGTCCGAAATTTGGTCGCAGAGTTTATCTGGGTGTTTTGGTGAAACGCTTTCGGCGGTGCGATAAGTAATTGGCTTAGTCATATTTCCTCCTTAATACTTTCAGTATAGCATAGATTGGAGAAAATAGTTGTGGTTAGATAGTGAATCGCATGATATTAAGGAAGTTCTCCGTATTAAACTATGTTTTGTGTGCCGAAAATAGTTACACTTAGACAGTTTTGATGCGCTTTTGTGGTATACTTAAAGTATGAAAATCGCGATTTTTACCGACTTATATGCGCCGTGGGCGGATGGCGGTGTAGTGGCATCAATCAAGGCGCAAAAAGATCAGCTGGAGCAGCTAGGGCATGAAGTGACGGTGTTTTGCCCGGGCTTTGATGCGCGCGAAAAAAATGTCATTACGGTGCCGAGCCACAAACATTTGCGCGTAAATGGCGCGGTAATTGCGGAGCGCCCGTCGGTAGTGATGAAAGCAGTGTTAGAGCAAATTCCGGATTTTGCAAAGTTTGATTTAGTACATGTGCACTACGAGGCTAGTGCGAGCATTGCGGGTGTAAAGTTGGCACGTATGTTTGGGCTGCCATTAGTGCAGACTATGCACGGGCGCGAGGATATGGCGATTGCCGTGAATGTGCCGCATCCGTTTAAGACTTTGGTAGCCACGATTTTGAATTTTGCGCACGGGCGCTGTCTCAAGCATACTATTAAAGTAAAACGTGATAAGTATCAAGCCACAACTTTGGCACGAACGAAGATGTGGGTATTGATGGTAAATCAAGCTGAATATGCCGACGTGGTTTTAACCCCATCGGATCATTTTGCGCGCAAGCTCGAACATTACGGCGTGTCAAAACCAGTGCTGACTTTATCAAACGGCGTGCCAGATGATTTTGCTGAAAATCCTGTGACCGTACGCGAACTGCAGGATGGTGATGTACTCAGAATGGTGTGGAATTCGCGCACGTCTAAAGAAAAACGGATTTTGCCGTTTTTGCAGGCGTTGACTTTGCTTAAACGTCCTTATGTATTGGCGGTCTATGGCAATGGTAATCAATTTAAGAAGGCTAAAAAATATGCCGAGAAGCATCAACTTAAAGTGAAATTTTATGGCGCGGTCAAGCGACCAAAAATTTTGCAACGCATGGCTGAGTCGCATCTTAGTATTATGGCTTCGTACAATTTTGATACTCAGGGCATGACACTGCTAGAAGCCGAAGCGATGGGTTTGCCGGTATTCTTTTGTGATCCGGCGATGGCGGAAATCGTACCGGCGGGCAGCTATGTTTTATCAAATGGTCCGGAAGCAGTAGCAATGGCGATTACACTGGATAATTTGCCGGCAGAGCAAATTGCGAAAATGAGTAAAATTATGCTAGCGCACCGCCAAGACGCAACGCAATCAAAGCAAATTCAGAAATTGATTAAGGCCTACAAGCTGGCAATCCAGGAGCATCAAAATCTAGCTGAAAAGCAATAGTAAGCATGGGCCGATTTACGATCTTATAGATTTTTGTAGCAGTTCTTAAAACCTTAGACTACAGTGCGATCTTGTTGTGGAAAAATTGGTGATATGTAAGTTTGCAAATAGAAAGTCAATTATACTGGAAGGATGTGTGATATAATAAAAATGTTTCGACCATTTTTATCACAAGTTAGACGCATTAGCGTGTTAGTTTATATATTTGTCAACAATAGCAATGGCACCATGAGCCGCCATAGTTGTTGACAGTATATACTGCTAATGCCTATAGTGATAAAAGGTCGAAACACCATGCTCGTGGTGCCATTTTTGTATCATGGGAAAGTTAATAAAACTAAGTACTGGAATCTAATTTAATTCTACTAACTTTAGGTTTTTAAATAAGTTGGTCGTTAAATTGGAATTAAACATAGTTTTTGTTATGCTTTTCTCACTCTATTACTTTTTTGATACTTAAAAAAATGTGCATCTTGGGTAAAAGTATATATACAACAACCTACGAAAGGAGGGCGCAAAGATGCAACGCAAAAGACATATTAACTTTAAACACTGGAGAAAGACTATGGCAGAATCTTCCACTTCTACTGATAGTAGTAATAATAGTATCCAGAATAAGCTTCATAGTATTCCACTATTATTATCAATAAGTAATAATACTAATACTTATGGTGATAATAACAAGATGAAGAATGTAAAGTCTAATGTGCTATATAGTATTCCTTGCGTTAAGTCTTGCGCCCATACCTTTTGTAGAAAGAAACAAGAAGGATCTAGTCTTGCCTTACTGTGTGGCTTCTCCTTCCTTCTACTAGGCATCAGCTGTCTGCTCAATCTATCCGGTCTAATAAGTTGGTTCAATGGAGAATGTTCTGCAGCTAGTACTACTGCCTCACTTACTATTACTACACCAAGTATGACTACTACTGCCACGCAAGGTACTACAGCTACGGTTAGTACTAAAGTGGCTGTTAATGTCACTAATGCCAAAGACTATAGCTTAATACTAAAAGTAGATAACGCTAATCTCACTAATGGTAGTACTACCATAGTACCTGGTAATGCTACCACTACTAATAATACTTGGGGATATAAGTGGGACAAAGACACTAATACTTCTAATTATAAATCTCCTTCTACTACTGGTACCACTCTCACTGTATCAGCCCTTACTAACAATAATGCTAGCTTTGAAGGAACCCTTACCTTTGCTGCTAAGTTTGCTACTAATGCTGATCCTGGTAGCTATAGTAATACAGGTAGTATTATGCTGACGGCGACACCAAATGCTATCACTCTCTCTAGTATCACCAACATGCAGGAGATGACACCAGAGATTTGTGCAGCATCTGCACTAGAAGAAACCAAGCAGCTTAAAGATACGAGGGATAATAAACTGTATTGGGTAGCAAAGCTAAAAGACGACCGGTGCTGGATGGTGCAGAATTTGGATTATAATGGTGGCGGCACAGAGTTTAGCGATACGGCGACAACGATTAATAGTGGCAAAACATTCAAAAACTTTAATGGAAGCTCGTATTTTGACCCAGGGGTGAAGATTTTGAATGGTAATACACTAGTTAATGGAGCATCCACGGATACGCATTTATTAGTAGGAAATTATTATGGTTATAATGCTGCTCTGCCTGATTATTCTCCCAATACCCCTAGTGCCGGTGACGCCGCGCAAGGTATATGCCCAGACCGGTGGCATATACCGACTGGAAATGCTAACGGAGAATTCGCAGCTTTGTATAGCGAGGTGAGTGTCACTGATGCAACAAAGGCCCCATACTATTTGACCTATACCGGTGCGGTGACTAGTAACAGTGGAGTAAACTCTTGGTGGTCTGATATGTACCCCGATGATTGGCCATCGCTAAATGTATATTCTATGGTAACATATTGGAGCTCGTCAAACTATTCTACCGGTGACACTAGCTTACCATATAAAGTTTATGCCCTAAGCCTATCCAGTTCGACACTGAATGCTTCGAGTTTGATTTCTTGGTATCAGACCGGTGCAGTACGCTGCATAGCTAACAACCAATAGGACATGGTCCTGAAGTCTCTAGCTGAACAAATTTTAAACGGCCACCCTTCGGGGTGACCGTTTGTCATGGCAAAATGTGGTTGCGTCTGCGCAGCACTGCATTTGTAGTGATTTAGATATCCGGACGGCGTCTTGGATTCCGCATGCCATGCCTTACAGCGGCGTCTTGTCTTGGCTCCAGCGATCCCATTTCAGCTTCAACAGGACCAGCCCGCAGATGACGCCGACGATGGTTAAGACACGCTTGACGATTAGCAGCCATTCGGTGGACCAGACCAGCAGCGCAATGGCGCCGCCGACGCCGGCAATCACGTAAACGTGCCGGCGAAAGAGCACGATGTCTTCGGCGTTGGCGCGATTTTCGCGATAGACCAGGCGGTGAGTAGCGGAATCGTAGCGATAGACATAGCACTGAATGGCAAGGCAGAAGATGCCAATGCCGCCCAGTAGGGCTACACCCCAGAAGGCACTGATGCGCCAAATCAGGTAAACCCCGCAACTGATCGCGAGCATGATATCCGTAATCTGGTCGATTTCGGAATTGTACTGTCGCCACCAGCGGTATTTACCATCGTCGGGATAGTGCCAGCGGCGGGCGCAGGGGCCGTCCACGGCGTCGCAAATCTCTCCAGCCACAAAGACCCAGAGTGTTTGCTCGGCCTTGGCCCCACAAATTGCCATGATAAGGAGCACGATTGCTAGAACGGCTTCTAGCAGGGTAAAGAAATCGGCTAGATGATATTTTTTCATAGTTCCCCTCCCAACTAAAGTGCCAAAACTTACCCATACGCCTAATTTGGGCATATACTACCATTATACCACACTTTTGCCAAAAAAGCAATAGTTTTTTGACAAAAATGGCAGTTTATGGCTGCAAACAGAGATTTTTTAAGGTAAAATTCAGCAAAATGTTGTTAGCGGATAGCTGAGCTGGCCTGAACGCGTATTTAGCCTGAGCTAATAATCGGCCTTTTGATAAGTAACCGCGGCCGTAGTAGCTTCAAACGGATGTTCGGGGTTAAAGAAGTTTAAAGCGGCAACTTTGGCGGCGAGTTGGCCTGACCAAAGCGAAAGCGGCGAATAATCTGTTTCAGTAATCGGCGTTGTGGAAACTTGGCCACCGTGTGCAACGATAATGTTATCTTGATGAAAGGTTAGGATGGTAGCGGTGTAGGTAAGGGTAAACTTGTGCAGAGTCTCCAAAGTTGGTACGAGCGGCTGCGAGAGCATAATCATGCGCGGATAATAAACTGCGCGAAAGACTTTTTGAAGCTGCGCCATGGAAGCGATTAAGAAAAGTTTTGGCAACATTAATAATTGTTCGCCGGCTGGTGCCAGTAAGTCAACAGCGTCACGAGTTAGCAAGAGCGGCTCAGTGACGGTTTTGACGGCGTCGGTGAGGGCGATGGCGGTTTCGGCATTACGTGATAGATCTCCGGCCAGTAAAGTCATGCTGCTTTTAGCGAAGTAATCGTTGAGCAGTGGCGACTTGGCAAAAGTACCGGTACTGGTGGCGGTGGTAAAGTTTACATTAGCCATGGTGGGGATTTTGCTACGCAGGGCTTCGGGTAGTAAAATCTCGACGTGATTCAGTGGAAAATTATTAGCTAAATATTCGGCCGTGCGCATGACGGTGGCAAAACTCTGCGTATTGCCACCGGCGACTAAGATTTGGCCAGTCTTTTGCTCGGGGATATTCCAGGCGAGATTGGCAAAGAGCGGCGCGTTTGCCTTTTGCTTTTGCCAAAATTCGAGGTTGTTGTTAATCGGCGCAAAACTCATCGTATGAACCTCGGTTGTTGTTGCAGTAAAATGTACCGGAAAGACAAGCCCATTACTAAAACTCCAATTCAATCGAAACCGGACAGTGATCGGAACCGAGCACCTGTTCGTGGATTTCAGCCGTGCGGAGATGCGGTAGTAGGTTTTTGGAAATTAAGAAGTAGTCGATCCGCCAGCCGACGTTATTTTCGCGCGCGTGGCCCCAATGCGACCACCAAGTGTAACGCTGATCGTCTGGATGCAAAGTACGAAAAGTATCAACAAACCCAGCTGCCAACAAATTGTGAATTCCCTGCCGTTCTTCGGCGGTGAAGCCAGCATTATGAGTGTTTTGTTTGGGGCGTGCCAGATCATTTTCAGTATGCGCGGCGTTAAAATCGCCACAGATCACGACAGGTTTAGTTTGTTCGAGGGTTTTCAAATATTGCAAAAGCGCTGGATCCCAAATTTGCTCGCGCAGGCCTAGACGCGATAAGTCGGGCTTGCTATTTGGAACATAGGCATTGACCAGGTAAAAATGCTCAAAATCCAGAGTCTGCAAGCGCCCTTCGTTGAGAGGGTTGCCATATTGATCATTTTGCCAGTCAAAGCTTTGCGCAATCTGCGGGTTAAAATTATCCTGTACCGACGCAGCTGGTTGTTTGGCAAAAACTGCCGTGCCGGAGTAGCCAGCACGCTCGGCGCTGTGCCAATATTCGGTGTAATCTGGTAAATCCAGCTCTACCTGGCCGCGCTTGGCTTTAGTTTCCTGCAGACAAAGAATATCAGGATGATAAGTGGCAATAAAATCGAGCAAGGTTCCTTTTTTCAGGCCGGCGCGAATCCCATTTACATTCCAAGAGAAAAGATTGATTTTCATGGTATAATTATATCATGAAAAAGCCTAAAAAGACTCCTGATACTGTAACGGTAAATCGGCGGGCACATTTTGACTATCAGCTCGACGAAGAACTGATTTGTGGTATGGCTTTAACTGGATTGGAAGTGCGCTCAATTCGCGACCATCATGTGCAGCTCAAGGGTGCTTTTGTGACGATTCGTAACGGTGAGCTATGGCTAAATAACCTTACGCTCGGTGCTGAAACCGCGCGTAACGTAAAATTGTTAGTAACTAAGAAGCAATTAGTAATGTTGGAACGGGCACGCCAGAATGGTTTGCAATTAGTACCGGTTAAATTATTGGCAGGTGGGCGCTACATTAAACTAGTGATTGCTACCGGCAAGAGCAAGAAAAAGTATGATAAGCGTGAAACGATCAAAAAGCGCGATTTAGACCGCGGAAAATACTAAATAAAAGAGTAGATAACTGCTCATAGGAAGCTAAAAACTAGCTTAAAACTTACTTTTGTAGTATAATATAAAATATATGCGTATCGCAATTACTTCGGATTTGTATTATCCTATGACAAATGGCGTGGCGGTTTTTGCCCATAATCTTGCCAAGGGTCTAGCGAAGCAGGGTCACGAGGTGCTGGTCATTTGCCCGAGTTTTACAGGCAAGAAACATCGCAGTAAAAAAGATGGAGTGGTGACGGTCTCGATGCGCTCAATTCGCTTCCCTTTTTACCCTGACCAGATTAATGAGGTGCCAACTGGCAAAGAAATCTTAGGCGTACCACTGCCGCGGTTGGCTTATCGGCATGGGATCTGGATTACGGTTGATCCTTATCCGGAGCTAAAGAAGACCTTGAACAAGTTTCATCCCGATGTGATTCATAATCAGACCGCGGAGATGATTGCAATTGCCGCGCAGCGTTATGCTAAGAAATATAATATTCCAATGGTGAGTACGGGTCATGCTTATCCGGATAATCTTACCAGCCAAGTTAAATTGTTGAAGCCGATTAAGCGTCCGCTGGATGCAATTTTGCGCACTTACATGGCGAGTTTTCTGAAGCATTCTGAGTATGCAACCATGCCGACAGAAATGGCAATCGAAGATTTAGTACCAAAAAATCGCCGTCGTTTTAATGTGACGGTGGAACCACTTTCAAATGGAGTGGATTTATCGAAGTTTACGGCTGGAAAACCGAAGGCCAAAGTCTTAAAACGTTTTCATTTGGAAAAAGATGTGCCGCGAGTGCTCTATGTGGGGCGGATAGATCCGGAAAAGAGTATTGGCCAAGTGGTGACGGCGTTTGCAAATGTGCTAGACAAAGTGCCGAATGCGGAATTAGTAATTGTAGGTGACGGTACCGACCGCCGTAATTTAGTAGATTTGGCACAGGCACTCGGTATTAGTAAAAGCGTAAGATTTCTGGGGCGAGTCATGCCTCCGGACGTAATTGATATTTATCGGAGCGCTACGGTTTTTGCTACGGCTAGTGAAACCGAGACGCAAGGCATTGTTCTGATTGAAGCGGCAGCAACTGGTTTGCCGCTCGTAGCGGTGGATGCGGGCGCAGTGCGAGAATTGTGCCAACACAAAAAGAATGGCATCTTGTGTCCGCCGCGAGACCCAGAAGCAATCGCCAAAGCTTTAATTAAAATTTTACAAAATCCAGAACTGCAAGAAAAATATGGTAATGCTAGTTTGGAAATTGCTAAAAAGCACGATCTCAATCGCACCTTGAAACGATTCGTAGAAATTTATGAAGAAGCAATTGTACTAAAGGGCAAGACCGTGAGTTATCGACGCCGCCGGTTTGGCCACCGTAAGATGCGTTAAAATATCATAAGATGTGGCACTCGGTATTCAAAATTTGATACCTTGAGGGGCGTTAAGAATTTTGTAAAAACTCAACGATAGCCTGTGCAGTCTCTTGGGGCTGCTCATAATTATGTAGATGCCCGGTGTGTGGCAGGAAGAGAGTTTGCGCTTGCAGTTTGGCAGCGGCAGTAGTAGTCTGTTGCTGGCTAATGAGACGATCTTGCGCGCCCGCTAGCAACAATAAATCTTGCCGGAGATAAAAGTCGGTAATAGCATAATGGGTAGAAAAACTAGCTGATCGTAAAACTTCACGACGTAGCGGCGGATGATCCTGACTGCATTGATGCGTAATTACTAGAGTATTGTGAAAAAGTACTTTGTCTTTTTTGGGTACGAAGAGAAACTTGGTAGTAACATAATCTACCATCCGGCGGGGCGCTAAGCCAGAAAGCGGTGCCACCAAACGAAACGGCGCGGCGGTACGCTTGGAGATTGGTGACATTAAAACGGCTTTTTTGGCGAAGAGCTGTGGGTATTTCTGTAATGCACTAGCAACTACCAAGGACCCCATTGAATGGCCAATCAAAACTGGGTGGTCAAGTTTTTGTCGTTTGACATATTTAGCTAAGAAATCGGCGTAAGATGCGGGGGTGTAAGTGGCGAGCTTTTGTGAATTTCCAAATGGTGGTATGGCGGGTATATAAACTTCGTAGCCACTTTGACGCAGTGTCTGCGCAATTGCATCTAGGCCAATTGGCGAACCGCGAAAACCATGCACCAAAACCAAGGCCGGTTTCTTCACGGGTGGTAAAACCTGAGGTTCTTGGTTCTTTGATGATGGGCGATTCATTTTGTACTAGCGCTACCAGGTAGAAGTCGCATTGCGCGGCTCCTATCGGCTATGAATTATGCTTTAGTATTGTCAATAGCCGCCAGTGCTTTTTTGATGGCGGGTCGATCAAAACCGATGATCTGCTCGCCATTGATTTCGGTAACTGGCACGGCGGTAATGCCAGGCATATTGCTGGCATCAATCTCTTCATATTTGATGCCCTGCTCGTCAAGCCATTCCATGAGAGCGTGGCAATAAATGCAAGTTGGAGTAGTGTATACTTTAATCATATCTAAAGTATAGCATGCAAAGATAGTTTTGGCTAGTGATTCGCCTTTAGAAATGTATTTATAACACGCAGCTTTCTATGCCGAAAACTCAATTAGCGATTTAGCTTTTTGGCGGCATCAAGTTGCGGATCACGACTATGATTAATATCATCATAGCTGCGCTCAACTTCGACATCTGGTGTAATACCATTGCCATTAATACTAGTACCCTTTGGCGTGTACCAACTAGTGGTCGTGACTTTTAGCATAGTGCCGTTAGAAAGTTTCATGAGAGTTTGAACAACACCTTTACCGTAAGTCTGTTCGCCCAGGATAGTAGCTTTATTATAGTCTTGTAAAGCACCGGCAACGATCTCAGAGGCAGAGGCGGTACCGCCATTCACCAAGACAATTGTTTCCACATTGGCGAGTTTGGCTTGGCCACGGTTGGCTTTGGTGGTTTCTTCTTGTTCGTTACGACTACGCTGAATTAGAATATTCTCGCCATCAATCCAGAGCGAAAGTAGGTCTTTGGCTGCGCTAACGTAGCCGCCACCGTTATTGCGCAAGTCTAGAATGACTTTATTAATATTGTGCTTACTAAAATCATCATTGACAATTTTTTGTACTAAAGTACCAGTGTCGTTATCAAAGCGAGTAATTGTAATAATAGCGGTATTGCCGTCGTAAGTGACATATGCTGAAACATTATTAATCTCTTCACGCACTAAATCGAAAGTTTTTTCTTCACTACCACGTAGCACAGTCAGCTTAACCCTGGTGCCCTTCTCACCTTGTAGCTTTGAGGCGATATAGTCGGAAGTTTTATCATGAACATCTTCGTCGTTGATTTTATAAATTATATCTCCAGCCTGGACGCCAGCCTTGCCGGCTGGGTTATCTGGCAAGGTGCGTAAGACGCGTACATAACCATCACGAAGTGCCATTTCAACGCCGATACCGGCGCCAACATTGCCATGGAGAGCGGCATTATATTCCTCGGCTTCTTCTTTGGTCATGTAAACCGTGTAAGTATCGCCAATTGCCGCTACTAAGCCTTTTTTAGCTCCCTCGATCAGTTCAGACTTATCAATGACGCCATCGTAATTATTAAGCAGCGCGGAATAAACTTCATCCAGTGCACTCCAATCGCTTGTGGTAGTGACATTGGTTTTGAAACCAAGATAAGGTAAGAATCGGTTAGCAACCGTTTCCCAGTTTAGACCGACGACAACACCAATAGCTAACGTGATTACTGCACCAATAATCGCGCCGCCAAGGCTGACTTTTCTTTCTTCCCATTTTTCTACCATATAGTATGTATTATAGCACTACCAGAGTCGCTGGTCAAAGTGAATATAACGATACTGAGACGGGTTTACGTTATAACGTGCGCCAAAATCGCCTGGTAAGCCACTGCGCGAGCTGGCGGTATTATTATATTCGCTTAAATTGATCGTACCATTAGCGTTAACGCTTTCGACCCACATGACGTGGCCATAAATCCCAGCTGTGCTGTAGGCGACTGTGTGCGGAGCTGGCGTATCATTAACTACAAAACCTGCGCGGCTAGCACTTGCGCCCCAGCTATAAGCATTGCCCCAGCTGGAAATATAATAGCCCCAGCGTTCTTGAACTTTCCAGCCAGCGTAGCTCGTACACTGACAAACATAACCACCGACTACGATATAACCCACATTATCTTGTGGACAGCGATTAGCCCAAGGGTAAGAGTTGTAGCCTTCACCAACTACACCGCCGCTGTTGTAACGAGCGATTTCGGCGGCGATTTCACGCTGCATAGTTTGGCGAGCCGCTTCAGAGTCTCGTGCGTAAGCTTCGGCGTCATTATTGTATTTAGCGATGAGTGCCTGTTGCTCATTGCGCTTATTAGCGGCTTCGGTACGACCAAGCTCAGCGGCCTGAATTAACGCATCAACACTTTGCTTCTGTTTCTCTAGCTCGGCCTTGAGCTCGCGAATGGCTTCAGATGATAATGCAATTTGAGTCTTGGCGGTGGTTTGGCGAGATTGTTTTTCAGCAAAATCACCAAGTGAGTTGCTGCTAGCTAGCATCGTGATAGCATCGGGATTACTTTCAAAATGAATCCCTACCAAAAGTTTGGCGAGAGCGGCTTGCTGGAGGCTAAGCTTTTCTTGATTCAGATTAATTTGGGCTGATAAATCTTCGGCGACAGCTTGATTTTTGGCGATTTCATCTTCTAGAGCGGCGATTTCGGCGTTTAATCTAGCTACTTCCCCGCTCAGACTGTTAGCATTGGCGGCGGCAGCATTGGCGGCGGCCTCAGAAGCGCTAGCACGGTCAGCCGCATCGCGACAAGCTTGAGTTACACAACCATAAGGATAAGCTGCTTGCGCTTCTTGACTGGCATTAGACAAAATTACTTGTCCCAAAATTGCGATGCCAAGAATCATAAAAACGGCGATAAAAGGACGCAAGCCAATAGTTTTGTGTTTATGCATCATATATATTATATATCATACTTATGCTAAAAAGTAAATATAAGAGTTATCAGTTTAACTTTTTCTTAAGGTAAGGCTTAAGAGTGTCATAAACTATTTTAGATATTTTTGCATGGCGAGGCGTGCAGAAATGTAGCCAATCAACATGCCGGTACCGATTACCCCTAAGTAAACCAATACTAATCGGCTAGTTTCCATATACATAGCTACTGAACTGAGGTCAATACCATAAGCAGTTAGATTTGGAGCTAGTAGTCGATATAGACCGTAAGCCAAAGTGCTGGCAACAACACCAGAAATCACTCCGCAAATTAAAGCTTCGACCAAAAACGGTCCACGGATAAAACCGCTATCGGCGCCAACTAATTTCATCATGTAGATTTCCTCGCGACGAGAGAAAATCGCCATCCGAATCGTGTTAAAAATCATTAAAATGGAAATTACAAGGAAAATTGCGCCTAAGATCAGACCGCCATTTTTGGCAAAATTCGCCCAAGAACTAATCGTGGCAATTTCGGCTTGATTAACATCGTAAGTTGGCTCATATTCGGTATCGAGGTTTTCTTGAATCATGGCGGTAGTGTTGACGATATTCCGTAGACTGTCAAGATTATCGGGATCGTAGACTTTAATGCGCATGGTAGCTTGCATAGTATTGAGCATAATTTGAGTCATTTCTTCGTCTTGCAGGGCGGCCATCAAATCTTCGTTATCGGCATTTTCGTTCAGGAATCTTTGGTATTCCATGGCCGAATCTGCGACTTCGATATTTTTAACATTCTCATCGGTGCGAATCATTTCAGCCATATTCTCAAGCACTGATAGACTAGTACCAGGCTTAAAATAAATGGAAATATCAATCTTACTACGCATTGCATCGGCCGTAGCACTCAAAATCAAACTCGCTCCAATTGTAATGAGTAAAATCACTAATGTAATTGTCATTACTAAAGTAGCGGCGATTGAGAGCCAAATGTTGCGCGTAAAACTGGCCGCACCGTATTTAACTACGCGCCCGGCGCTGCGAATTTTGCCATTATTGCTATTACCGACTAGAGTTTTGAGGTTCTCCTTTTGTTTTTGTCGCACTTCTTTGCTGACGAATCTTTTATTTTGACGTTTGTTTGCCATTTTTATCTCCTACACAACGCGTTTGATTTTGGTCTTATTGAGTGGGCGCTTTGCCACTTGTTTAATACTCGGCGCAGGTTTTAGTTTAACGGTCTGGGCAGGGCTAAGTTTGCTAAGTTTTGGTGCCGCTCGTAAAGGTTTGCTCGCTGCATACCATTGATTAGCAGAATCACGTTCGTATTTTTTGGGGGGTGTGGCGGGTTTGGCTGGAGTGGCGGGGCGGGTTGATGGAGATGGATTAGTGGTGGTAGTTTTTACTGAACTCCTTGCGATGACGGTTTTCTTAACTGGAGCATGGCTTGGTTTTGTGCGTAAGTTAGGTGCTGTAGCTGTTCGAATAGTTGGATTCTTTGGTGTCTTAGTATTTGTTTGAGCAGCGGAAGCTTTATTTTGAGATTGACTCGATGAATAAACTTTTTGAATGACAGGCGTTGGTGTGACAATCCTAATTTCTGGTTCGGGCCGCAAAATACCACTTGGTGATTCGGTAAAATTATAACCACTATCATCAAGCCGGTATTCGCCATGAACTTTTTGGTCACTGATAATGCGTCCGCCTTTGAGAGTGATAACGCGCTTGCTCAGATTATTAACAATACTTTCGTTGTGAGTGGCAACCAAAAGCGTAGTACCAAGGTCATTGATCTTTTGTAGTAGATCGACAATTTCACGGCGCGTGAGGACATCAAGATTAGCGGTCGGCTCGTCGGCAATGAGAATTTTGGGCTGACGGGCCACCGAGCGCGCAATCGCTACGCGCTGCTTTTCGCCACCAGAAAGATGTGATGGAAACTTGTTGGCTTTGGCTTCTAGGCCAACCAGATCAAGCACTTTGGGCACAGTCTTTTGGATTTCACGATTGCTAACACCAGCAATTTCTAGTGCGAAAGCCACATTTTCAAATACGGTGCGTGAAGGTAGTAGTTTATAATCCTGGAAAACAACACCGAGACGGCGACGATAATGCGGAATGTGACGGCGACGTACATAATCGAGGTCAATGCCGCCCACCAGAATTTTACCAGAATCTGGCACTTCCTCTTTGGTAATCATTTTAATCAAAGTTGACTTGCCAGCGCCGGATTTACCTACCAAAAACACAAATTCGCGCGGATCAATATGCAAAGAAATATTATCTAGCACCGGCCGCTCGTCATCAGGATAAGTCTTGGTAATGCGATCAAGCAAAATCATATTAGTATTATACCGCTAATGCTGGAATATGGCAAGAAAAACCGGTTTTACTAGCTTTGATATTGGCCTGTAAAAACAAATAATAGGATCATTAAAAACAACAAACATGATGGAATTATGCCGAGGACGATATTGATAGTTAGCAGTAATCTCCGGTGTTGTGATAATTGAAGATTATTCAAGACTTCCTTTAGCTTATGACTGGCGTAGGCAACAATTAAACCAATAGGAACACTTAATAAACTAAAGAGAAACCAAAACATGGCGGCGGGAAACATGTCTGCTGATTTGGTATTAGTATAGTGATAAAATAAAGTGATAAAGAAAAACAATACTGTAATGCCAGTGAAAAACAGATTAATGACTAAGAATACAATACTCCAACGATTAGCCCTAGCAAGATAGACTTTTTGTTCGGTAGTTAGGTCTTTCATGTTTTTAATTTTCTAGATAAGCATTAATAAAATCATCTAATTCTCCATCGAGAACTTTTTCAGGTTCTTTGCTTTCAAACTTCGTACGCGTGTCTTTGACTAGCTTGTATGGTTGTAAAACGTAATTACGAATTTGTTGACCCCAGCTGGCAGATTCGCCGGCGCGAAGCTGATTGATATTCTCGGCATGCTGTTCCATTTGTAGTTGCACAAGTTTGCCGCGCAAGATTTCCATGGCTTTTTCTTTGTTTTGGAGCTGCGAACGTTCATTTTGAATTGCTACGACTGTATTGGTGGGCAAATGTGTAATACGTACGGCCGAATTGGTAGTGTTGACAGATTGACCGCCATGCCCACCGGAATGATAAACGTCAATACGTAAGTCCTTATCATCAATTTTCACGTCGTCTGGAGTGTCGATAATCGGTAAAACTTCCACTAAGGCAAATGAAGTTTGGCGCAAGTTATCGGCGTTAAAAGGTGAGAGTCGCACTAACCGATGCACGCCATGCTCGCTTTTGAGTAATCCATAGACGTGATGGCCGGTAAATTCGTAGACTGCAGTTTTGATGCCAGCTTCTTCGCCAGCGACGCGTTCTAAACAACTAACTTTGAGATGTTTTTGCTCAGCAAAGCGCAAATACATACGCTCAAGCATACTCGCCCAATCCATCGCTTCAGTGCCGCCAGCCCCAGCGGTAATCCGAATAATGGCGCCAAGTTGATCATATTTGCCGGTAAAACGGAGGGCCTGCTTGAGCTCGTTTAAGTTGTGTTCAAGAACTTCAAATTGTCCAGTTAGCTCGTCGGTTAGAGATTTGTCGTCAAGATTAATTAATTCATCTAGGTCATTAACCTGGACTTTTAATAACTTCCAAGGTTGCACTTCGTCAGTCAGGTGCGCAAGCGCTTCGTTTTGCTGGCGAGCATAATCTGGATTTGACCAGATTTCGGGATCGGCAACAACTTGTTCAATCTGCTCAATTTCGGCGACTTTGGTGTCAAGATTGAGCTTTTGCCAGGCTGCATCGACTTCGGATTTAAGCGTTGCTAAACGTTTAGAAAGATTTTCGGCCACTATGACCTTTCCTGCGGTTGAGCTTTGGCGGATTGCTTTGGCGTAGCACTCTGCTTTGATTTGGCAGTTGACTTCTTGGTTTGCGTAGGTTTTGCTTTGGTTTGAGCAGATTCTGATGATGCGGATTCCGGTGATGCGGTTTTTACTTCTGAGCTTGGTTGCGCCGGTTCAGCTTCTGGCTCTGGCTGAGCAGACTTTAAGTTTCGTACTAACTTTTGGAATTGGGCGCCACGATCATAGACGCTCTCAAACATATCAAAGCTGGCGGCTGCTGGCGACATTAAGACAACTACGGAATCATCTGGCTCAAGCGCTTTTGGTACGAGTTTAGGCTGACGGCGACGATATTTGCGCTTCTTTGGCAATTGCGGTGGCAAATCGTTGGCACGCAGTGGGCGGATATTTTTGACGGTTTCGGCTTTGGTAGTAGATTTTCTGTTAGTGTTGGCTGTGTCAGAGTCTTGCTTTGCGTCGTCAATAATATCCTGATCGGGATTTTCGTTTTGACTCGATGTAGTATCCTGCGCTGGTTTGGAAACTTGAATTTCACGGGCGATTTGTTCGGCCGCAATTTGCGCCTGCTCGACGGCC
The DNA here is from genome assembly GCA_964633035.1 of uncultured Candidatus Saccharibacteria bacterium. Taxonomy (GTDB): domain Bacteria; phylum Patescibacteriota; class Saccharimonadia; order Saccharimonadales; family Saccharimonadaceae; genus Nanosyncoccus. Next base: position 16,106 of record CAZWCY010000004.1, on the reverse strand, counting down.
TCGGCGAGACTTTCGGCGACAATGGCGTCTGGTAATTGTTCCGCTAGCAGATGTCCAGATTCACCGATTAAAATAGTCTTGGCAACTTGATGCTTCCGGATTAGGTCAATAATTTCGGGTAAATCTTGATTATCGGTTTTGTCACGCCCGCCAGCGATTAAGACGATCTTGCGATCTGGAAAAGCATTAAGCGCTACTGCTAGTGAGCTTGCAGTGGTGGCGAAATTATCGTCATAGTATTTGACATGATTGAGCTCGCGCAAACATTGTAGGCGATGTGGTAAGCCTTGGAAACGTTCAAACGTTAGCTTAATATCATTCGGATATTGGCGAATAAACTCTAACAAAGTTTGATTATAAAATGCAGCAACAGCCAACAAAGCGGCCTCAGCGTTTTCGCGATTATGCTTACCAGGAATAGTTAAGAAGTCTAAAGCTTTTTGTAAACGTGCACTCTTGACTGGATATGGAATTCGTTTGCCTTCACTAATTTTAGCAATAATCTTGCTGTCTGGATTCGGTTTATAATAAATACAATAATCTTCGGCAGTTTGGTACTTAGTAATATTAGCTTTGGCATTGATGTAATCTTCATAATCATCGTGCACGTTGAGGTGATCTGGCTCAATACCGAGGACTACGGCGATATGTGGAGATTTTTCCAAATCCCACAGCTGAAAACTACTCATTTCGTAAACCACTACATCATCGGCTTGAATTTGGTCAAGTACTTCAAGTGCAGGCGTGCCAATATTACCGACTAGCCAGACTTTTTGGCCCAAAGCTTCAAATAGCGCGGTAATGAGCGAGGCGGTAGTTCCCTTACCTTTAGTGCCGGTAACGCCGATAATCTTGCACGGACAATGATCAAAAAAGTATTTAGTCATACTAGACCAGCCGGGCTGCGGATGCACCGAAGGGCTACGCAAAATGAGATGATAAGAATTTAGGCCGAAGCGTGGTAAATCGTCATTAGTGAAATTATCGAAAACATTGACTTCTTGACCTTTGGCGGTAAAATATTTTTCAGCACACTGCCCCTCCTTGCCGTATCCTAAAATCCCAATTTTCATACCTTCATTGTAGCATAGATTTGGGAAAAACTATAGACTCTAACGCTGTTGTTGTAAAAAACACAAGATTGACATGATGTTGACGCAAGATTAATTAAACTTTAGCTTCTCGGCTAGTTCATTTATCAGAGCTTTCTCTACCGAGCTGACGGCTACCAAAGCATTAATATCGCTATTGAGAAATTCTTGGGCGATTTTGACAATTTCTTCTTTGGTGATGTTTTTAATTAAACTTGGCATTTTGGAGTACTTTTCGATGTCGCCAGTGGTGAAATAGCGATCGGCATAATAGTCAGCAATTTGACCGACGGTTTGTGCGCTAATTTGGTAGCGGCCGGTAGCGTAAGATTTTGCGCCTGCTAGGTCATCGTCGTCAATTTCTCCGTCCAAGATACGTTTGAGTTCTTTGTGAATTAAATCGAATAGCTTTTCGGCATTTTCGGCATTAACTTCGCCATCAAAGTCCCATGAACAATCATTATGGCTATTATTAAGATCGCTACACATGCCATAAACTAGGCCATGACGGCGAGCCTGTCCTAAAATGCGGCTGCTCATGGTGCCACTAAGAATGTGATTGAGGCAGTTCATGGCATAAGTTTCAGATGGCTCTAGCTTGCGAGGCAACATCCAAGTAAAAGCGAAAACGATATTGGAAGCATCTTTGCGACGGATCAAAACTGGTGCCGCGCCGTGCAACTCGTCGGCCGGAATTGCAAAACGCTCACCAGTCCGCAAATCCCATTGACTTAGCATTTTGATAATTTTATGCTTGCGCCCCCAAAGATTGCCAGCAATAATAAAACGCAGGTTGTGCGCGGTGTGAGTGCGGCGATAATGCTCACGAATGTCTTTGAGCTCAATATTATTAATAGTTTTGAGGCGTTCTTGTAAATCGGGTACGTTTTCGCCTACCATTTGCTGTAGGCGCGGCCACAATAAACGGCCATAATCATTCATGTAGCCGGTTAGTTCGGCTTTAACATTCCCTTTTTCACTTTTGAGTTCGATTTCATTGAAACGCGGTTGTGCAATCGCAACTTGTTGCAAAGCCATAATGCGATCCCACTCAAAATCAGCACATTCGCTTTCGTAGCAGACCGAAAAATCTGAAGTCCAAGCGTTGTGATAAGCGCCATTTTTAGTAAATTCAGATTCAAACTTTTGTTCGCTAGCAAAATCAGCGTTGGCGCCAAAAGCTAAGTGCTCGACTACATGCGCGATCTCGTAAACTTCCGGTCGTTTAGCATAGCGCATACCGGCACGAAACTGAAATTTCGTGTTCATAACGCTAGCATTTGGCACATCAATCAGAAGCCCCTTGACACCAGAAGCTAATACAATCTCCTCAACTGAGTGTTTTATGACTTCTTTCCCTTCTTCTTATTCTGGCGTTCGCGTTTACGATTTTGTTTGGCTTGATTATGTTTTTGATTGTAAGTAGTAGAAGTGGCTTTAGTTTTAGCACCACCTTCTTTAAATTCATCATCCAGATTCTTTTCGCCGGCGCTGATTTCGTTGACACCTTTTTCGGTGGCACCCTCAGCCATCTTGGTTAACTCCGACTCATATTCTTGGCCGTCGGTAAGGTTATCGGCATGAGCTTCTTGGCGAGTGAGGCTGAGCAAAATCTTCAGAACTTCTTCACGTAAGTTTTTCTCTAGGCTATCAAAGAGCTTCTGCGATTCACTGCGATATTCTACTAATGGGTCGCGTTGACCAATACTACGCCAGTGAATACCTTCGCGCAAGTGCTGCATGTTTTCGAGATGCTGCATCCACAAAGTATCCAATACTTTCAGATAAACTTCACGCTCAATCTTGCGCATGATATCGGCAGTAAATTTATCTTCCTTGAGCTGATACTGACGTTTGATTTCTTCAAGCGCGGCTTTGATGCGATCTTTTTCTTTGCGTTTCTTGCCGATTTCTTCGACTAATTTCTCATCAGTGTCACCAAAGACACTCAGAAAATCTTCCTTAAATTTAGGATTAACGCGCGAACTATCACGAGCTAGATCCTCAGCAGTAGTTTTCATTAAGCGTTTGATTTCATCGTGAATATTTTCGCCGTCCAGAATCTTGCGACGCATGCCATAAACTACTTTGCGGTGCCGGTTGATCACGTTATCGTATTGTACGACATTTTTGCGTGAATCAAAGTTAAAACCTTCAATGCGTTTCTGAGCCGCTTCCAGCGTCTTGGAAACAGTCTTATTCTGGATGGGCATGTCTTCGTCGACACCGAGGCGCTGCATCAGCATAGCAATGCGCTCGCCCTGGAAAATCCGCATCAGATCGTCTTCACAGCTAACGAAGAACTGAGTAGTACCAGGATCGCCCTGACGACCGCCACGACCACGCAGCTGGTTGTCAACCCGGCGGCTATCATGGCGCTCGGAACCAATTACCACGAGACCACCTAACTCCTTAACGCCTTCGCCGAGTTTAATATCGGTACCACGGCCAGCGAGGTTGGTAGCCAATGTCACAGCGCCTTTCTCGCCAGCGCGTTCCACGATGGCGGCTTCGCGCTCGTTGTTTTTAGCGTTCAAAAGCTCGTATTTAATACCTTGACTATCAAGATAGCGAGCGATTAATTCGTTTTTCTCAATGCTGGCGGAACCCACTAGCACCGGCTGCCCGCGATCGTGATATTTTTTAATCTCGGCAGCAATGGCTTTGAGCTTACCGGCTTCGGTACGATAAATCAAATCGTCTTTATCAATACGCTGAATCGGGCGATTGGGTGGAATTTGAATCACATCAAGTGAATAAATCTGCTGGAATTCCTCGGCTTCAGTAAAGGCGGTACCGGTCATACCAGAAAGTTTGTGATAAAGTCGGAAGAAGTTCTGGAAAGAAATTGTAGCCAGTGTCATGGATTCTTGCTTGACAGCTACACCTTCCTTGGCCTCGATGGCCTGGTGTAAGCCTTCGTTGTAACGACGACCTTGCATGAGGCGGCCGGTATGTTCATCGACAATTACAACTTCGCCACTATTAGTGACAACGTAATCTTTATCACGCTTGAAGACAACTTGAGCGCGCAAAGCCTGCTCCATATGATAAACTAGGCGCGTATGTTTAGTAGAATAGAGATTTTTGACGCCAAGCAAGACCTGAACTTTCTCAACACCTTGATCAGTCAAAGCCACGCTGCGACGTTTCTCATCAAAGACGTAATCTTCAACTACTAACTGCGCAGCAATCTTGGCGAATTGATAATAGGCATCCGGATTATCGCCTGCCGGAGCAGAAATAATCAATGGCGTGCGCGCTTCATCAATCAAAATTGAATCCACCTCATCGACGATTGCAAAGTTGAGTTCACGCTGACGCAAGAATTGCGGCTCACTTACCATGTTGTCGCGCAAGTAATCAAAGCCAAACTCGTTATTAGTGCCGTAAGTGACATCGGCAGCATAAGCTTCTTTACGAGTAGCTGGCTTGAGGTGGCGCATGCGCTCATCAACGTGGTCTTCATTGTCGTATTCAGGGTCGTAAATAAATGAGGCTTGATTAATAATGACACCTACGCTGAGGCCGAGGAAGTGATAAACGGGTGCATTCCAACCAGCATCGCGCTGAGCGAGATAATCATTCACGGTTACTACATGAACGCCGCGACCAGTTAAAGCATTGAGGTAAGCCGGAGCAAGGGCGACGAGAGTTTTACCCTCACCGGTTTTCATCTCGGCGACATTGCCTTCGTGTAAGGCGATACCACCAATGAGCTGCACATCATAAGGACGCATCCCGAGTACGCGCTTAGCCGCCTCGCGCTCGACCGCAAAAGCGTCGGCCAAAATCTCATTCAGTTCTTTTTCGCTACCATCTTTAAGTTTGGACTTGAGAACTTCAGTTTGTTTCTGTAGTTCCTCATCGGTCATTTTTTCGTATTTTGGCTCAAGTTTGCCAATCTCTACGACTTTTTTGTACATGCGGTGGAGGATTTTTTTCTGGGCATCACCAAAAATCCCTTGCAAAATTCGCGTCAATAAAGTTTTATCGGCTAATTTGTCAGTCGGTTTCTTCTCTTTGGTTGGTTTTGCCGGTTTGTGCGGCTTTGCTGCTGACTTAGACTCTGCCTTCACGACAACTTCTTTGCCAGCCTTCTCGTCTTTCGGTGTGCTGGTAGCCATTATTTTTCTCCACAAATATTACTCCCCCCTTATTGTTTCTATTATAGCATAGATTTTACATTAAAACCAAAATTCCTCCAGAATACCAGAGACTTCCGGAGGAATTTAACTATTAAGATTTAAGATTTCTTGGTAAAGAGGCTCTTAAGTCCGCGGCGGCTAAGATGCGGGGTGTTTTCGAGCTTGTAGCGCCGCACTTGCCCTTTCAGTTTATCCTCAATAATGTCAATGCCAGCAAAGACATTCGAACATTCATCTTTGGCAGTGATAACTTTGCCACCAGTCATCTCCATGGCGGCTGAGATGTCGTACTTATTACCGTGTGCACGATCCACCTCAGTGACGACGATCTTGGCGATGACATCTTTTTTGCATTCGCGCGGTAGATAGCGATCTAGCTTACCGATACGTTTGGCCGCATATTTGCGAAAACTATCGGAAATTTTATAGTTATTACCGCTGATTTCGATTTTGTCTATCAAGGTTTACTCCTTTTTTAGAGGCCAAGACTGCCAAGTCCGCCCATTAATGGTTTCATTTTGTCAGTCGCGATTTCTTGGGCTTTGGCATAGCCGTCGCGCATACAATCCTCAATCCAGTGTTCTAGTTCCCGCATGTCGTTGAAGTCAATCTTCTCCGGGTCTAGCTTGACGCTTTTAATCTTAAGCTCGCCAGTAATCTGGACGGTGACAGCACCATCACCAGCTTCTACCTCTACGATTTCGTTCTTGAGAGACTTCTGTGCTTTGCGCAGCTGATTTAGCATTTTCATTTGATCCATTGTCGCACCCATTTTTACTCCTTTTCCTCTGTAATTATTTCATCTTCTAGCACCGGAACGCTAGTATATGTATATATTCTATCAGAATTTTCCGATTTTGACGAGGTTATTATTGATTTTAACTCTCCTTTTATTTCAACAGCGCCCAGTGTAGCGTAGCTAGCCGGTAAATCAGCGTCGGCTGGAATCGTATTGGCAACTTTAATAGTGCCGTCATTATCTTCAAGCACTTTAAAGAAGTTATACTCGATTTCACTATTGGTAACATAAAGTGTCTCGCCATGGTTGAGATGGCGGCTGACGATGGTAAGATCATTATTAAACTCATCTGCTACCATTGGCACATAATGGTAACCAAACAAGAAATGAGTAATGCCACCAGTAATCATAATTCCCATAAAGAGCCCAATTGGCAGGGCAGCGCTAATGCGAGCATAGGGGTTATCCGGGAAAAGATTATACCATTTGTCCAAAATATAGCGGAAGCCATGCGCAATTAAGATGGCGAGCGGGAGTAAGATGAGGATGGCAGATTCGGGGTTGAGGCCAGCGAGAAAAATTGTGAAGATGATCAAGCAGGTAGCAATGGAATTGCGCGAGGCAAAGAAACCTTTGGTAGTAGAGAGCAGGCCGATCACAGCCAGTGCAATCGAAGCTAGCCCCACGAACGGCGAGAGGAATTGACTCTCTAGCGTGGTATTCCAGGCGAATAATGGAATAAACGCACCCTTGATATTTTCGATAAAGCCCGCCAAATCTAGCCCCGGCGTCCAGAGTAAACTCGGTAAAATTACTGGATTAACTACGATTGCTACTCCTAGGGCGGCCAGGCCCATCAAGATAATGAACAAGGTCAAAATCAGCGGAATCGTTGGTAAGGTTTTGATCGTAAAACGTAGATGTGGATGCAAAACTGCGAATAGCACGATAAAAGCAGCCAGATAAATCAGGTGCGGCGTAAAGATAGAAGCCAGTAAGGCAAACGCAAAGACGAAACAATAGAGCGGCTTAGGCTTAGTAACGCCCTGGATTTTGGATCCCAGCCAGAGCAGCAAGGTGGGCCAGAATACCAGCATAATTAGCGGTGTGCCGGAGCCGGCCAAAAATAGGAACGAGGCAGATAAAACGGCGAGGATGGAAGCGAGCAAAGCCACGCTATTTTTGAACCAGCGATTCAACAGCAAAATTAGTAGTAGCCCTAAGAATAAACCGATAATGATGCTGGGGAGTTTAATAGAGTAGACATTGAGGCCAAACAACATGATGGAGAGTTTCTGTAAGGCACGGTAAGGTAAATCCACGATGTCGCCCCGAAAAATCGAATCAAAATTAAGAGCGTAAGAGTGTGCTACCGATTCCATCTCGGCCTCGGACAGCCCGGCTGGTGCCAACAGAGGCAAACCAAACAATACCGCAATATAAGCCACGGCTAACAAAAAGAAGCCAATATGATACCGATAACGATAAAGAAAGAGTTGTGATAACGCAGTTTTCTTCACACTACCATTATAACATATGGCGACGGGATTTAGTATATGATTTAAAATGCGATGGTTTGTTTTGGTCGTAATGGCTATAAGAATGACTTGCTTGGAAATGCGGAGAACTGGGTCGTTTTGGCAAAATTCCGGTTCCATGGCCGGCTTTTTGCATTTCTTCACCTCTGTTAGCGATGTAAAAAATCCGGTTGCGCAACCGGATTTTTGTGTTCCGCGAATCTACGAGCTAATCCGGCGGACGCCTAGTTTGCTTAAGGGCCTTCTGGACTGTTCAGCAGCTTTGATAACATTTCTGCAATATTATTTACACTTTGCTCCAATGGGTCAGAAGGGTCGATTTCGATCGTGCCTTACAGGGGTAAAAATATGAATAATTGTGGCAGCGGGTGGTATTTCGATGGTTCTGGCTCAGTCTGAAATGTAGTCAAAATAAAACATTACACTATACACTTGGATTAAACTTGTAATTAGCTAACTCAGGTTTTTTGATGCCAATTATTCAACCACGCAACGCATTGCAAGACCTAGATAACGACTTAAGCTGCTATTCCCTGGATACACGCATCGTGTATTGATAATTAATCTATATGCGGCTCCGGTGCTAGCTGCGGTGCGTGACCACCAAACTCCTGCACTGCCGCCAGCAATGCCAATATCTTCAGATGCATTATCTATCTGTTCGTTATAAGCAAAACTGTATGGAGCGTTCAATACTATGTCGCGGTCTCCGGATCCCCAGCTAGTAAATGCGCTGCCACCAGTAGTAGAAGCTAAGCTATCGTTACTGATAGTCAAGCCCATATTGCGGAAAAGCAGCCAGAAGTCATTATCGGTTTTTGGCTGTTGATAACCGGTAGGTAATTTCCAGCCTTTTGGGCATATAGAAGAGGGCGCATTCGTCATGTTTAACGCAGCGGCACCGCAAGTTCCAGCAGTAGCGGCGCACCAAGAGTAGTATCCAATATTCTTATTTTCATCATAATAGGCATCCACAGCAGTATTGTCACCGGTAAAACCGGAATCATCAGAAGCTGGCAGGCTCCATTCAGCAGCAATATCAGACGTAGCGGGGATAAGTTTGCGCTCTTTTTCACATCTACTACAGCTGTCGGCTTTTAGCCTCAGATTCTCCGTCATCCAACACTTACCGTCCTTAAACTTATAGACAGTATAAGTATTATTATCACGCACGTCAGTTAAAGTATATGGTCCAGCATAGTCTTGTCCTGTTGGTATTACCGTATTTGCGCAAGCGTCAGGAGCATAGTCTGGCGCTAGTTGCTGCATTTGCGTAAGATCAGCTAAAGTGTACGTAGTAGCTTTTGGAGTTGCTACTAGGCTTAATGTACCACTACCTCTATAATGCCCAGCATTAGCATTACTACTAAACTTGGCCCCAAAAGTTAGATTCTTAGTAAAACTAGTAGCACCATTAGATAATGCTGGCACCACAAGGGTCTGTGCTGTTGTGCTAGGAGCAGTATAACTTGTAGCACCATCCCACTTATATCCCCACGTATTATCTGTAGATACATTACCGGCTGTAAGCGTAGTACCATTAGCAGTAATATTAGTGCTATCTACTTTAATTGTCAGACTGTAACTATTGGCATTGCTAACATTTACAGTTACATTGGTATCAGCAGTAGCAATATTACCGGGAGTCACGGTATTACTAATCAGGCTTGTTTTACTAAGAGAAAGTGAGGCGGTAGCAGGAGTGGATGTGCCACCAGAAACTGGAGAAATGGTGCCAGAATCTTCTACAACTGAATAAGTATCGCACGGATTGCAACCTCCTTCTGCAGCATATGTAGAATTGGCACAAAAAGAGCTAACACAAAATGCTTCAATTAGTGCCAGTAATAAAAATATACTTGTCCTCACTCTACAAAAGTGGGCGTAAGACTTAATGCAAGGAATACTATATAACACATTAGACTTTATATCATTTTTCATGCCATTATCATTCGCTATAGTATTGCTGAATGATAAAGTTGGAATACTATGAAGCTTAGATTTTCTAGAACCAGAAAATCTGATCAGAAAATCCTTAAAGTTAATATGTCTTTTGCGTTGCATCTTTGCGCCCTCCTTTTGTAGGTTGTTGTATATATACTTTCACCCAAGATGCACATTTTCTAAGTATCAAAAAAGTAATAGAGTGAGAAAAGTGGTACAAAAATTATGCTTAATCCTAGTTTAACAACTCATTTTCACAAGTTTTAAGTTAGTGAAACTAAACTAGATTTTAGAACTTAGTTTTATTTTACTTTCCTCATGATACAAAAATGGCACCACGAGCGGTGTTCCAACCTTTTACAATGCTGCTGATGTTTTACCATCGACCGTCATTGGCTCGTAATGCCATTATCGCGGTCCATGGCAGAATATACTAAAATATATAACCAAAACACAGCATTGTATAATAAAAAGTTGGAACAATTTAATTTTAGCATGCTCATACTTATTTGCAAAGTCTTGATTTTATGAATAATAATGACATAAACAGAAAATATTGTATGTATTATATTACTTAAGTTTGTAATCAAAGCTATTTATCTAATACTGGTTGTAGGAAATCATCAAAGCGTATCCTCCCGACTTTCTATCTTGCTACTGCTTGCTATCTATATTTATCTTTGCTACTCTGGATACAGAGCGGAAACTCTGGCTAGCATAAAGGTCGATTTTAATATCAAAACCTTTACGCAGTTTAACAGCGTAAGATCGGTAGGTGTACCATGATAAAGGCTTTCTTAGAACTTGAGGTCAAAAACCACAAAGTTCTCAAAGTAAAAGTCGTCCTTGGCAAAACCAAGAACGACTAAATCAGTGTATGCTTTCATTTTAACACTCTAATACTAAAAGTCAAGAGTTTTCCGCTCCAAGCCTGCTAAGGACAATTTATTAGATGATAACATTGATATAACTGGCGTAAAATACGGCAAGTTTATCCTTCTGTTCGTTCCTTGTCTAGCGTCATAAAACGTAACAATTCTGGGTGGAAGTATAATTCCACTTTCCCTACCGGCCCGTGGCGGTGCTTAGCGAGAATCAATTCGGTAATGTTAGTCGGCACAAAATCGTCATTATTTTGTTTGTAATAATCGGGGCGATGCAAAAACATTACCAGGTCGGCGTCCTGCTCAATGGAGCCCGATTCGCGCAAATCTGAGAGCACCGGCCGTGGATCGTCGCGTCCGGTGACGCCACGCGACAGCTGCGCTAGCGCAATCACGGGAATCTCTAGCTCACGCGCCAGCGTCTTCAGTCCACGCGAGATTTCCGTCACCTCTTGCACGCGGTTGCCCTTATAACGGTCGGAACCCTGAATTAGCTGCAAATAGTCTACAATCACCATGGCAATATTATGATCATGTACGGCGCGGCGAGCCTTGTTAGATAGATCATAAATTGTCATTGAGCTGGTATCATCAATATAGAGCGGCACTTCGTTCATGTCGCCGAGGGCGTCGCCAATTTTGGCAAAATCTTCGTCAGAAACGTTACCGGTGCGAATTTTCCAAGCATCAACGCCGGCAATATCAGAAATCATGCGGTCCACAATCTCATTTTTCGCCATCTCCATCGAGAAAAACAGCACGCCTTTGGTCTCGCCGTTGCGTGTGGCAACGTTATAGGCCAAGTTTTGCGCAAAAGTAGTTTTACCCATTGCCGGGCGCGCGCCGATAATAATGAGGTCGCCTTTCTGAAAGCCGGCGGTTTTGCTATCGAGATCCCGAAAGCCAGTTTTTAGCCCGCGCAAAGCCCCTTTGTTTTTGTGCAATTCTTCAATGCGATCATAAGCGTCAATCAAGAGGTCGCCGAGCGCGCTGTAATCGGTTTTAACGGTCTTATTGGAGACGGCAAATAATTTCTGCTCCGCTTCACCCACTAGTTCCTCGATTTTACCGTTATTATCATAAACTGCCGAAGCGATATCGGTGCCTACCTGAATTAGCTTGCGTCGCAAGGCCGCCTGGGCGACAATTTCGGCATAGGCATCAGCGTGCGAAGCAGTGGGGACAAAATTAGTCAGTTCAGTGAGATAAGGCGAGCCACCCACGGTTTTAAGGGCTTTTTGCTCTTTTAACTCGGCAGTGAGGGTCATGAGGTCAATCGGGCGGTGCTTAGTATAAAGGCTATTCATGCCCGCAAAAATTGCCGCGTGGCGCGGATCGTAAAAATCCTCTGCTCGTACTACACTTAATAAATCCGGAAAAGCTTGATCAGAAATCAAAATCGCACCGAGCAATGATTTTTCGGCCTCAATATCCTGTGGCGGCACGCGTCCATCACGACCGGCCGGGGCTGGTTCCTCCATGATTTTACTTTTACCTCCTCAGAGATACTTTAGCCCCGAGTGCCCACTCAACCTAGAACGGCGTATCTCCGTTTACTTCTCGTACATCTCCCATTATAGCAGATATTTGCGAAAGTGTCGCGTCTTTTGGACTCTGTTTTTCGCCGACATCATGTAAGACGTAGGCTCTGGAACCGAGGCAGCGGGTCAGGATTTGGCCATTGCCAGGCTTTTCGAGGATATTCTTAGCAAATTTCTGGAGCGGGTAGAGATGCAAAACCTCATTCACCAGTTCATATTCGACTTTTTGCAATTGCATGTAAACAGCACTATTCTCGGCATGCACTGCCTCTAGGAAACTCTCCCAGTCAAACGGCCCACTCTGCGCTGTATTACTTGGTACCGAATCGCTTGGTGTGGTATCGTTTGATGCTGCCGGTTCACTCGGTACTGTTGATGTACTGGACGTCATGCGGTTTGCTTCCGGCTCGTCCAAAACTTGGGTTGCTACCGTACTGGCAGGCTGAGCCGCTGGTGCGGCGGAAGGCATTTTGGCTGGCGTCGTAGCCTTTGGACGTACAGTTGGGCGTGGTGCCGGCGCAGCTGGGGTAGCCGCTGCCCTCGGTGCTACCGTAACGGCAGGTCTATTCGCTGGCGCAGCCGCAAGACGTACCGTCGGTGTTGTAGCAGGGCGTACCGCTGGAGCTGTGGCCGTCGCAACGGCCTGATTGCTTAGCAGCGCTAGCAAAATCTTGGCTTCTGGGTAAGGCGGCTGAACTTCGGGCAAAGTTTTCAGCAAACTGAGCCATGCTGGCTGCGGATTCTGAATAATGATCTCAATTAACTCTGATGCAATCGTCTCTGGCTTAATGCCGGTATTCAATAAATCCCGCAGGAGCTGCTGAATCTCAGCACCATTGCCAGTAGCGTAAGCCTCTAGCAATTGGTTTAGTGCCTGTACTTGCGGCAAACCCAGCGACTTCTCTAATAGCTCGGCGGTGATTTCGCCCTCGGCCAAAGTTGCCACTTGGTCTAGTAAACTCAGCGAATCTCGGAACGACCCGCCGCCTCGCCGCACCACCAGCGCCAGGGCTTCGTCCGTAATCTTAATCCCCTCTTGCTCGGCTATGTGCTTGAGGTGTGCCTGCATGGTGGCACTGTCGGCTAGTTTAAAAGTAAAAACTTGCGTGCGCGAAGAGATCGTAATCGGCACCTTATAAGCATCCGTAGTCGCCATAATAAAAATCACGTGTTCAGGTGGCTCTTCCAGTGTCTTCAGTAGTGCATTCGAAGCGGATTTCGTCAACATATGTACTTCGTCGATGATATAAACTTTATATTTGCCATTGGTGGGGGCGATCACGGCTTTCTCGCGCAGCTCGCGGATATTATCAACGCCAGTATTAGAAGCTGCATCAATCTCAATAATATCGAGATAACTATCCTCAACTTGATAATCAAAATCATTCACGGCGTGGGCAAAAATCCGTGCTACCGAAGTCTTACCGGTGCCGCGCGGCCCAATAAAAAGATAGGCGTGCCCAATCTTGCCTTGCTTAATAGCGTTGGCTAGTGCATCCGTCACCTGTTCCTGCCCAACTACGTCAGAGAGCTTGGTAGGGCGATACTTACGGTATAAGACTTTTCGCGTCATGCTAGAGCGCAGCCTCAACGGCAGCCCAAGCGGCTTGGTCGTTGTTGGCTGGAATGATGGCCGAAACCTGGCTACCCTCACGCAAGTGGAAATATGTCACCGAGGCATATAGCACTTCGTACTCGCGCCCAGAAACTTCAATATAATACTTATCATCATGATGCACTAGTGTACCGATTACAGTGCGGCGTTCAACTGGTCCAATCTGCTTATAAAGGAAGCGACCTTCGGGTGTAATCGTGAGCTTCAAGATATCGCCTTCAACTAGCTTAGACTTAGAAGCGTAGTTAGCCGGTACGGGGTAATTCTTACCGTCTGGCCCAATCATAATTGCGCCATCAAAGACGCCTTCGATAATTTTGCCATCCGGGCTACTGACTACAGTTTCACGCGGAGCGGTAATCGCTTCGCCATCGCCCAGCATAGAGATGAGTAATTCTTTAGCGGCAGCAAGATTAGTCTCGGCTTCCTGGATTAAGCCGCGCAGTCTCTTGATTTGTTTCTCTGGTAATTCAGACATAACCTCGCATCCCGTCCGTAATTAACTTTATTTCTACTAACATAATATCGCGTCTAATAGCAAAAGTCAACCTAGATTTTCAGCATTTTTCCACCGGTTTTACGCCGTTTTTAATACAAACGTTGTAAAAAATACATGTAAAATCATCTTGAAAAAACTTGCAGAATGGACTTATATTTTAAAGTTGTTCTAAGGCTTAATTTAATAAATAGAAGACTTCTGTTTCATTTTATTCTAACTATTACCGGCATCTCTTTAAAGCTTGATTTGTTAAGAAAAAGGCCCCTTTGCGAGGCCTCTATGGAGGTAAAATCAGGATGACTGCTGTGTCAATGTTGTCCTTGCATGATGAGGCAGAAGTATTTTGCGAACAACTGTCACCGCAGCACAAATGCAGCTGCTGGTAGTAATCAGTAGACATAAGGCCAGCAGCATACTCACGGGGGCAAAAGCCACCTGGAAAGAGTCGCGGAGCTTGAGGCTGCCCACATTCTGAGTGTGCTGTCCAAGCCAGTTAAAAGATATGTGAGACGCCGTGCAGTATATTTTAAACTGCTGCTTCAGGTTTGGGTCAAGCTGTAGTGTGATGGTATCAAGGTTGCGATCGCTGGTGTCATAGTCATAGCGCGAGTAGGTTGTGACATCTTTGTGGTCAAGGCGCGCGAGGTCGCGTTTTGAAATGAGCCAAAGCGGTTCAGCGTCTTCCCTTTTGACGTAATAGGCGCCGACACTGGCGTAGGGATTGTCTACCAGATTGCCGTCCGACCCGTAGATGGCTAAGCCTTCCGGGCGCACGATGATCTCCTGTCGCAACAGAAAAATGCCGGTTATGACGAAAACGATATTGAGGAGCGCCAAGAGCAGGGTGACGGCGATGCTGACAATGCTCTTTACGGATATCTGTCTGTTTGCAAGTTTGTGCTGGCGAGCCTGCAGTTTTTTCATGATAAAACCTCCAATTTCTAGAAAAGTACTTCTACTGTAGTAATGAATTTTACTAGTTCGATACTTACATTGTAGCATACATGCGTACTTTTGTCAATAGTTTTTATGCTTTTTTGGTGTTTTGCCAAGATTCTTATGCTAAACTATTGACTTTTTGCATAATGTGTGCTATAATGGAAGTATATAGTGTGAACAGTGTGAACTGTAACCTCTGAGGGATAAACTATAGTACATTTTAAAGGAGTGAAGTGATAATGGCATCTGTTCTTATGCATGTCCCCTTTGATTGTAGTGCTATTAGTACGGCTTATCTGCAACCTATTGCGGATATTCTGGCTAGGCTGGTGCAGGGCAATCGGTTTTGGGCTATCCTAACCGTATTGCTCATAATCCGTGGCGTCTGCATAATCATCGCATTTAGCCTGCTGGTAGCATTGTGGCTGAAAATACTCTTGCGCTTTCTGGCTAAGCCGCTGGAAGATACACAACTGCACATTCTAGGATTGGCCTTAGAGACGGTTATTTCGGCCACGGTTGCTATTATACCGAGCATTGCAATATTATGGTGTGCGTACGGCGTAATCAGTTTAGCCTTTGGTATCATCGCTGGCTGGATCGTTGTAATTGCATCGATCGCTACCGTTATCGTCAATTTAATACGCGTGTTTATCTAGTTCACCCTTTCCCCGCCCCTCTTCGGAGGGGCTTTACTTATGGCTGCGGCTTCTGGGCGATCTAGAAAATTTTTGCGGTTTTGCCGGCAAAGGTGAATCCATCAAAAACAAGTCATAAAAAACTGGACTCTCATATAAGAGTCCAGTTTTTAAGAATATTACTCACTAGCAAATCTGATTTAGGGTAGGCTGCGATTAGGCGAGCTCTACGGTAGCACCAGCTTCTTCCAAGGTTTTCTTCATCGTTTCGGCGTCAGCCTTAGCAACCTTCTCCTTGACGGTAGCAGGAGCACCATCAACGATGGCTTTGGCTTCACCAAGACCAAGGCCGGTGATTTCCTTGACAGCCTTGATGACAGCGATCTTCTGAGCGCCAGCGTCTTTCAAGACGACGTCAAATTCGCTCTTACCTTCATCAGCGGCAGCACCACCTTCAGCAGGAGCGGCGGCAACAGCGACAGCTGCAGCAGCTGGCTCGATGCCATATTCATCTTTAAGTACATTTTTGA
>CAZWCY010000003.1:0-73266 GCA_964633035.1 uncultured Candidatus Saccharibacteria bacterium | reverse complement strand
TAACATCGGGCTTTAGCCTTAAACTTTATACAGGGGTCGCGGTTAACTAGTTCCAGTTATAATATACTCCAATATCATCAGCGTTATCATCACCAGCCACCCATGACTTTGCTTCATAGATATCACTTTCTGAGAATCCAACTGGAGTGCCTCCGACCTGAGTAGCTTCACTGCTTGTTGGTATCCAGTTCGCCCGAACATTAGAGTTCGAGCTATTCAGCTCTTCATCGGCTTTAATCTGATAACGTAAATTCTGTACCATCCAACAAGTTCCATCTGGCATTTTGGAGATATCATAATATTTGCGATCCCGCTGATCATATAAAGTTAAAGTAGGCAGATTCGTCGCAGTTTTGTTTGGCACTTCTACCTGGTTGCAAATTTTATTTGTCATTTCCTGCATACTCGTGATACCAGAATCAACCGTCTGGCTACCCGTATTTTGCCAAATTACCGATAACGACTTCGGTGTCGCCGTCAGCGATAAATTAATATCAGTTTTATAATGACCTACTTGAGCATCCATACCAAATCTTACAGCAAAATGGAGCGGCTTAGTATAATTTACTGTGCCAGAAGCATCGATGTTATCATTTGCAATTGTTATCGGAGTAGTACTGATGCCACTATATTTACTAGCACTATCCCATGCATAACCCCAGGTATTCTCTTTCAAATCATTTATATCTGCATCAGTCGTCGTAGCTAAAATCGTCGTCGGCCCATCAAGAGTGGATGCGCCAAAAAGCTGTAAATTATAGCTTTCTATTAGCTCGGCGCGTACCGTAATGTCATTACTAGCATATACTACTTCCCCAGCTTCCCCCGTACCAGTAAGAGTAGGATTAGCAATACCGAGTGAAGCAGAAGGAGCATCAGCAATAGGCGTGATACTTTCTTCGGCATAAACAAAGTTATTACTTTGCCATGGTAATGCGAACGCTGACGAGGCGATTAAAAGAAGAGTCACGATGCTACCTATAGGAATCATGTAAACCAGTCTAGTAATCTTACTCGGCGAAGTCATAAGCTGATGGCTGGCGCGGGTCAAAATCACGGCCCGAGAGCGCAGTGAAAGGGTTCGATTTTGAGAGCGCCACCAGACTGAGCGAGTAGGATTATAGACTGGTTTACTTTCTTTAAGTTTATGTAGCATCTTGGCCCTCCTTTTAACGATATCACCCTTACGGAAGGTCACTTGTCTATAATATAAAAACGACACCGTAGAGGGGGTGTTACAACAATTCTGCTCAGTGAACCTTGCGGTTATGAACGATTGCTCCCGTGCGGTGCCGTCTAAAATCCACAACCGCACTTTTCCTAAAGAAAAGCATTCACTGATTATATGCAAAATTGTTGTAACATTTTTATTATAGCACAGATCTTTCCTTTTGTGCTAAGATTTTAAAAAATATGAGGGATTTTTGTACAAAAAAAGAAGACGCGCTATTGTACCGATACGGGTACGCACGCATCTCCTAATGATTCTATCGTAGCATGAAAAGCGAGATATTACAAAAAGCTCTAAGAAACTCCAGACGCGTAGGTAATTGATACGATACAGTCACTTACTGATCTGATTTCGCAACGCGCTCTCGCTCGGCACGAACAAAAACTACCTTCAGCATCTTCATAAGTTGATCCGTCGACTAAAGAACCCTTAGTGAACCCCAATCAAATCCTACACGTCAAAACAACCTATTTGGGCCCAAATCGCATAGAGTATAGTATCATTGTTTAGCGTGATCTCGGCACCGGTTTTATTATATTGAGCAGTATTAGAACACGAATCCGCCTTCTGGGCAGTATCCCATCCCATAAAAACATATCCTGATCGTTCTGGTAATTGGCTCGGTAACGTGATGCTGCAAGTATCAGAAGTGGTCGTGCAACTTTGCGAAGCAGGCATCTTAACAACATCGGCAGCAGAATTCTTATCGTAAGTGAGAGCAAAAGTTTTTGACTCAGTGGCGATACAGCGAACTGCAAACCCGTATCGACGATTATAACCGTATGTATTGGTTCCTGGGGCTATACGAGTTTTTTCGATATACAGACTATAAGCACTAGCATTCCCGGAGGCTGTACGAGACCACCAGCTTCCTTCGTCACGACTAAGCCCATCAGTAGAGTCAACATACATAAATCCAGTGTAAACGAAATTGTATGGTATATTTTTAGCCTTGCTAAAATCGTTATTATTCCAGTCAGTGGTACCACTATTATTTAAACTTTCGCTAATAGATACTCCCATTTTCTTAAACAGGTTATAAAAATCTGTATTTCCAGTAGTCCCACCAGTTGGAAGTTTCCAGCCTTTTGGACAGATGGAAGATAATGCATTTGAGCCTTGGCTGGTAGCAGAAGAGCAAGTTCCTGCCGTAGCGGCACACCAGGTGTAATAACCAGTGCTACCAGAAACATAAGCATTAGATGTGGTGTCACTACTGAATCCGGAAGTACTGGAGCTAGGCAAGGTCCATTCAGTAGATATGTCAGACGTCGTAGGATTTAAGGTGCGGCCAGTGTAAACTATTGACCTATTTTCTTCTTCCACTATATTATGTATTTTCAAATTTTCCGTCATCCAGCATTTACCATCTTTAAACTTATAGACAGTATAAGTATTATTGTCTCTTACATCAGTTAAAGTATATGGTCCAGCATAATCTTGTCCTGATGGTATTACTGTGTTCTTACAGGCATCAGGGGCATAATCTTCGGCTAATTGTTGCATTTGGGTGAGATCAGCAAGAGTTATTAATGTAGCAGCTTTCGGTGTGGCCGCTAACGATATTGTGCCTTCAGCATGATAAGTACCGGAGCTAGCGTCACCTGCAAACTTAGCTGCAAAAGTTAAGGTCTTAGTAAAGCTAGCATTACCATCAGATAATTCTGTTCCTGAAGTAGGATTACTAGAGCTAGTTAATGTAGTACCGGTAGTAGTTGGTGCGGTATAAGTAGAGGCATTATCCCATTTATATCCCCAAACATTAGTCTTGGTATTATCATCAGGATTACCGGCCGTGATAGTAGTACTACCATTAGTTAAAACAGTATTATCTACGCTTAATATGAGGTTATAACTCTCTGCATTATCCACACTAATTGTTACATTAGTATCTACTACGGCAGTATCACCAGGAGCAATAGCTGGGTTAATCATGTTGGGATTGCTTAAGGATAATGAGGCAGTAGTAGGAGCCTGTGTACCAGCAATAGGAGTAATAGTACTCATGTCTTCTGCAGGACTGCCAACCGTCATATCATAGCCAAAACAGTGATTACGAATAGTTAGGTTAAAAAATCCCACCAAAAGAAGGGTAAAGACGCAACCGCAAGGAATACTATATAACACATTAGACTTCACTTTATTAATTATTGGAATACTATGAAGCTTCTTTTGCCCGCTCTGGACATGAGTTCCAGACCGGACCTTCTTAGTGTTTGATATTTTGCGTTGCATCTTTGCGCCCTCCTTTTGTAGGTTGTTGTATATATACTTTTACCCAAGATGCACATTTTTAGATATCAAAAAAGTAATAGAGCGAGAAAAGTCAATCAAAATCCCGCATTGACTGCAAGTCAAAGCTAGATTAAATCCACTTTTCCCATGATACAAAAATGGCACCGCAGGGGTGTTGGACCAATCCGCTGTAATAGCATACTATGCTATCAAGGTTTTGGAACCCTACGGCGCCATTTCTACCCTTGATAAAAGAAACACAGTATGTGTAATCTTACAACGAATTGTCCAACATTCTCATTATAACACAAAAAGCAAAACAACACGCAAAAATCCGGTCATACAACCGGATTTTTACTTTTGAGTGGGGCACACCCAAACTCAGTCATCTACGATCCGCGCGCCAAACATGTCGTACTCAGTAGGCCAAACATCTATTAATGGCAAACCTGCACACACACCAGCGCCCCGCCAGACCGTATTACTTAATCTCTGCCACTTCCTCCTCCGAAGGTTCCGACTTCATATCGGCGGTTTCGGCTTCTACTTCTGCAGTTTCCTCTTCGGTAATTTCGAGTGGTTTTACGCCCGTGCCTACCGGAATCTTGCGACCAATGATCACATTTTCCTTCAAGCCATTCAAACGATCCACACGACCATTGATAGCGGCATTAATCAAGACACGAGTAGTATCCTGGAATGATGCTGCCGACAAGAACGAGTCAGACCAGATTGATACCTTAGTAATACCAAGGAGCAGATTCTGATAGGTAGCTGGCTGTTTACCAGCTTCTTCAAGCTGCTTGTTCTCGGCCATGATTGCCGCCTTCGAGACAATATCGCCCGAAACAAAACTGGAATCGCCCGCATCTTCAATCATCACGCGACTAAACATCTGCCGTACGATAATCTCCAAGTGCTTCGCCGAAATCTCATGACCCTGCGCCGCATACACCGAAATCACATCGTTCATAATATAACGTGCAGTTTCTTCGGCACCCTTATATTTCAAGAGATCTTGCAAGTTCAAAGAACCAGTGGTAATACGATCGCCCGCCTTGAGACGATCACCGTCATGTACAATCACTTCAGCTTCAATTGGAATTTCCATCTTCACCGCCGCGCCAGCTTCTGCCACGATAATGATCGCATCGTCAGTCAGCTGAGCATTACCATCAGCTGGGGCAATCAACGGCTCGTCACCATCACCCTTATCAGCAATCACATCGCCAGCCTTCACTGAAGCACCGTCTTTAATCCGTGGCTTGCGACCATCTAGTACCAAGCGCAAAGTGTCACCAGTATCCGGAGTAACTGTCACGATATACTTATTAGCCTCTTCTACTACTGTGACTACGCCGTCAATCGGAGCGACAAATGCTTGACCTTTTGGTGCCCGAGCCTCGAGAAGCTCTTCCACACGCGGAAGACCACGTGCAATCGCACCAGAACCGGCCACACCAGAACCGTGTTTAGTATCAAGTGTTAGCTGTGTACCCGGCTCACCAAGTGACTGCGCGGCAATCACACCCACTGGTTGATTTGGCTCTACCAAGGCACGAGTCGACATATCAACACCGTAAGCCTTGCGCGGCACGCCATTCACTGCCGTAGTAGTCAAGACGGACTGAATCTTCACCGATTCGATCTTTTCGTCATTCTCGATTTGCTCGGCCATTTCCTTAGTAATCAGCTGATCAGCGTCAATATAGCCCGGCACCGGTTCGGCAGTATAGCGACCCGCCAAGCGAGCAGCAAAGCCAATACCAGTATAGTCGGATTCACTACGATAAACATCAAAGCCTGGATCTGGAGCCTCTTCATCGGTCGTAAAGACATCTTGCGCCACATCCACCAAGCGGCGAGTAAGGTAACCAGAATCGGCCGTACGAAGTGCCGTCGACACCTGACCCTGACGAGCACCACGAGTAGCGATAAAGGATTCGAGCGTATTGAGACCTTTCTTGTAGCTCGACTTCACTGGCAATTCGATTTCATTGTTGTTAATATCCACCATGATACCAATCTCAGCGGAAGCTAGCTTAATGTTCGAAACGCTACCACGAGCACCGGAGTTCACCATCACTGCGATGTCCGTATCCATCTCCGCTAGTTTATTCTTCAAGAAGTCCGAAATTCGCTTATCAATATCACGCCAGTTAGACACTGTCAAATTATGACGTTCTTCTTCGGTCACAAGACCTTGCTCAAATTGCTCCTGAATCAAAGCCGTCTTGGCGTCACCTTCGGCAATAAAGTCATCAATCTCCGAGTAGGTCGGATAATCGTCTTTTGCAGTCGAGACCGAAGCAATAGTTTCGTACTCAAAGGCCAAATTCTTTACTGCATCAGCCGTCTTCACCGTCACTTCTGCGCCGTAAAGATCAAAGATATCAGCCATCACTTTCTTCAATTGCTTGCTAGTCTGAACTGAATCATCATACGGATAATCTTTTGGCAATACCTCATTAAAGATTACGCGACCAAGGGTAGTATTGCGGATTTCGCCCTTAGCAAATACCCGAATCGGCGTTTGCAAAGCAATCAAGCCTTGGTCATAAGCCATCTCCGCTTCATAAACCGAGCTAAATGGCTTTACTTGATCCGTACCAGTACCCGGCTTATCGTAAGTTAGATAATAGATACCAAGCACTACGTCCTGATAAATGGCCAAAACTGGCGCGCCATCAGCTGGCTTGAGCAAGTTCTTGCCGGCCGACATCAATTCACGAGCTTCCGCCTGTGCCGCATCTGAAAGCGGTAGATGTACCGCCATCTGGTCGCCATCGTAATCAGCGTTAAAGCCCGAAGCTACCAATGGATGCAGCTGAATCGCCTTACCTTCAATCAAACGCGGTTGGAAAGCCTGCACCGAAAGCCGGTGCAAAGACGGCGCCCGGTTCAAGAGTACATACTTGCCCTTAATACATTCATCCAAAGCATCCCAGACAATTGCATCGCCCGCTTCAATCCGACGCGTAGCCGCCCGGATATTAGCCGCATGATCATTCGCAATCAACCAAGAAATCACAAATGGTTTAAAGAGTTCAAGCGCCATTTGTTTTGGCAAACCACATTCATTCAGTTTCAAAGTTGGGCCTACCACAATCACCGAGCGACCAGAGTAGTCCACGCGCTTACCCAACAAGTTCTGACGGAAGCGGCCTTGCTTACCTTTGAGTAAGTCAGAAATACTCTTGAGCTTGCGGCGACCATTCTGCGCGTTCGCACTCCGGCTGCCATGCACGGCTGAGTTGTCAATCAAAGCATCCACCGCTTCCTGCAACATCCGCATTTCGTTATGACGAATCACGGCTGGCGCATTTAGCTCAATCAACTTCTTCAAACGATTATTACGGTTAATCACGCGACGGTAAAGGTCATTCAAATCCGAAGTCGCAAACCGGCCACCCGGCAACGCAATCATCGGGCGTAGATCCGGTGGAATTACCGGCACCACAGTCAAGACTAAGTCTACCGGCTTAATACCAGCAGCTTCCATGCCCTCAAGCACCTTCAACCGCTTCATCAAGCGCTTCTGCTTTTGGCCTTTAGTTTCTGCAACTTCCGCCCGCAAGTCAGAAATCATGGTTTTGAGATCAATTTCTTCAAGCAATTTTGCAATTGCCGGCGCGCCCATCTCAACTTCTACCAAGTCAAGATATTCTTCTGGCAAGTTACGGTAAGCTTGCTCGGTAATCACGGCACCTTTTTGCAAACTTTCCAGCGCACTCTTGCGCATCAGATAATCTTTCTCCAGCTCTTCGGTTTCCTTAGCTTGTTCATCGGCTAGCGCTGTCGCGTTAGCGTTCTGATCCTCAGCCATCTTCTCGTAGCGCACCCGAATCGCTTCTCGTGCTGCTACCGTCGCCGCTTCCAGATCTTCCAATTTTTGAGCAATTTCTTCGTCCTTTGCTTCAATAATTAGATAAGCTGCAAAGTATACTACCTTCTCAATATTCTTCACCGTCAGGTTTAGCAATACACTAAGTGCCGATGGCGTACCGCGCATAAACCAAATGTGCGCTACTGGTGCTGCCAAGGTAATGTGTCCCATCCGCTCGCGACGAGCAATTGACTTCGTCACTAGATTACCCTCTTTATCCACGGCCGCTTCGCGTGAACGTACCCCTTTGAGTTTTGAATCGTGCGGATTGATATCCTTTACTGGACCAAAGATCCGTTCGCAGAATAGACCATCACGTTCTGGCTTCTGTGTACGATAGTTAATGGTTTCTGGCTTCAAAACTTCACCATAGCTCCAGCCCAAGATATCTTCCTTGCTGGCTACGCTCAGGCGAATTGAATCGAAATCATTGGCGCTAATGTAATTATCCATCCAAGCCATGTCTTACATCTCCTCTCCGAGATCAAGTGTTCCATCATCGTCCAGATCCCCCTCAAGGTCACTGTCGAGGTCATCCTCACTAATCTCATCTTCGCCGTCGATGACGTCGGCATCTGCTATTTCTACCCCCATGTCATCAAGCACCTCTTGTGCTTCATCTTCATCATCAAGATCCACGATCGTGTCGACTTCTTCTTGCTGTACTCCGCGCTGCGCATAGATCAAGCGGTCGTCGCGCTGTTTTTCAATCTCGCGTGAGGTCTTCTCGATCACTTCACCAGCATCAGTCGAAACACCATGATCCAACAAGTCTACCTTCAAGCCTAGGCCCTGGAACTCTTTCACCAAGACGTTAAAGCCTTCTGGCAACTTCGGCCCTTCAATTGGCTCGCGCTTAATAATCGACTCATAAGCCTTCGCACGACCATAAACATCATCCGATTTAATCGTCAACATTTCCTGCAAAGCCGTGGCAGCGCCATAAGCTTCTAAGGCCCACACCTCCATCTCTCCGAAGCGCTGACCACCGTTCTGAGCCTTACCACCGAGTGGCTGCTGTGTCACCGCGGTGTATGGACCAGTCGAACGAGCGTGAATCTTATCTTCTACCATGTGGTGAAGTTTCAGCATATGCATCACACCCACCGAAGTCCGTTCGTTGAATGGCTCGCCGGTCAAACCATCGTAAAGCTGTACACGACCATCGCGTGAGAAGCCAGCCTTCTCCAGTTGTTCGGAAATCACCTCATCCGGCACCCCGTTAAACGACGGCGTCGCTACTTCATAGCCAAGTGCTCGTGCGGCCATACCCAAGTGAATCTCAAAGAGCTGACCGAGGTTCATACGGCTTGGCACACCCATCGGGCTAAGCAGAATATCAATTGGCGTACCATCGGCCATAAATGGCATATCTTCTACCGGCAAAATCCGTGATACTACACCTTTGTTACCATGACGACCAGCAATCTTATCACCTACGCTAATCTTACGCATCTCAGCCACGTAGATCTTAATCTGCATAATCACGCCAGCCTTTAGCTCATGCCCTTGCTCATGCGTATAAATGCGTACACCCACCACTTTACCGGTTGACGAACCATTCATACGTACCGAAGTATCACGCACGTCTTTAGCTTTTTCACCAAAGATAGCACGCAGCAAACGCTCTTCTGAGCTGAGCTCTTGCTCACCCTTTGGCGTAATCTTACCTACCAAGATGTCACCTGGCTGGACTTCTGAGCCCACTACCACGATACCATCTTCACCGAGGTGACGCAGACTGCGCTCTGGCACATTCGGAATATCGCGAGTCACTTGTTCTGGACCCAGTTTAGTTTCACGTACTTCGACGTCAAAGTCTTTAATATTGATAGAAGTCAAAGAATCATCACCCACCAAGCGTTGCGAAATTACGATCGCATCATCCATGTTGTAACCACGCCACGGCATGAAGGCAACTAGCAAATCTTTACCTAGGGCTAATTCGCCATCTTGCACTGAAGCACCTTCAATCAAGATGTCGCCTTTTTTGACTTTCTGGCCACGCACAACCTTGACGCGCTGATTGTAACAACGATCATCATTAGTCTTCTCGAAATGTTCCAGCTTATATTCTTTCTTGCCAGCCTTCTTGTATTTCACTTCTACAGCCACGCCGTCAGCGCGCGTCACTTCACCATCTTCTTCAGCCACCGTCACCTGCGAAGTATTCATTGCTACTTCGTGTTCAATGCCAGTACCCACAATCGGAGCATCATTCTTTAGTAGTGGCACTGCCTGCTTCTGCATGGCGCAGGCCATCAAAGAGCGGTCAACACGGTTCTTTTCCACGAATGGGATCAAGCTTGCCGAAGTACCAAGAATTTCCTTATGCGCCGCATCAATGTGCGTTACCTGGCTCGAAAGCACCTGGCTTGGCTTGCCATGCACACGGGCCGAAACCCATTCTTCAACAAATTCACCTTTATCATTCAATTTTACCGACGCGTCGGCAATCACCATGTTATCTTCATGCGCCGCATCTACATAGACTACTTCATCAGTCACTTTACCATTCTTAACTACCCGGTAAGGCGCTTCGATAAAGCCATACTCATTGACGCGAGCATAAGTTGCCAAGTTCAATACTAGGCCGACGTTACCACCTTCTGGCGTTTCTACCGTACAGATACGGCCATAATGAGTCGGGTGCGCATCACGCACATCAAAACCAGCGCGTTCACGAGTCAAACCACCAGGACCCATACTAGATAGACGGCGCTTGTGAGCCAATTCTGAATAACCGTTCACTTCATCCATAAGCTGTGAAAGCTGTGAGCTAGAGAAGAATTCTTTCACGGCGGCCACGACCGGGCGCGAGTTCAAAAGCTGCGATGGTGTCACTTCTTTTGGATCGGCCATCAACATACGGTCGAGAATATTGCGCTGCAAACGGAGCATACCGAGGCGGAACTGGCGTTGTACCAATTCACCCACCAGCTTCACGCGGCGGTTCGCCAACGAATCAATGTCATCAGCCGGCTCCTGCGTATTGTTAAGACGAATAATCTCCTTAATAATCGCTACCAAGTCTTTCATCTGCAAAGTGCGATGCGCTTCATCGTTTGGCGTATCAAAACCAAGGCGCTGATTCATCTTGTAGCGGCCCACGCGCGAACTATCATAGCGACGATAATCAAAGAAGGCGTGCTCAATCATTGATTTTGCGTTCTCCACTGTTGCCAGGTCACCTGGACGCAAACGGCGGTAAACCTCTAGCAAAGCCGCTGGCTGACTAGTGGTAGTATCCTTCTCAAGCGTTGAATTGATGTAGCTAATGGCGCCAGTATCTACATCTTCAAAAGTCTTGCGGATCTTTTCGTCATCACCCATGCCGAGCGCACGCAAAAAAGTCGTGACTGGAATCTTGCGACGGCGGTCGATCTTTACATTGATACAACCATTCGGCGCCGTCTCAAATTCAAGCCATGCACCACGGCCCGGGATCACCTTAGCACCGTAATAATTTTTACCATTAACTTCGTCGGCATTAAAGAATACGCCAGCCGAACGCACTAACTGCGATACTACTACGCGCTCCGTGCCGTTGATAATAAAGGTGGCGCGGTCGGTCATCCACGGATAGTCACCAAAGTAAATATCCTGCTCTTTGATCTCACCCGTTACCTTGTTGGTTAATTCAACTTTAACGTGCAGAGGCGCGGCGTAAGTCGAAAGATTCAATTTGGCGGTCTTTTCGTCTTCGAGCGGCTCTTTAAAGTAATAATCCTTAAACCTTAGCGACAGCTTATTGCCGTTGTAGTCGTCGATCGGGTTAAGTTCATTAAAAACTTCTCGCAGTCCCGATTTGACAAAATCGTTCCAGCTATCCTTCTGGTGTGCGATTAAGTCCGGGATCGGAAGTGCTTGGTCGCCCTCCGTGAAAAACACGCGGTCGCCCTTAGTGGTTGTTTTGCTCACAGTTTCCTCTCTTAGTTTAGTGTTGATAATCTCTCTCGCCGAGCGAGAAAATTCTGCGTCACCTCTGAAGATTAAACGAGTTTAATCTTCCCTCGGTTCCTTGAATTTTAGCGCCGAAGATTACTGTGATATTTTTTGCGCATGAGGTCGCCAGCCCCATACACTTGCTTGTTTCTCGGCACTTTCCAAGCGCCCCCAAACACGCCCAAAACATCACACACTACTTCTTCATGCTATTTTAACTGATATTTAATAATTTTTCAAGCCTAATTTTAGGTTTTTGGCGCAAATCTTTGATTTTTCTTGAAAACAATTCTAAAATATATCCACAATCAAACTTTATTTCACATAACATTCTTTTATTTTTAACAAAAGTGTGCTATAATAAGAGTAGTTTCGCACCTTAAAATCAGCTTTTATCCTTTCCGATCCACCCTATATTTTAAAAGGAGGTTTTTCCATGAGTCAAATTCCTATCCCCCGTGGTAATCAGCCTGCGCCTCAGGCCGCCCCTGCGCAGCCGACCGGCCCTAGGCCTAATCCCACCTCTGCACCCACACCGGATCTGGTTCACACTTTTGCCATTAAGATCGAGTACGGCAAGTTCGTTTCCTGTGCCGATGAGACCCATCAGAGCACCGCTCAGATTTCACCCGACGGCCTCAAGTTGAAGGTTGACAACTTCACTGTCAAGATTTCCCACGAGCTGCCCGGCCGTTTGGTAATTCAGTACAACAATCCTTACAGCGGTCAGACCAATACGTTCTTCCGTGTCCTGCGCGACGGCCTGTTCAAATTGGTCACCGGCAAAAAACCGGAGGCTCATTGGGACAGTATTGAGCCGATTGAGGCGCTCTATAAGGAGCGCTTCGGCATTACCAAAGTGCAACGCAGTGACCCTAACTCCATCTACGAGGAATTCTCCTGTCAGCATGAAGGCCCCGATGGTCGGCACCACTTCTGTTTTGTCCTGACCGACGGCACTATGCGCACTTTCCTGATCGACGATCTGGCGGGCAATTTTGATCCCGATAACCCCGAAGATATGTTCTTCTACACCGGCGACATTGAATACCGCGTCAAAGGTGCCACTTGGACTATCGTCGGCGTTGCCACCGTTGACGCCGATTCCTCCATTATCGACAAAGATATCCGCCTCTATGTCGACAGTAGCCACCCCAATCTTTACTTGCTGGCACTGGAGCTGGATCGCTACCTGCACGAGCACGACCATGGCAGCTTCGACGATTATATCGGCGAGCTGAAAGACCTGGTCTAACGATGCAATAATATAGTACGCGTTGATATTGGCTACGCACACTTTGTCTAAGCATTCAAGCAGTTCATCTTCATCACCCCAATCGTTCCAAAAAGCTGATCCAACAACCCGCCCTTACCCGGCGGGTTTTATTTTAACCTCTCAACCACCGAATAAGATTCAGAGATCGGTTTTTAACACCTTCTTACACCAAAAAACCACCCCCAGCGGCCCTCAACTTCCGCTACCTCTCTTCCTTGAGGTGGGTGGCTTTTTGAACATATAAGCTCTCAACTTGTAATGTTGGCTCGCAGTTAGCCTTATGTTCTTTCGAACTGTCTTTATTGTAGCTTACGTTTGTGTTTTTTACAATAGCTTTTTCACGCAATTTTCTAGCATTTTGTATGTAATTTTTACAACATTTACCCACTTTTTTCTGTTATAACGGTGGATAACTTTCATGTAAAAATTACAACATTATCATTAAAATCAGCCCGCAGCCTTCACCATACTCACCCTACCAAGTGTTTGCCACCTTCTACAAACCCTGCTCAACCCGCTCTTACTCTTGACAAAAATAAGCATGTGTGCTATAATGGAAGGATATGGGACGTTTTCGCCCTTGCAACTTACTAAATTAGTTCCATTCTGGTTCAAAGATGGAGATAGATAGGAGGATTTTCATGGCTCTCAGCTACCAATCGCTCGTCCGTCAATCTAATTCTAGCGCCACCCACCCTATTCCTGCCGCTATTGTTCCCAATCCCAATCAGCCTAGCGCAGCACCTGCTGCTGCTAGTCGCACCGACGACGTCACTAACATCTTCAGTGACACCTATGCTGCTCCTATTACTACTGTCACCACTGACATCTTCAGCGCTAGCTACGTTCCGTCCACGCTGGACATAGCCGCATCCGAAGATGAAGGCGATCTGTTCGATCGTATTACCTGGCGCTGTATCAAATGCATTCTGAAAATTTTAATCTTGGCGGTAGGCATAGTCTTGGTCTGGCAAATTGTCGCACGCTTCTATCTTATTTTCTATAGCACTTCCGACCATGGTAACACCCTCAATCAGTTCATCGCCAATACTCGCTATCTCGACTACGAGGTTCACGCCGAGTTCGACGCCTTCGGGCTCAAGCTGTTCGAAAACAGCCAATACAATGCCACTAGAGTCGTCTTTGATACCGAGGCCAGCCAAACCGCCCATCTCGTCTCCTTTGGCAAGAGCGTCCAGGTGCACAATCATCCTTTGCAGGATTGCCCCTTTTCTCTCACTGATTTAATCGCATTTACCAGTCGCAAAACCATCAATCGGCATAGTCCTATCCACGACATTGTGATTTCCCCCAACTATGTCTACGAGCTGGTGGCACCTAGCGATTGGAATCCTGATATCAATGCGATCTGTAATTTTGCCAAACAGATTCTCGATAACAGCGACTCCGCCTTCGCCAACGGCTTGCTTGATATCTACCAGCCTTGCGAAATCGATATTTCCGAGCACACAATCACCTACAACTACGTAGCAACTGACCTCTTGCTTGAGCGCTTTGCTGAGGATTTCGGTCTCACCTACACCGTCACTCCGATTGAAGAATGGAGCTTATCCTAAAGGGCCTCCCTAGAGAGACCCTTTTTTATTAGTTCTGAATCAGAGCGAACTTAAATCTCAAGATCATCAAGATCGGCTAGTTCTGCCCGAGTCTTCTCGGTCAGCTCATCACCGTTTTCATCGGTCGCTGTTTCAGTTGCTTCAACAACTTCCTCGGTATTATGCTCACGAACCGGTGCGCCACCTTCTTCATCAGTGTTCACCACCTTAAGATTATAGCGAGCGCCGTTCTTGGTGCCAAGCACCCGTAGCAAAGTCCGAATCGACTGCGCCGTCGCACCACGCTTGCCGATCACCCGGCCTACGTCTTCTGGATCCACGCTCAAGCTCAGAAGCACGCCGCGCTCATCAATTTCGCGATCAACTACCACTTTGTCCGGGTTGTTGACGAGGGTCTTTACGATATATTCTACAAATTGTTGGTCAATGGTTGCCATATGGTCTCCAGTTATTTTTGTTATATAGTTTTATTATAGCACAGATTAGAAAAATGCAAGCGCTTTTGCAGATTAGATTATGTTATTTTTATGTACCGTCGATGGCTTTTTGCAAAACGCTCAAAAAACTATTGCTTTTTTCGGTAAAGTGTGGTATAATGGTAGTATATATTGTATTAGGGGGAATTAATATGCACCTTAGAGTAAGAATTAGCGCAATTATAGTCTGTGCAACACTGACGAGCATGCTTATCATGCCCAGTGCCGCCACCGAACCGTCGCTCTGGGACCGCGTCAAAACCACTGGCTCGGAGATCTACCAGTCCGCCAAAGCCGCCGCTCCCGGCGCCATCGAGCACGGGAAGGAGTTAGCCGGAGCCGCTGCCGACAAAGCTAGCGATCTCTACGACACTGCCAAAGAAAAAGCACCCGAAGTAATCGACCAGACCAAAGCAGCCGCCTCGGACGCAATTAACTATGCCAAGGAGAAAGCTCCAGAAGTGATTAGCCAAGCCAAGGACGGTTTGCAAAACGCCGGCGAGCAATTTTCCGATTTCCGCGCCGACCAGCAAGATCAATTTGAACAGTGGTTTAACGGCCAAGTCTACTACTATCAGCCCGAAGGCGAAGCCCAAACCAGCGCTGATCCCACTATCTCCAATCCTGCCGATACTGGCACCGGCAGCTCAGCCCCTACGACCACTATGCCTAGCGCCAACCCCAATGATCCTGCCACTACCGACCAACAAGCTGGCACTGCAGATGCCAATCAGCCAGTCAACTCAGATACCAATGATTCTACGCCCATCTACCACTCTGTTGAGCAAGGCGATGACTACGTCATCGTTGACGGCGAGCGGTACGAGAAGACAAACAACGAAGAAGATTCGAACGATTTTTGGAGTTTCATCCGGCAAAACCCTACCAAATTCTTTTCCTGCATGGCACTTCTGGTAATCTTGATAGTCATCATCCTGTGGCTCATCTTCTGGTTCAAAGAAGTTCGCCCATTAAACAAGAAAATCAAATCTCGCCAGAAAAAGTGCTAATTCTGCATCAACGGCTGCCAGATTGTCTGGAGCCTCAAATCTCAAAATCCCCCGAATTCTCGGGGGATTTTCACTTCTACTCTGCCGCAGTTCATTCCTGCAAGCCACAGCTAGATTTTTACTCTGCCGGAGTCTCAGCCGCTTCAGCAGCTGGAGCTTCCTCTTTTGGCTGGTTTTTGCGTAACTTATCGGCGTGCTTTGCCTTAGCTTGCTTTTGGGTTGGCTCTTTGTACCAAGCTGGAAGCTTAATACCTTCCTTCTTGAAGATAAAAGCTACCCGCGAAGACGGTTGAGCACCATTTTTGAGGTAGAACTCAACATTTTCTTTATCGAGAACCACCTTCTTGGTCTCAGGGTTGTAATTACCGACCTCGGCTACAACACGACCCGAAAGTGGGTGGCGCTGCGCTTCTTGGACGATTATCCGGTACACTGGTAAATGTGTCCGGCCATTACGCTGCATACGAATCGCTAGCATATTTTCTCCTTAATTATTAATGTCCCTATTATAGCAAAATTTTCACAAAAGTAAAGAGGCGCCCCACGGACGCCCCTAAAATAGTTATAAAGTGCTATGCGCGGCACAAAGATGCATTTTCCTTAAGAATTCCCCATTTCTATCTTCGCACCAATCCAGTTAATGCGCAGCTCGCTGATTTTGCACGTGTCGGTGATCGTGATCGACTTGCCATCTAAACTAAAGCCGCTCATGGCATAAGTAATATAGCCGTCGCCATAGAGACGCAACCACAGCCATAGGTACAGACCAATTATACCCACTACGACCAGTAAGATTAGATCTAACACGCAGAAGACCGTGATTAACCAGCGGCAACTCCCATTGGCGCACCACTCAATTGCCAAGATCACCGCCCCGGCAATTATACTAAGCATCTTTGGAACACAGAATAGTTTGCTGTACTCGAAAGGGCTATGCGTCTTCAGCGCATCATATACGCTAAACTGCCAGTCTAGCCTGCGGCCATATAGCGCCATAAACATCAGAGCAGCGCCACTACTAATTCCTAGAATCAGATACAACCAGAACATCGGACTAAGCGCCGGCGCCGCAGCAGCATAACGCGGCATAGTCATAAACCCAGTAATTGAACCGATCGGCTCAACCCAGGCCATCAACCGGAAGCAGCCTTGCAAGATCTTTTTCATTTTATCCCCCTCTTTAACTAGATTTTAATGTACACTAACACCACTACTAATTATAGCACACATGTTTATTTTTGTCAATACTAAACTTATTCAGACCCACGACTGACCTTATCGTCGATTCATCAACGGACGCTTCTGGAGCTCTGGATTCGCTTTGAGGTAAGCTTTCACTGCTTCGGCTGCCGCCGCCCCCTCAGCCTCTTGCTTAGAGTGCCCTTCACCAATACCTTTCAACTGTTTCAAGACAAACACCCCCACCTTAAAAGTCTTATCGTGGTCTGGGCCTTCTTCGTCCAGGACGTGATAGCTCGGCGTGGAGCCATCTTGGTGCTGAGCCAATTCCTGCAGATATGATTTCGGGTCGCGCCAAGTACCCTCTTCGATAATTTTATCGATTTTATTCAAAATGTGTTTCTCAATAAAAGCACGCGCGGTTTCATAACCCTGGTCAAGATAAATTGCACCAATTACCGCCTCGAAACAATCTGCTAAAATCACCGCGTGAGCTCGGTCCGAACCGTGCTTCTCGCCCTTCGACAAGCGCACCAGCGGCCCGTAGCCCAACTCCTCACCTGCCGCGCCAATACTTTCGGTACGCACCAATGCTGACCGCCAAGCCGTCATGATACCTTCTGGCTCCAAAAAAGTCCGGTACAAAAAATCTGACGTTACCATTTCGAGCACGGCATCGCCCAAAAACTCCAAGCGTTCGTTATGCTCTTTGGCGCTTTGCTTATGCTCATTAACATAACTACGATGCGTCAAAGCAGTCACCAACAAATTGATATCCTTAAATTCAAAACCTAACTGCTCACGAGCGAAGGCTTGATATTCCTCTGTGTTCATGTTAAATCCCTTGTCTTATCTTATTTCTTGCCACTAGCATCAACTTCTCGATGTCGTCATATTCAATGGCCTTGAGCGCCTCATCAAATTTAAACCACTTGATTCCTCGCATCCATTGTTCTTTGGTAGGAATCTCGTGTTTATCGGTTGCTCGCACCAGGTAGATTTGCGTAGTCATCAAGACCAGCTTGTCTACCCGTCGGTACTGGAAATGAATCTTGCCAAGCCACATCAAAACATCGATATGGAAAAGCCCAGATTCTTCACCGATTTCGCGAATCGCCGCTTCTTTGGCGTTTTCGCCGGCTTCAATATGACCTTTAGGGATTGTCCATCTGCCTTTTGAATCTTGAATCAGCAAAATCTCGATATCATCTGGATCTTGGCTGGTTCGAAACACAATTCCCCCCGCAGTTGGTTCCCTTACCACCTCTTGAATGGCCGGTTTTTTAAACATCCGCGCCGACAACCGCGTCATGGTAGAAACTCGTTCCGACCTCAACGGTAGCGCCTCTGGCACTTTGGGCTGCGTTGATTCTACTGACGTAACTGGCGCGGGCTTGGTAGGAGCGCGCTGCTCTTTATTCGACCTCGCGAAGTTACGCTGCTGCACCCCCCGTTTCTTTAGCTTCTTCTTCGCCATTTTGCTCCTTCGGGACATCCGACTGCACTGGCTGTGCGGCTTGCGCCTTCGGCAAGTCGTCACCATAAAGCTTGCGGTACGCGGTACCAAGTACGCCATTGATAAACTTAGAGGAATTATCCGCTCCAAATTCTTTTGCTAATTCAACGGCTTCGTTAATCGCCACCTTCGGCGGCACGGTATCACCACGATATTGCAATTCATAAAGCCCAATCCGAAGCACATTGCGATCAATCGCCGCAATTGTCTCTAGAGGCCACTCTGGCGCCATCGGCTGCAACGTTTCGTCCAGCTCTCCGATTTTGCCAGCTACGCCCTCAGCGAGCTCATATACAAACTGCGTATCACCTAAAGCCTTAGCATACGGTTCAATATCTTTAGCAACAATGCCATCAATATCGGCCGTACCATCACCAGCCTTTGTGCGAAATTCATATTCGTACAAACTTTGTAAAACAATAATTCTGCCCAAGTGCCGGTTACTAGCCATATCCCTTACCCTTTATTTAGACTTTTTAGTGATTTTTGTGGTTGTAGTTTTACGAGTAGCTGTTTTAGCTTTTTGCTCAGCTTTCTTTTGCTTTGTGGTCTGACCGCTTACCGCTTTCACAGTCTTGACTTTGAGATTTGGGGTCCTTTTCGCGGTCTCAAAAGCCTTAACTGGAGAAGTACGGTTTACGCTACGAGCCAACTTGAGTCGCAAATGGCTGCGACGAAGACCGGTTTTACGCGGACTACTCTGTTTCTTAGGTTCAGGCATAATACTCCTTAAACAATTATATAAAATCTATACCTTATTTTAGCATATTCCCTCATAACTAGCAAGACTAATTTTGATATTATTTCAGAAAATTTTAGGCAATTGGCACCAACTGTGTAAAACTTTTTAACATTATCAGTCTAGACTTTTCTTAAAATCCGCGTTATGATAAATAGTAAGAGTTATCAACTTATACTAGAGAAGGGAGTATAATGAAAAAGTTATTTTTGAGTCTAGTGGCTGCCGCTATCACGGTTTGCAGTATGGTTGGCATTGCCTCGATTTCACCAGCAGCCTATGCAACGGTGTTGTGTCCAGACGGCAGCACGAAAGACACCATGGACTTGTGTTATTCCGGTGTCGGCGGTGTCGACAATAGTCTCGCTAAGCGCGATCTTAACACCACTCTCAATACTATCATCAACGTTATCATCGGTATTGTCGGCTTTGTTGCTGTTGTGATGATGATTATGGGCGGTATCAGCTTTATCACTTCCCAGGGTGATAGTGCCAAAGTTACTAAAGCTCGCAACACGATTCTTTATGGTGTAGTTGGTTTAGTAGTAGCATTATTGGCTTTCGCCATCGTCAACTTTGTTTTGTCTAATGTCTTTGGCGGCACAAGTAGCGTCTGGCTATAATACTGCCGTATAGATTTTCAAAATTTTGAAATTCTAACCCACCAAAAAGCCCCTATCAAGCAGGGGCTTTTTGTCCTTTACTGCGTCAGTTCGACAGCTAAATTAGCTGTAACTTACGCCCGTAAAGCTTTGCGACTTGCTACGTAGTAGCCAGCTGAGGTTGCCACAGCGCCCATTGCTAGTACACCACCAGCCACGTCGCTAATGCCACCAGTTTTTGGCAAATCTACGTCTGGAACCGTCGGCTTTGGCTCATCTGGAGTTACTGGCTCAACTGGTTCATCGCTCTTATTCTGTACGTAAGTAACCGTCCGTTCGACATCTTGGTCTAAGACTTCACCACTTACCACCGAATAATCAGGCGTATAACCTTCCAACTTTGGCGATTCTACCGAGAAGCTAGCCCCAGCCAAATGACCTTCGTTGTAGGTTGGAGCGGCCACGCGACCGTCTTCATAAACATAGTAAATCCGCACACGATATTCTTGTGGGTTCTGAGTGTATTTCACCGTGTAGGTCAAATCTTGATTACCCATCGTACCACTCACTACCGCAGTATCCGCAGTGTAGCCACTAATTAAGGGCGATTTCACTGAGAACGGATCACCAGGTTGGAATTTCTCCTCATATGAAGCAGCTGCTTCCTTACCGCTATCCGCATAGACATAGTTAATGCGAACGGTATGTTCTTGTGCCTGTGGCTTGGTGCCAGCTTTGTTTACTACTACTGTAGCGTAGTCTTGCAAAGTCTTCTGGCCCACACCAGCCTGAGTCCAATCCACCAAAGTATTTGAACCAGCCTCTAGGCTCTTATCGATCACTTCGGCCGTAAAGCGAATATAAGCATTCGCTTTTGGCGCATAATGACCAATATTGATACCAGTGGTTACGATCGTGTCTTGATTAACGGTCGCACCGTTCGGGTGATTCTCATTGTAAAGCTTAGTTGAACCCGGCACATAGCGTAAGTTCTCTGGCAAGATCGTCTTTACCATCACATCATTCTGAATTTCGCCATTAGTGTTGGTGTTAACGTAAGTAGCTTGAATCTCTACTTTATCACCCACCTTAGCCTCGACGTTAGAGCCGTTAGTCCAGCCCTTCGTACCCGCTAAGCGAATCTTCTGAGTAATGGTAAAATCGTTATCATAAACTGCCTTCACGCGAATCGTCACGTAGCTAGCATATTCATAACAACCTGGAATCTTACCATCGAGTTTATCATAACCAATTTGGACACCGTTTTCGGAAGCCGCCTTGGTCACGATTTTATCGCTTAATTTGATCCCGCCGTTCGCACCAATGCCGTTATTTTCCAGCAAAGCCGAACCATAAACGTATTCTAGGTGGAAGGCATGATCACTGTTAAAGTTGACATAATCCCAGTATTCAGATGGGCTGGCATTATCCGAGAAGATATAGCCATTCACCTGCACTTGACGGGCACCGCCAGTTGGAATGTTAAAGGCAACCCGAGTATTCTCGGAAACCGCACCCTTACCCAACGGGCTGTTATTGTGGACATAGAGCCGAATTAAGTACTCTTGACCATCTTTTACGGTAATATCATTACCGTGCCAGAGGTTGTCCGCACCAGCATTAACGCCGGTATTTTCGCGTGCGCCTACGAAGTTCTTTTCGTCGCCAATCACGCTATTTTCAATGGAGTTAAAGGTAATTTTCTTACCTAAAATCCCAGAATTAATCTGGTTGATGGTGTAACTCCGACGACCACCAGTATTATCACCCCAAGCTGAACTAAGTGACGGAGTCAATGAAACGCCTGCCACCAGCGCAGCGCTAGCAGTCAGTGCTAGGGTGCTTTTGTTAAATTTACGCATTTGTTATTCTCCTAATTAACTTATTTTCCCACCAGTTCAGCTTAGTATTGCCTTAAGTGGTTTCAGCCTTAGTTGCTTCCTCGGTAATTTGCCAGAGGTTGGCCGACCTAGCTTAAGTTTGCTTCACTAGTATTAACCAAATGTTTCGCTCTCAAACGATTCATTTAGTGCTATAGCCGCAACATCTTTGTCACGGTTATGCTTCCATTGTATCACACATTGTTCAAAAAGTCAATACTTTTTATGCATATTTTTGTATTTTTAGCAATTTTAGGACATTTTCTAGATTATAGGGATAGTTTTTAGCATAAACTTTTGCAATCTTGGCGAAACTATTGTGATGCACTCGATTTATTACTATTTCCTAGGCCCTCAAAATGCTTGCAAAATTAGATGAAAAATATAATAAAATAACGAAAAATTTACACCCTCTATTGACTTTTTACATAAACTATGCTACAATAGAAAGACTTAGCATCCTTTATAGCCTGCTACGTCCTTTAGCATTTGTATTTAGAAGTTGAAAATTCGGAAAAGGAGAGATTCTCATGAAAATGCGTCGCTATTTTGCCGTGCTTACATCCTTAGTGCTAACCTTGAGCTGTTTAACGCTCTCTGTTGGCGCTCAGGAAGACCCCGCAAGCAGCGCCATGACCTCCACTCAGCGTAATGCCACGCCCTCTGTCACCTCTATTCAAACCAGCATTACCATAACATCAGTGGATGGCAGTGGCCTGCGCGAAGCTACCCCAGATCAACGCTATCTAATGGAAAAAGGCCACGAGTTTATGGCAAGCGTACATTGCTCTGTACACATCTCGGAGTTAACACAGGACGCCTTCACCGCTGACTGGCCGGTCTTGCTTTATCTTGATCGACGTCCATCTGATGACATAGCAACAATTACGGCTGTGATTGGTTCTCATAGTCTCGGTTTACACGGCTTTGACACAATTTCTCTTGAAACCACCGAGCCTTTGGGGCTTGAGCTAATTACCGACTCGGTAAAATTCTACAACCAAGATTCCGCTGACGGCGCCGAGATAGTCGCTCGCAAATTGAAAACCTCCGACACGCAGGTTTATTCCTCTGAACTCGCGATTAGCCCGCAACAGTTCGAGGGTGACACCCTTGAGCAGGACTACTACCATTTTCGGCTGACTTTTAGATTCCGTACTGTTGACGCCACAGAGGTGGCAGAGACTCCGGACCCCCAAGATAGTTCCATGGATTCCAACAAGTGGACAACCAGTGCGCCTGAGCAACCGACCCCTTCTGCCGACCACTATACTAATCACGAAGCAGAATCCCGTAACCATCTAGCTATCAACCAAAGTTCTTCCCAATCCCAAGAACCACCCCAAGAAACTGTTTCTTCAATCACAACCGCCTTGCGGCCACTAGATTGGCTGCTCATCGGCATGGAGTTAGTGGCATTAGGTTTGGCAGTTACCGCTGCTATCTTAACACACAAGAATATCAAGCAACTCCGCGCTCACTCTCAAAACAATTCCACAGACACGGATAAACACGTCTAGATACAATACACCTAAGATCCGCCCTCTCGGGCGGATTTTTCTAGGTTACACTACGATATTGATCAACTTGGCACCTTTTGGAATGATAACCTTGCGGATTTCCTTGTTGGCGGTGTGGCGTTTGACGTTTTCGTCGGCCAAGGCCAGCGCTTTGAGTTGGTCTTCATCGCTGAGCAAATCTTTGGCAACGCTCAGGCGGGCGCGCAGCTTACCGTTAACTTGTACTACTACCTCTACGGTTTCGTCCACTAGGAGACTATCGTCCCAGCGCGGCCATTCATCATCGCTGCCCAGATATTCTAGCAGCTCACTGCCCAAATGCGGCGCAAACGGCTTAATCATCTTGGCCAGCTGAACTGCATCCTCACGGCTGGCGCCAATCTTGTAAAGCTCATTGACATATTCCATCAGCGCCGCCACCGCGGTGTTAAAACTATTACGATAGATATCATCAGTCACTTTCTTAGCCACCCGGTTGCGCAATACGGCAGTTTGATCGCCATCTGCCGTCAGTTCACCCTTGCAGAGCGTCCAGCAACGATTGAGGAAGCGATACACGCCACCCACCGTCTCGGTATTCCAAGCGGCATCTTGCTCGTACGGCCCGATAAACATCTCATAAGTACGCAGAGTATCGGCACCATAGCCACTATCAATCACTTCCAGCGGATCAATCGTATTGCCCTTGGATTTAGACATTTTCTTACCATCCGGTGCATTAATATAACCGTTGTAAAGCAACTTTTTGATTGGCTCACGGAACGGCAAATAACCTTGATCAGCAAAGAACTTACACCAAAAGCGAATATAGAGCAGATGAGCTACAGCGTGGTCGCCGCCCACGTAGATATCGGTTGGCGCCCAGTATTTGATGGCTTCAGGATCCCAAGCGGCCTTATCATCGTGCGGGCTGGTATAGCGCCAGAGGTACCAGCTGGAGCAAGCATAGCCATCCAGTGTATCGGTCTCACGGGTACATTCTAGATCGTTGCCATTTTCGTCTTTGAGAGTGACTTTAAGCCAGTCTTTAGCCTTGGCCAACGGTGAACGACCCGATTCGTCCGGCTGGTAATCTTCGATTTCTGGGTGCATCACCGGCAATTGATCTTCCGGAATCGGGTGCGGATTGCCATCTTTATCATAGGCAATCGGAATCGGACAGCCCCAGTAACGCTGACGTGAAATCAGCCAATCACGCATCTTATAAGTCGTTTGTCGATGCCCTACGCCCTGCTCTTCCAGCCAAGCCATAATCTGCTCGCGCGCCTCACTACTATCCATGCCATTAAACTGACCAGAGTTCACCATTTTACCCTCACCGTGATAGAAACGGCTATTTTCGGGGCTGTGATCCGGCGCTTCGATAATCTGCACCACCGGCAAGTCAAACTTCTCGGCAAACTCAAAGTCGCGCTCATCGCCAAACGGCACCCCCATGACCGCACCGGTACCATAGCCACTAAGGACATAATCCGCCACCCAGATCGGGATTTTCTTACCATTGGCAGGGTTAATTGCGTAGCTACCGGTAAAGACGCCGGTCTTCTCCTTGTTTTCCTGACGCTCAATCTCAGATTTCTTGAGTGCGGCTTGGCAATATTTCTCCACTTCCTCGCGCGTATTATCATTTACTAATTGCGGAATCAACGCGTACTCCGGTGCCAGCACCAAGAAAGTCG
This sequence comes from uncultured Candidatus Saccharibacteria bacterium, assembly GCA_964633035.1. Lineage (GTDB taxonomy): Bacteria > Patescibacteriota > Saccharimonadia > Saccharimonadales > Saccharimonadaceae > Nanosyncoccus. Next base: position 48,515 of record CAZWCY010000003.1, on the reverse strand, counting down.
CGCCAAAAATCGTATCCGGGCGGGTAGTGAAAACGGTAATCTTTGGCTCGTCGCCCATATTGTCACCATCTTGATCCACGCCAAAAGTCACCTCAGCGCCCTCACTGCGACCAATCCAGTTCTTCTGCATGGTTTTGATCTTCTCTGGCCATTCCAGCTGATCAATATCATCTAACAATTCATCAGCATAGTCAGTAATCTTGAAGAACCACTGCTTCATTTTTTTCTTCTGCACCTCAGTGCCACAGCGCCAACAACAGCCATTTTCGACCTGCTCATTCGCGAGCACCGTCTGATCTACTGGACACCACCACTGGTAAGACTCTTTCTGATATGCCAAACCGGCCTTATAGAGCTGCAAGAAGCACCACTGGGTCCACCGGTAATATTCTGGATCAGAGGTATTAATCTCGCGGCTCCAATCTACCGCGTAGCCCAAACGCTGCGCCTGCTTGCGGAAATTGGCGATATTAGTGGCGGTAGCCTTTTGTGGTGAAATCCCGGTTTTGATGGCATAATTTTCGGCCGGCAGACCAAAAGTATCATAGCCAAACGGCCGCAGCACATTCATCTGCTGCTGCATATAGAAGCGCGTCAAAACGTCGACAATCGTAAAATTACGGACATGCCCCACGTGCAAACCTGCCCCCGATGGATACGGGAACATCTCGGCAAGATACATCTTTGGCTGATTCTCATCGAGAGGACCGGCTTTAAAAGCCTCAGTCTCCTTCCAAATTTTTTGCCATTTTTGCTCGATTTTTAGTGGGTCATATCTTTCCATGGTCACATTATACCATATTCTAGAGAGAAAAAGCGAGTTTTAGTAAAAATTAGTCCTATGCCACAGATTACGCTTTTTCTCGGGGCGCGTCGCCAGCGCCTGCCGTTGCAGGGCTGTCGCGCTAATCCTCGCCGTAGCTCCGGACCCCCTTCAAAAAGCGTAATCTACATAATAGAACTGATTTTTATAAAATAAGCTTGAACTGGCGAGGATAACGAATAGAGATAATGCTTACATTATCTCTTAAGTGGCGCAGCCAGCAATACTTTTATGTTAAAAGTATTGACTTTTTTAAGCATGTGTGCTATAATGGAAGTATAGGCTGCGAAAGTATGTCTTAGTTTGGCAAGTTTCAAATTGCTCGTATTTTTCAGAAAAGAGGTGTGTTTTATGAATAATGAATCACTCAATCGTAATCTGTCCGATAGCCCCTTTGTGCGATACATCGAAATCGCGCCGACGCTGGCGCAAATCTGGTTTGACCACAATGCGATCGAGCTGGACGAGAATGACGTGGTCAACCTCCATCAGCAAGTCGGTTGGTTCACCAGCGGTGCGGTGATCGTGCACGACAATGACATCTTTGACGGTGTCCTGGAGCTGCTGATCGCCCCGGACTACATCCAGAACAATCCCGATTCCTTCCAGCGAGCGCTGGACTACATTACCCTGCTGATGCGGGCGGCGGCGCCCAGTTGCGCCGATTATCGCCTGGACCGCAGCGAGCTGGAGCTGGAACTGACAGCCGAGGAGACCAACATCGCACCTACCTAGCCCCACTACATGTGGGGCATTTTTCATATTTTGCGCCCTGCCAACGCCTAAATTTTCATGCCCTGCAGTCCTACTAGCGCTGAATTTGCGGCCAAAAGCCACATCGCGTAGCGAATCTTGTGATTTAGGAATCAAGTTATGTTATAATGGAACTATGGAAAGAGGTAATACTGAGCGCGCCCCGAGCCGTGAACAGGCCCCGGCGCAGCCGAAGCGCAATCTTGGACAGGCCGCCATGCGTGGTACGGAGACTGCCGGGCATGTTGACCGCGCACAACCTAGCGCAGAACAAGCTCGTGATTTAAATCAACAGCCGAGTGCAGAAACCATCCAAACGACTAATCGTACTCGCAATTTAGGTCAGAAGTCGATCGCCACGGCACTCCGGCCAATTCCACCGACGCTCAATCTGAACAGCTTTGACAAGCCAGCGCTGGCCGCCTACTATCCATCTCAAGAAATTAACGCCGACCGCGGCTACATTCGCCGCTGTCAAGAACGATATCGAGATCGCGACGAAGACGGCGAAGATACTCCATCTCAAGCCCGCGCCAAACAGTTTGAAATGATGTTTCTCTACGGCGTGCAGCGCAATGCTTGGCTCGGCAACACCTTAAATGTCTTTGGTCAGCCACCTTTTACGACTGACACCTCCGCCACTACTGAATATGACGATTATAAACACCGAATCGATGCTTTTACTACTCTGACTTTTGCCAAAGCCCAGCCCAACGAAACCTACCAAGCCAGCAGTGTTCGGGCTGTGATGTGATTTGACGCCACTATCAGCGGTAATCGCAAAGTTATTACAGAGAAACTCACCCGCTGTAGCAATGACAGACAGAATCCGCTACCGTTTGGATTCTCACAGATCAAGTATTATGTCAATAATCGTAGCGTCAGCCGACAGCTTTTAGTTCCCCGCTACGTCATTGGTATTAGCGGTCAACGCGTGCAAGATTTGCAGGAAATGGCGCGCATTGAACGCCAAAATGGCAAGATTACCGACATGCGCTTTAATACCGGACAAAGTGCCATGACTAGATTTATGGTTTTGTCCGAGATTCGCGCCCAGAATGAGCTTTACAAAGCCATGTTACCAGATCAGCTGGATACACCAATGCTTAAGAAAGCCGGCATGAGTCTTAACGTAATTTCCCAACAACTCAACGGCGCCCTTGATCAGTGTATTGATCGGTTAGCACGCTTGAAATGGGTGATGGGCGATTCTAAGCTCACGCCGCAAACCGCACAAACACCCGAGGAGCGTGAAGAGCTGCGTCAGTATGTTCAGCAGAGAGTAATGGATTATTGGCGTCGCGAATTTACTGCAGGCGAAGAGGAAAAGGCGCGGCGACGCAACGGCGGTTTCCTGCCGCCAGATTTCCAGCCCAGCCCAGCGTTTTCGGATACTTACGTCCAGATCATGCAGTGCACCGGGCGGCTAACTGACGCTGCCAAACAGGGTAAGCTGAATTCCCACCGCAAGGTGATGGCGCACACTGAACCGTTTGTGGTGCCGGGGAAGTAAAGTCTATGATATAATGAGGGCATGAAAATCACCCTCGTTTTGCATAATATCCGCTCAACCTACAATGTCGGGGCGATTTTGCGCACTGCTGAGGGGCTGGGAATTGAGCGAGTGGTTTATTCGGGCTACACGCCACGGTTTAACGACGCTGAGCTGCTACCACACCTGCGCGAAAAGTTGAATCACCAGATTGTCAAAGCTGCCCTTGGCGCCGAAAAATTGGTACCACAGGTGTATTTAGAGAAGGAAAGTTCCCTTGCTGATAGTCTAACGAATACCGATGTTTTGGAAGAAAAATCAAGCGAAAATACGCTTCTTACCGCTCAAAAAGATCAAAACTTGCCCAAAAATAGCGAAAATCAGTGTTTATGCTTGACAAAATGGCTTAAGTGTGCTACAATGGAAAGATATACTGTGATGGGGTTAGAAAATAACCTTTCTGAGATAGAAATGTCTCGACAGCTAATCTTAGGGCAACAAAAACTGCCAAACGGTGAAAAAATCAAGCTAGGCGACCGTCTAGTTTTAGTTTTGGGCGAAGAAGTCAGCGGAATTCCAGCCGAAATCCGCCCGCTAATGGATTATTTCCTAGAAATCCCCATGCACGGGCAGAAAGAATCCTTTAATGTTTCGGTGGCCACTGGGATTGCGCTCTGGGGGCTACAGAATTGCTACTAGGAGCCTGTAATACCGCCCCAACCATGGTATTACAAAAAATCGAGCGTTAGAAAAGCGCCCCCTAGGGAGCGCTTATTTAGTGGATACTAGTTGCAGGCTGCGCCCGACTCCGGGTCGCTTTTGCCCAGGAAGGGTGTCTTGAGGTTGTAACGGAATTGGACAACATTGTCTACCGTTTCCACGACTCGCAAGTGATACCACTGGGGCGAATCGCTCAGCACCTCGTCGTAGCGGACCAGATCATAGTGCACGCAGCGCTCCGGCTGCTCATCCAGTACCGGCGGCACCACAAAATCGCAGACCAAGCCGACCGGCGCAGTAATGGTCACCTGAGCGACATTAGCGTTTTCCATTCCCGAAAAGGGATCCGCATTGAGCGGTTTTACCACCGGATTCCGTCGCGAGAAGAGTAGTTGCAGCTGCTGCGGCAAAATCCGCACATGCCAGAGAATCCACTCCGGCGACTCATCCCGCAGGTGCTGCGGCCACCACTGGTGAAAGTCGCCACGATCATCGCCCCGGATCTGCGCTTTCTTCAGGTCTCGGTACACTTTTGCGCGATCATAGAGTTCGCCCAGTTGCAGTTGAATCGGCAACATTTGACCATGATTAGCCGGGTCGCGCGCAGTAGGAGCAGTGCTGTACTCCAAACAGAAGCCACGCCGATTATCCGTCATTAGAATTCCTCCTTTTTGACTAGCTCCCAAAAATTAAGGTACAAAAACAATTATAATAAATTTTAACGCAGAAGTCCAGCACTATAGTCGCACACAACTATGCGTTTTGCGGGGGTCCGGAGCCACGACGTGCCCCAAAAAAACCACAAGCTGCACATGCTACTCTAGTGGCGGAATACCCGATTGAGCGCTGAAACCATCATAGTAATTGGTTTTAATCGGTGGATGACCGATTTTGTTGGCCGCATCGACGATTTCTTGCACATCGTCAGTGAGTTTGTAAATTTTGGTGTCGCGTGGTGAGATTAAGCCATTCGGCAACATTTTAGTCTCAAAAAACTTCGTCAGCGGACGCCAAAAGCTCTTGCCAAAGAAGAATACTGGCATTTTTGGCATCTTACCCTCTTGCATCAAAATGATAATCTCCGAAAGTTCATCCAGCGTGCCGAGGCCACCCGGGAAAAACACATACACCTTAGCCGACATCGCCAACATCACCTTGCGCGCAAAAAAGTATTTAAATTGCAACGTATCAGTAAGATAAGGATTGGGATTTTGCTCGTGGCGCAAAGTAATATTGAGACCAATGCTCCGCCCGCCATACTCAAAAGCACCGTGGTTGGCTGCCTCCATAATGCCTGGACCACCGCCAGTAATAGTAGCGTGACCATTTTGGGCTAATAATTGCCCTAGTAAACGCGCCTTTTGGCAGTATTTGTTATCTTGCGACAGCCGCGCCGAACCAAAAATCGTTACGCCCTGCGGATAGGTGCGTACAATTTTGAGACCCTCCTCAAGATCACGCGCGTAGGCCTTGGCCCGCTCAATATCGGCCGCTTCGAGTTGTTTTAGAGTTGCTTCGTCCAACATGTTGTTCCTTTCCTTATCTTACTGCCACCCAGCTAAATCTTTTACTTCTTGCATCGGCATAGGGTGCAAGTCCTCTGCACCAGTCAGAATGCCCGTCTGCGCACCATACTGCTGCGTCACCTTAGAGGCATTCGCTGCCGCAAACTGCAAAGCCCGCTCAAACTTTGCTCCCTTCGCCCATTCTGCTAAAAATCCCGAACCAAAGGCATCACCCGCACCAGTACGGTCGCGCATGCGTCCCTGCTCGTAAACTCCTAAACGGTAAGTTTTCTTGCGATCAGTCGCAATTGCGCCCATCATGCCATCAGTAATTAAAACAATCGGACAATAATTCGCCAAATGCGCTACTAATTCCGTCAGAACCACTCCCGGCACCATCCGCGCCGCCTCTTGCTTGTTGACCAACAATACATCTACGAGATCAAGCAAACCGATCAGCTTATCTAGCTGAGCAATTTCAGCATCACCAGGATTAAACATAATTTTAGCGCCCAAAGCACGCGCGCGTTCAAAGAAAGCCAACAGTTGTTCCATCTCTCCCCGCATCCCGGCCACATAGAGCCAATCCGGCTGAATGCTGTCTAGATCCTCCGCCTGCAAATTGGCAAAACTAGCCGAAGCGCCGCGATAAGTCAAAATCGTCCGCTCGGCTTTGCGCACATCCACCAAAACTACCGAGCAACCAGTGTGTATACCGGTAAATTCTACATAGCTACTGTCAATATTCTCATGATCTAGACAAGCCAGCACCGCGTCGCCTGAGGCGTCCTGGCCGATATTGCTCATCAAAATCGTCTCGTGACCATGCCGTGCAAAGGTGACTGCAGCATTGGCACCACCCCCGCCAATTTCAAACCGCACCTTATCAATGTCAATTTTGCTGCCAATCACCATTTTACCAAAAATTGACACGCTATTGCCAAGCTCCACGCCCTCAAAATCATCACGATCCAGCATGTAAATATCTTGCAAGGCCGCACCAATCGTTACAATTCGGCTCATACTAACATCTCCCGCTCGGTCATCTTTCGGTTCATAATCCTATCTGCAACTATGATGCAGCTCATACCAGCACCCCCTTCTTTTCGGATTCCACCAGTAAAGATTGATACATGGCAGCCTTGTCTGGGGCGTTAGCAATCGCACTCCCCACATCTATCACGTCTACACCCGAATGGGCGATCGCGCGTACATTAGTAAGATTTACACCGCCATCCCAAGCGATCTCAATATCTGGCTTAATTGCGCGAATTAACGGCACTTTTTCGGCCTGGAGCATATCAATCATGCCGCCTTGCTTCCCTAACTCCCCGGCAAAAATCATCACGTGATCCGCCATGGCAATGAGCTCCTGCACCCGCTTCGGAAAAGTCCCCTTAAGCAGCGCAACGCCCGTCCTAATGCCAGCGGCCTGCAATTGTTTAAAAAATTCTGCCACGTTATCGTCTACCTCAGCATGCACAATACACAGTGAAGGCTTAATCCGTAGAATATCCGCCAAGTGCTCACTCGGGCGCGCCGACATCAAATGCACATCTAGCGTGATTCCCTCCATGCCGTGCACACCGGTGAGTGGCAACAGATGAGTGGGCGCCAAACTACCGTCCGACGTATCCACATGAATCCGCTTAGCAAACTGGCTCAGTGCCTGTAAATCAGCATCGTAAGCCAATTGATTGTCGGTGGTGATAGTGGGGACGATAGTTAACATGTTTCATTACCCTTCTTGGTCTAAGCGCTCCACACGACGCAAATATTTTGGATCAGACTTAGGACGAGTATGACAAAGCGCTTTCACCAACGGTTCCATCTCAGCCGCACTCATGCGATCGCCACTAATACACAATACATTAGCATAATCATCGGCGCGCCCCGCCTGCACGCTCTCAAGATCACTAGCGTTAATTGCCCGAATCCCCTTAACACGATTCGCCTGCATACAGACGCCGTGTGCCGAGCCGCAGACCAAAACCCCAAAAGCATAATCGTTGCCGGCAACCTTTTGCGCTACTGCCAATGCCGGATCGTTGAAATCGTCCTCTGGATTGAGCTCGTGTGCGCCTAAATCTTCTACCTGCACCATACCAGGATGGCAATTCCGTAGAAGCTGCACTAGCTCATTTTTCTTCTCAAAACCCCGATGATCGGCGCCAACATAAATCGTGTACTGCTGCATTTTTTCTCCCTGTCTCACTCTAGTTCTTTACCATTTTATTGACAATTTAGCAATTATCTGCTTATGTTAATAATTCTATCTACCAAAATCCACTGACAATTCTACTAACCGATTAGAATAGCCCCATTCGTTATCATACCAAACCACTAACTTTACCAGATCACCTTGCACCACATTCGTCAATGGCAAATCTACTACTGCCGAATGTGCATTTCCCTTGTAATCAGTACTCACTAGCTCTTCGCGCGTGGTGTTCAAAATTCCCTCGTAATATGGTTCCTTGGCGGCGCGCTCAAACACTGAATTTAGCTCGTCAACCGTAGTATTGCGTTTCAGCACGGCAGTAATATCAGCCAGCGAAACTGTTAAATTTGGCACCCGCACTGACAAGCCATCAAACTTACCTTCTAGGCTCGGAATCGTCAGCGCAGTAGCTTTGGAAGCACCAGTGGTCGTAGGAATAATATTCATCGCAGCCGCCCGCGCCTCACGGATGTCTTTGGCGGCTTCATCTACCAAGCGCTGCGAAGCGGTATAAGAGTGCACCGTAGTCATCATCGCCTTGGCGACACCAAAATTATCCTCGAGAATCTTCATCACCGGTGCAATACAGTTGGTAGTACAGCTAGCACAAGACAAAATCTCGTCATCCGCTGTGACAACTTCTTCGTTTACGCCCAGCACTACTGTCTTCGCACCCGGGCCCTTGGCTGGAGCTGAAATTACCACTTTGCGCGCGCCGGCTTTAATGTGCGCTCGCGCTGCTTCTGGGTCGCAAAACGCCCCCGTACATTCCATCACGGTGTCAATCTTGAGCTTTTCCCAGGGCAAATTCGCCGGGTTTGGCTCCGCCAAGAATAACACCTTGCGCCCATCGACGATGATATGTTTATCGTCATAACTAATTTCATGATCGTAAACGCCATAAGCGGAATCGTACTTTAAGAGATGCGCAAAAGTTTTGGCATCGCCTAAGCTATTGATTGCAACCACCTCGGCGTCACGACGTTCGAACGCAATTTTGAACGCACAGCGCCCAATCCGCCCGAAACCATTGATCGCCAATCTTACCATTGTCACCTCCTAAATATCCTTATGTCTATTATAACACAGGATTTTGAATAGAAAAGTATTGACTTTTATGGTAAAAGTTGCTTGGTTTACCACCTATCTAGGTCGTACATCAGAGAGGCTATGGTATAATATGCTTAGAATCCCAGTAAGAATTGTTTTGGGATAGTAGTTTAAGTGGTTAGGTTTCTAGCTGAATGAAAGGGGGATTTAGTATGAGCGTTGCCCTAGATGTCGAGCAGGCAGTGGCTGGTTTTATTAATACACGTCCAGATGGTACTGAGTTTGATCTTCCGCAAGTAAATGAGTATATCATGTCGCTATGGAATGCAGGCTGCGGCCCGGTACGTCTCAACTTCACTCAGGCGCAGCTTGATGAGTTTCTGAAATCATGTTGCAAGATTTGCTTAGCGGTCAAAGGTAGCCACCCTAGATACGTTATCGAAAAATCCAGATTAGACTTCACACCGACGAAAGAGGAGTTGCGAGCCCTAGACGGTGACCCTGAGAAAATACGCAGTTTTGCGTTATTCTGCAAGTTGCATGTCAGTTTGCGTACGCCAGATCGTCTGCTCGAAGCAATGGGCTTTCGATTCATGTATCGTGATTAAAATTTTAATTCTCTCCGTAACCGCATACAACAATCAAATAACCACTCCAGAGGCCTAGACATAGTCTAGGCCTTCCTATTATTCATGACAATTTTTAGCCATTACACCCCGAATATGTTATAATTAATTCATAATCCCAGCGAGCTCCTATTTTTTGTAGCTACTGCGGGTTCGAAGCTTAAACATTTTAGCCAATTGTGGACTACTCAGAAGGCAGTGCCATGAGCTGATTAGCCTAGGATGTTTGTCATAACGATTAGCTTCATCAATGTCTCTAGACCCCGTCGCAGCTACACGCCACCTGACTATCAGGAGAAAGGAAGTGTTAGCCATGTCTTACCAGAAAAGCAAATGTATCTACGAGGGCAAAGCCAGCAAACTTTACGAGGCCACGGACGAGTCCGGCATAACGTCACCGGAATATCTGATCATCGAGCGCAAGGACCATATTACCAAGCTGGACGGCGAGGTGCGCGATTCCATCGAAGGCAAGGGTGCCTGCACTAATCGCATCTCCAATGCCTTGTTCCGGCTGCTGGAGCAGCATGACATCGCCACCCACTTTGTGGAAGAGCTCAGCCCCACCGAAACCCTGATCTTGCGCACGCAGCCGTTGCAGCTGGAGGTGATTATGCGCAATATCGCCACTGGCAGCCTCTGCAAGCGCCTGCCGTTTGAGAATGGCACGGTGCTGGAGCGGCCGATTCTGGAGCTGGATCTCAAAGACGATGAGCGTCACGATCCCCTGATCAACGGTGACCACGCGCTGGCTTTGGGGCTGGTGCAGGATCTCGACGAGCTGTGTGACCTGGAGGCAACCACCTATTTGGTCAATGAAACTCTGCGGGACTTCTTCCGCGAGCACGACATTACCCTAGTGGATTTCAAGCTGGAATTTGGCCGCACCCCGACCGGCGAGCTGGTGGTGATTGACGAAATTTCGCCCGACACCTGCCGGCTGTGGGATCTCAAGACCGGTAAGCCGCTGGACAAGGACATTTTCCGCAAAGGCTACGGCAACGATGCCACCTTGGCGGCCTATCAGGAGGTCTTTGACCGGCTGGTGGGCGAAGCGTAAGCGGCGCAGCTCCTTTGGTTGACCATTGAAGCATGGGTCGTTCGGCCGGCCAACGTATGCAAGTCATTGGCTAAAAACTGCCGCAATTAGGCAAGTTAAACACCCCTCATCAGAGGGGTGTTTTTACAGCCAATATATTCTTGTACAGCAATTTAAGCGCTAATGAGAGCTTGCAAATAAGCCATTACCTCACTATCAGGGCGGAAATCCGCCAGGGTATAGAGATCAACCACGCCCTTGGCCTGCGCCATCAAATCGTACAGATCAATCGCTCCGGTCGCTTGCGCATCTTGTAATTCTGGGCTGTCTTCTGGCAAATGCACCAAAATTGCCTTGCCACCATGCGCCTTGATGTGTCGCATCGCCACCAAATCCGTGGCGCCGTCACCAACGTAAACAATTCCCTGAAAATCTTGCGGATTACCATTGATGCTCTTGGCAACCTCGCTAAGTGCTAAAGCTTTGTTTGCAGCACTCATTACCCGATCTGGCTCCGTAGCACAACCGTGCTCATCGTAGTGAAAAGTTGTAGCATAGATTTCCTGAAAGTACGGAGCCAACACGGTGTGCTGGAGATAGTTCTTTAAGCCCGAACTAATCAGAAAACTAGCAATATGATGCTCTTGCAACCACGCTAACATTTGCATAACACCCGGGTTATACTCGCGCTGATCGGCGCCAAGACTCAGATTTTCATCTGTTGGGTCATAGCCAGCACTCTTGGCAAAGTCGCAAATTTGGCGCGCCATCGCGTCATAGATATCGCTTTGCTCGCGCTCGGCCCTAGCCAAGACCCCTTTGAAAAACTGCGGATTACTGGCACCATCTTTAAGACCACTCACCTCCAAAATCCGAAAAGATGGCCGAATATTAGGCGTTAAGGTACCGTCAAAGTCAAAAATTACCGCTTTTAGCATCGCTTTCACTCCTATCTGTAGCCTAGATGCTTCTATTATATCATGATTGCGAATTTTATGCCGTAAATCCGCCTGTTCTCGAGGATAGTGCTAGCATTTTAATCCATCAGATTTATGAGTTTTTCTGTAAATACACGTCTTCTTGAGGTATATTCTGCTAAACCATAGCAGAAAGATGCTTTTTCTATTGACAAAATGCTTATGGTGTGCTATAATGGAAGGATAAGGTTAAGTATTTTGACCTCTGGAAAAATATTGCCTTGGTTCCTTATTAATCTGTAGATACATTTTCAAAAAATAGGGGGATTTTTATGAAAATTACGCGTTTTGTCAAAGGCATGAAGCTAATCTGTAGACGCCGAAAAGCGTTGCTGGAAAGCGAAGATCTGCATGCACCTGATTTTAAACTGTTCATGGTTGCAGTGTTTCTGTTACATAGTACAATTGCATTCTACCTGATTGTATTTACGCCCGCCTCTGTCCTTAATTTTCTCATGCATCCACATACTGTTTCCAGTTATTTCTCGCTGCCAACTAGCACTATCACCATTCACTTGAGCATAGAAGCTATGTATGCATTAATCGTTATCTGGGCCATCCTTTTGATGTACTTGTTAAGCATATCAAAAACTTCCTGGCAAACCTTATACCACTATTGTCTTGACCGTATCAAAAGTGATGAAGCACAAGACGCCGACCATGGCAACACCATCGCCGAAGTCTTGCGCGGTCTGCGCGATGAGCCTATAGAGTACCTGGCAGTATTCAACGCCAATGGCGTGAAAATCGCCGAAACCACGCTTTATGACATTACGCAAGTTCGTTCTCACGATGCTGTATTTCAAGCTATGTACCGGCAGGGTAATTGCATCAAAATCCATAATCACCCCAGTACGCACAGCGGTTTTTCGGAGAATGATGTGGTGGCAGCAATTCAGTATCGCGCTAGCAAAACTATTGTCGTGGCGCAAGATCTGATCTATACTCTGGAGTTAACTCCAGCAGCTTGGAAGCTTGACACTGATGCCGTCGCCAAGCAATATGCGGCCGCATACGCATATCATAAGGCATTAGGCGCCACGCCCGTTCCCGACAAAGAGCATATGGCTTTTATCTTAGCGCTGAACGCGATGCTGGCGGAGCAATATGGCATGAAGCTGACCGTTGAAAAATTCAGTGAATCGCAATACTTTCAAGCTCAGCCAGCAGCAGAGGTCGAATGTGATCCCGCCCCTGTACCAGTTTGCAACAGCCAGCCTACTCAGCCCAGCACCAGCTGGAGCGCCGCAGTAATCGCGTGGCTGAAGACCTTGGTAGATGCCCAAGATTAAGATTTCTATTTACAGATTAACCCAAAAAGTCCCCATTACTGGGGACTTTTTTCATGGCCTCTGATCAAGAAAGTCAAGCGATACCCATGCCATACTGATTTTAACGCAACAAGCATCAACTCAGCACAATAGCATCAAACCAGAGCTTAAGCACGAGCAAAGTGTGCGAACGCACGGTTGGCTTCGGCCATGCGGTGACAATCTTCCTTCTTCTTGAAGGCGGCACCGGTTTCGTTGTAAGCATCAACGATTTCGGCCTCTAGACGTTTAGCGTATGGCATACCCTGACGAGCACGTGCAGCTTGCACTAGCCATGAAAAGGCAAAATGCTGCTGACGGTGACCACTAATTGGGAATGGAATCTGGTAGTTGGCACCACCGACGCGGCGAGATTTCACCTCAAAATCTGGCGAAACATTAGCCAGAGCCTTCTCAAAGACCGCTACAGGATCTTCGCTACCCAGTTTCTTAGCTGCACCTTCAAGAGCGGCGTAAACAGCCCGCTCCGAAGCTTGCTTTTTACCATCAAGCATCGACTTATTGATTAACTTCTGTACCAAAATCGACTGATATTTGCGATCTGGAGTAACTTTACGTTGGAGAGATTTAGTGACTTTGCGTGGCATAATTATTCTCCCTTCTTAGCACCGTACTTAGAACGGCCTTGCTTACGACCTTGAACACCTTGCAAATCCAGCGTACCACGTACAATATGATAGCGCACACCTGGAAGATCTGGCACACGACCACCGCGCACTAGCACAACGGCGTGCTCCTGCAAATTGTGGCCTTCACCACCAATGTAAGCCCAAACTTCCTGACCATTAGTCAAACGGACACGTGCGACCTTGCGAAGCGCAGAGTTTGGCTTCTTTGGCGTCTTAGTGGTAACCTTGAGACAGACACCACGCTTGAGCGGCGCTGCTTGCTCGTAACGACGAGTTTTAAGAGTATTGATAATTGAACCCAGCGCCGGCGCCTTGGATTTCTTGGCAGCCTTCTGGCGTGGTTTCCGAATCAACTGATTAATAGTTGGCACAATAATTCCCTTTTAACTTAAAAACTTAATAATATTTGGCCAATCCGCTACAGCAATCGCTTCATGACCTGAAACTCTTGTCTGATTATACCGCACTACGCCTTAAAATGCAAGAATTTTCCAGGAAAATGCTGCGTTTTTCCAACAAAAAAGAGGGCTGAGCCTCGTGAAATACACACGAGGACGCCCCCGATATTATCATTATAACACGTATTCTGATTTTGCCTAGACCTATTTTTTAAACTTCAGAATATCGCACTTCTTCGTAATAATCCACAGGTTACGCACCGAGCGTAGCTCACGGAACAAGCGTTCTAACACGATAATCAACATAGCATCTGGGAGATGCATACGACGTAAGTCAATGATAATATTAGGAGCTTGGTGTACCGCACGGCGCAAAGCATGCTCAACGCATCGACTAGTCTTACCATTAGGAGATTTCATTTCCCAAAACATAGCCAGCATGATTATGTCAGCGGATTTAGTATGTGGAGTACGAGATTTTTCAACTAGCTCCACATCTTCGCCATCCGCAAGCAAGACATTAATAGTTGCATACTCATGAGTTTCCAGGATTACATTATTAGTAGTTAGCCGACCGGCGCGTCTTTGTTTAGACCTTATCATGGTCTTAATTATATCATATCTATCCCTGTTTAACTGAAACAAATACTATTTTATTGTTACCGAGCTGCTTTCGCTCGTGTTATAATAATCCCATGAGTACCGAAAACGAGCGGACAGTGGAGTTTTATAATCAATATGCCGACCTCTATCGCCAGCGTAATCTAGAAGATTATGCTACGCCACGGGGCGTGCGCGACGATCGGATTCATCAGACTTATATTTTGAAGACACTGGAGGGCTTGCCTAAGACCGCCAAGATGTTTGAGATTGGATCGGGCTATGGGCGCGATGCGAAGCGACTTGAGGAACTGGGCTATCACATTCAAGTATCGGACGTAGTCGAAAGTTTTCTGAAGATTTTGCGAAAAGAAGGATTTGCACCGCGGAAATTTGACATCGTGAATGATGATTTCGTGGACACTTATGATTATATTTTGGCTAATGCGGTTTTTGTACATCTGACCAAGGAGGAAGTGGTGGCTGCGGTGCGAAAAATTTATCAGGCGCTGAATAATCAGGGAATTTTTGCACTTTCACTGAAACAACGGCTAGGCGGCGGCGAAGAGTGGAAGGCCAATATCTCTGGCACTAAAGAAAAGCGTTATTTTAGCTACTGGGAAATCGGCGAAGCTACGGCAATGCTAGAAGCGACCGGTTTTGAAGTCACACATTGCCAGCAAAACGGCGGCATGCGCGCCTGCTGGCTAGATATCATTACCCGGAAAAATTAAAACTTGCGCGCTCTTACTGTATGCGCCGTGAGATTTCGCCAGGTATTGCTGAATTTCGCCTGGCGAAGTTCTATTTGGCGAGGCAAGGTTTACTTTTTTATCGGCGCATGATACAATAACACAATGCGCTGTGGCGCATTCAGCTTTTGCTAGTACTTTAGGAGGTGTCAAGATGGGCAAATGGATCTCGATGCGCGTCACCACCAAACGGAATCACCTACGCGTCTCTAAGCCGCACCGCTCCCAGAAAACTTACGGTCACGACCGACACGGGGCGCAAATTATTATGCTTCCGCGACGGCCCAATTCGGCCATCATCAATCTGAACGAACAGCGCGCGTTGCGCCAGCATGAACACGCCACGATAACGGAATCTGGCCGCAAGCTTTGGCAGGTAACAAAAATCGCAGAGCCCCGCATACCGACACGGAGGCCACCCGGTGGCTATACTCACGATAAATACGGAAAAGAGATAGTCACGGTGGTGCGCCAAGGCAACCGCGCTTACCCTATCGGTCCGCTCTACAAGGAGCCGATCTCGTTCCCCTCCACCGATAAGAAGCGATGAGATACGTCTACTTGACCACAAGTAGCAATCATTTGCGTTCATGAACCTGAGTTTTACTCAGAACTTCTTGCTTTAGCCCCTACGGGGGCTAATTTTATTGACTAGTTGCATAAACCAATTCTATCACGTTTAATTTGCTAGGGGTCGCGTTTTTTAACTTGACGTTGCATGATTTATAAATGCCATAACTATGCAGAAGCTTTTGTTCGGTTTCTAGTTCGCATATTACAATATGCTTCCGCATAAAAATCTAGAGTTGCGCCGTGTGAAAATGTCTGGTAAAATTAAAAGTGAAGAACAATTAGTTATAAAATGCGGCTTGCGTATTTAGTTTTATAAATATGCTTCAACAATAAGAATGGCACCACTAGGGACCACAGATTGTTGTTGAAGCGTAAGCTTACATGACTAATTTGTTCTTCACCCGACGTGGTGCCATTTTTGTATCATGGGGAAAATTAGATTTAACTTGGCTTTGATTTATTAATCATTGTAGAGTTTTATTCGCTTTTCCTCGCTCTATTACTTTTTTGATGCAAAAATGCCGCCCAGTATATATACTAAAACTCTAGAACTGAGGTAGGTTTAGTTCTAGAAAATCCCACAAAAGGAGGGCGCAAAGATGCAACGCAAAATATCAAACACTAAGAAGATCTGGTCTGGAGTTTATATTCAGAATAGACAAAAGAAGCTTCATAGTATTCCAATAATTAATAAAATGAAGTCTAATGTGTTATATAGTATTCCTTGCGGTTGCGTCTTAGCTCTCCTTTTTACGATAGCGACTTCATTGTTATATCACGATGCCACCTATGCTTGGGTAATTGGTTGTACTGGGACCGTAGGACCAGAGTTAGACAGTGGCTCTATTACTGCTATCTCAGGAGGAACATCTACTCCTGCCTCTGCCTCTCTCGCCCTCAGCAATCCTAATCTGTCTAGTCCCGCCATTACGCCAGGTTCCGTCGCCACAGTTAGCACTGACGTAACAGTAAATGTTAGTAATGCAGGAAGCTATAGTTTAACTTTAAAAATGAATAGCGATAAATTAACAAGCGGCAACACTACTATTAATGCTGGCAATGTTGTTACCGATAATACCTGGGGATACAGGTGGGATAAAGATGCAAGTTATACTGCGCCTAGCACTATTGCTAAAACACTCACTGTACCGGCATTATCAAATAGTGCAACGAGTTTTACTAAGAATCTCACTTTTGGAGTAAAATTTGCTAGTAGTGCCGATAGTGGACACTATCGAGGTAGCGGTACAATTAGTTTAATTGCTACGCCAAAAGCTGCAACTTACACGTTAGCTAATCTTACGCAAATGCAACAGCTCTCTTTAGCTCCGGAAGCCTGTGCCAATACACCATACTTAAACGGACAAAATTATAGCGCCGAATATACATTGACCGATGTCAGAGATAATAGCACTTATACGGTGCGTAAATTTAGTGATGGCAAGTGTTGGATGACGCAGAATTTGAGGCTTAGTGCCAGAACGGAGGGTTGTATTAAGGATCGCAAATTAATCTCAGCCACTTCGGATATCAATGAAGACTGGATTCTTCCCACTTCTAGTACTTCTGGTTTCAGCGACAGCGAGACCGCGAATATGCATTATGACTCTAACAAAAACACAAGCTATTACTCTTGGTGCGCCGCTACGGCTAGCTCTTGTTCCGAAGGCGGTAGTCCAATATCCAGCGGCAACGCTGACTATTCAATTTGTCCGAAAGGCTGGAAACTTCCTTCTGGCGGTAGCGGTGGAGAATTTGAAGCATTTGCAAATGCTGAAGGTATTGCTAACTCTTCTGCTGGTTCTACTAAAATACAAAATTCACCATATAATTTCACTTATGTTGGTTTTGTTACTTCCGCATCTACGAGTACACTTTCTAATAGCGAAGGTTTTTGGTGGTCTCGTACCGCAGAGGATAGTAAACGTGCAAAATCGTTATATATTGCTAGTAACACAGTAAGACCCACCAGTAGTAGCCAACGCGAAAATGGCTTCGCAATTCGGTGTGTTGCTGAGTAAGGTTCTGACCTCAAAACAATAAAATCAGCCTCACTTTAAAATGGGGCCGATTTTCCCAAACCTTACACCTAGTTCAACGTTCGGCAAATCTCCACCTCTGTTAGCAAAACCGCAAACCTTGCACTTAGTGTAAGGTTTGACTAAAACGCATCTAACCGAAAACACAAAAATCCGGTCATACAACTGGATTTTTGCCTGCCTCAAACAGGGGTAGTGATTTCGAAAATTCCGGTTGCGCAACCGGAATTTTCATCACTCAAGCAAAAACGAAAGACTACGTTACTTCTTAGCGGTCTTATCGGCTTTTGCAGTCGTCTTTTTAGCGGCCGACTTCTTATTGGTAGATGCAGCGCTAGCTTTCTTATCATCAGCCGTTTTCTTGTCGGCAGCCCCCTTCTTATTAGCAGTCTTCTTAGTACTAGCCTTATCACCCTCAACCGGGTTCATAATTGCATCTCCGCCATTAGCCGCTACTAAGAAATCCAAGGTTTTATCGATAATCAAGCGATTGCGAATATCCTGGCGCACTTCTGGCTTCTTCAAGTTTTCCAAAGCCTCCTTAGACTTCTGATAAAGATCCTTGAGTTCGGCAATCTTCGCACTCACTTCTTCCTCAGCGGCTTCAATTTTCTGCTCGCGAGCAAGAATCTGCAAAACCAAAGACGATTTTACGCGTTCTTCGGCGACTTTGCGAGCTTCGGCCTGCCAATCTTCAAACTTCTTACCAGCCTGCTCGATAAAATCTTCCAGTTGCATACCACGACTAGCGGCGTTGCGACGCATGTCATCAGTGATAAAACGCAGCTGGTCTTTAATCAAAATCTCTGGTGCTGTCACCTTAGAAGCCTTCACTAGCTCAGCCACCAAATCTTCGCGATATTGCTCAATCGCACGGTGGCGATTCTGAGTGGTAAGATTCTTCTTGATGTCTGCGCGCAACTCATCCATATTTTGGAAATTGCCACATTTCTTGGCTAGCTCATCATTTTCAGCTGGCTTTTTGACTTCATTAACCTGCTTGACCAAAGTCTCAAAGACCGCTTTCTTACCAGCCAAAGTCTTTTCTGGGTAATTCTTTGGGAAAGTCACCTCTAGATCAAACTTATCGCCTGAGCTGTGACCCACGATACCCTCTTCAAAACCCGGGATAAACTGGTGTGAACCCAAGATTAAATGATAATCCTTAGCGCTACCGCCCGCAAATTCCTTGCCATCCTGCTTACCCACAAAGTCGATAATCACCTCATCGCCTTCTTTAGCGGCACGTTTTACTACAACTTTCTCACTGTAAGCATTCAAAATATTATCCACGATTTCTTGTACATCGGCTGCACTTGGCTCAGTATCTGCCATCTTGGCTTTGAGCTTCTTATAGTCGCCGAGCTTCACATCCGGCAAAATCTCAGCCGTCATCACATATTCCAGATTGTCATCCGGCACATATTTCTTCACATCGGCTTGCTCAATCGCAATCGGCACAATCTTATTCTGTTCCAATGCCGCACCCATCGTTGAGCGCACCGCATAGTCCATCACGGAATTAATAATTTCGTTCTCTGGCACATGCTTTTCTACCATACTGGCCGGAACCTTGCCCTTGCGAAAGCCCTGCACTTTCAGATTCGTTGCCAACCGTGCCAATGTCTGCTCGCGCGCTGTTTTAAGATCAGCCGCATCAAGCGTCACTTTAATTTCCACCCTTGTATCGGATAATTTCTTCGTTGTAGTCTTCATGTTCTATATTATACCATATCTTTGCTGAATCTGTATAATTTCATTAGCTTCGGACGCGCCCCGAAAAAATATGTTTATAAGGTCAGAACGCCTAAACAAGAATTATCAACTTACACCCCAATTACCCCGCGCAACTCTTCGGTACGCAGATGACGCAAAGTGTCCTTGGTGTCAGCACCAAGCTTCACTTTAGGATTCAGAATCCAGTGCGGGTCAAAGGCTTCTTTAATACTGGTATATAATTCCCGATCACCAACGCCGAGCATCTTCGTAGAAGTGAGGGCCTTTACCCGCCCTTCTGGGCCATTACCAGTCAGCGAACCTTGGCACGATTCTACCAAATCCGTATAGAGCCGGATAAATTCCACGATTTTTTTGCGATCTTCCAGCGCACGGCAGTCAAAATCTGGCCGTACATAATAATTTGAAGTGGCAAACGAGCCAAAAACCGGCAATTCTACGCCCAAAGCCTGCTCCAAAGTCTTAAGGCCATCTAGAAAATCGCTAAAATGCATGCTCGGCACAAACACATCATCCAAAATTGGCGCCCGCTCGCCCAAACTATCTTGGTTTAGATAAGTTAAAAGTGCATTATCGACGCACTGAAAAGCCGTTTCATTATCTGGTGTTTCTTCAACGTAGAAAGTCCCCTCTGGCAAAACTTCGAGACAACGTTTGAGCCGCCGATTGGTACGCAAATTACCATAACCAAAATCAATCATCACGAGCAGCCCGCGGCCAATTTTACGAATAAACAACTCTGATTTCTTGCCAAGTTCAGAAGCCTCATCGATAATTCTTAGATCACAAATTTTTACCGTGGCCGGCTCCAAGTCGCAAGCAAAGTTCAAAAAGCGTTGCGCCGCTTTGAGATCGTGAAACGACGCTAGCAAACGGCGTGATTCGGGCGGAATCGGTTCTACGTGCAAAATCACATCCGAAATCACCCCCAACGTCCCCTGCGAAGCAAACAACAGCGGCAATAAATTCACTGTATGCTGCTCACGCACCCGCGTAATATTAGCATAACCAAGTGCATCAAACGGACGCATCACTCGATCTAAAATCATATCGTCATAGCGATCCAACACCTTACTGATATTACGATAGAGTACGCCCTCAGCGCTATCTTCATTAGCTTTTGCTTCGGCTGCGTGTAAACTCAGTGGCATCATTTGCACTAAATCACCATTCGCCAGCACCACTTCTGCCCGCTCCACATACTGATAAATACCACCATAGCGCCGTGCAGCATTATCGCTAGTATAATTGGCAATCAAGCCGCCGATAGTCATGCGCGGATCGGCATCGATCGGCAACCACACTCCCTGCAAGCGCAAAGCCTCATTCAGCGCGCCCAAAGTCATACCCGGCTGCACCCGCACTAAGCGCCCCCGAATATCAATTTCTTCAAGATAGCACAACTTCTCCATTGAGATAATCATACCCTCGCCGATGCTGGCCCCAGTTTTGTCAAGTCCAGTCCCCCGCACTGTCACCGGCAAATCAAAATCCCGATTCGCCAATTGATCAGCAAACCGCAGCAGCTTCCGAATATCGTCAGTGCTTTCTGGAATCGCCACAAGACGCGGCACAATCTTTAAAATCGAACGGTCAGTTGCATAAGCCTCCCGAATTGAAGGTCGATCAAAAACATTACCAATAGTATGCCGATTTAGATACTCTGCTAGCTTGCTCACCCAACCACCTATTTAACTTATGTCTATTATAGCACACTGCACCTGGCGACGCTAGCACTTTTTTGCAGCGAAAGATGCCACTTGCAGCACAACCAAGCTTTCCATAAAAAACAACTTTTTGCTACAGCCAAAACTGCTAAAGTATGTTATAATATTATGATGAAGAAAGTGATCTATTGTGAACACGAGCCACAGAAGTGCTGGGTGGGCGAGCACCAGAAGGTTTGTTATGCCACGCGCGAAGAAGCCGAAGTGGCGGCTTTGGTGGCACAATATGATCACAATGCACCCGCACTTACCGTCTATAAATGTGAATATGGCGATCATTGGCACTTAAGCTCGCATCGCCAAGCCAATAATCGTCCAACCCACTACTAAAGCTATCCATAAACGGCCAGCCGGCAATCAACCAGCGTTTTAGTCCAAGCTTCGTACGCCCGTTTCGGGAACCTTCGGCACTATGAAAGTCATTTTATTTTCCGTCAAAGTTGAGTCTAGCCGTTTAATTTGATCCGATGCGAGACCAATTGCGGTTTTACCGGAAGTTACTGGATTAGTCGCCGTATCACCATCACCCGGCCCACCGACCAACGAACTGTCATCTTTTAAATCTGGCGCATCAGTCGACAAATCATCACCCATACTATCCGAGTCGTCATCCGACACAACCTCTGATAAATCCGGCCACTCCGCATCATTCGCATCATCAGTCTTAAATATCTGCAGTGTCTGCGTTTCCCCACGCTGTCCTTCATAGTACGGGGCTAAACTCACTTCGGTATTTTCCGACACCTCACCAAGTGTCACTTTGCCAATTGAACGTTCCAGTATCGTTTTGCCGTTCTCCTGTCCTAACTCCACTGCGCCTAAAATCACGCCATTTACACCTAGTAAAACTTTATCCGCGTTCGTCGTAAATGTAATATCTACAGCTTTATCCTCCGCTAGCTCCTGTACTTGTAAATTGGTAATCTCTGGCAGCACTAGTTCATCAGCTTGCGCCGCCACTTCCACTTTGGCCGACATCGTACTGCTACCATATTGGTCCGAGACGCGCACCTGAATATAATCAGAGAATTCCGCCGTATAACTTTTACGCACCACGGCACCAACATCAGTTAATTCAAACTCACCATCACCATCCAAGTCCCAATCAAATTGCAAAACGCTATCGTCCACATTATAAGACGCTCCAGCGTCAAAATAGAATTCTTCACCCACTTCGCCATGATACTCTGATGCACTTAGTTTTGCCACTGGCCGCCGCCAAATTTGTTCCGTCGAAAGCTGCACGCTCTCCACACTTGCAATATCATAAATTGCGCCACCAGTTTGCGCGGTTAGAGTCTGATAATCTTGAGTATACTCCCGCTCCGTGATAACATAAAAATTCACTGGATCAATCTCCAGGCTCCGTTGCACTAATTTTGGTACCGTCACACCGTATTCATTGCGATGAAAATTTGCATCTGTCAAAGCCACTATGGTTTTAGTGGCACCATAATCCCACGGAAAATCATTTAGTGCTAAAATCGCCGCCGCAATCAGCGATTCCGGCACATCGCCACCGCCACTGGTCTGTAAATTCGTCATAATCTCATCTAGCTCAGCCAAGCTGCAATCCCCTACACAAGCAGCTTGCGGCTTGCTGCCATGATTAATATCTTTGTAGGTATAAAGTCGCACTTTACCGCCATACTGTAAAACATTGCTTGCCAAGCGCAAAGCTTCGCGCTTATATTCCAAAATATGTTCTCTCATCGAGCCAGTCGCGTCAAAAAGTAAAGCTAAATTATGCAGAGTATTGCCATTTTGAATCTTAGCTACCCGATCCGGAAACGCCGCCCGAATCTTACGCCGAATCATTTGTGCCGCATCACGATAAAGATTATCTGCCACATAAGCTGTATGATCAGCGATATTCATACCGGAACTGCACATAATATCCGACTTATTACACCAAGTACCAATTTTACCAGCATAAGCCTCCGGTTGATAAGGCCGCACGCTACCCAACACGCCAGTATAGGCATGGCAATCAGGCACGTACTCGCGATATGGTGATAAATTCACCCCGCGGCAAGCATCTGGTACCCGAAACACTCCCGCACCTTCCGGCAAATATAATTTAGGATCCCCAAAAGTGGCCACATACAAAATTCGGGGCGCATACAGTTGATTCAGAGTCTGCGTCAAAATCATAGCGCCCTGCGAATATCCGCCCAAGACAAACTTCATCTTCGGACATTGCTGCATTTCTTCAATCAAATAATAAATCAGTTCCCCGCGTCCTTGTTCTACGCTACGACCAAACTCGTATGCCGCACCGGCCGAAAAATAGGCGCCCGTTAAGTTTACGATCCCCTGCAAGCTCCCCGACACTGCCACTGCTGGATACTGATAGCCATGGTGACTACTCATACCTAAGTTGTAAAATTTGGTTGTAATATTAATATCATTCAAAGCCGTCAGGATATTGTCGCGCCACGCCACAAAACTTTTGCCATGTTCCGAATTATCGTCCAGTACTTCGCCCGAACCGCGCACAAACACGAACTCGACATCCGCACATTCAGGCTGATTTTGAGTTTGTGCCGCTTGAGCCACTGACATATTTACCCAACTGCCTAGACTCGCGCCGATCGCCACGATCAAAGCACATCCATAATGCCACCATACTGTCGGCCGCGTTATCTTGGTCTCGAAAAAACGTCGTCTTTGATAATGACGCCTATATTGCCATTCGTGACGCATTCGAATTGATAACTTATTTTTCAGCATACTGCCTCCATATTTTTAATTATGGCGGTAGTATAACAAAAATTTTGACACAATAACAAGCGCAAGCATGATAAAAAGTCCAAAAAACTTAAATAATGGATTTTTTAATTACCACAGGCAAGTTAAAATCACCGCTAAAACTTTTTGTTCACGCAATTTTGCAGCAACTTAAGTTCTACGAAAACGGCCCGATTACAGATCTAAGCTCTACCAATTTATCTCCGCAATACCATGCTCGCGCAAATATTCGTTGGTTTTCTGAAAATGTCCGTTACCAAAGAAACCATTAAAGGCCGAAAGTGGCGACGGATGCGCCGATTCCAAAACTAAATGTTTATTATGATCAATTAATTTACTTTTACTGCGCGCATCCCGCCCCCACAGCAAAAAGACTAGATGCTCGCGCTGATCATTCAAATACTTAACCGTGGCTTCGGTAAAAGTTTCCCAACCCTTGCCGCGATGCGAACCAGCACGGTGCGCTTCCACTGTGAGGACATTGTTTAATAACAACACACCTTGTTCCTGCCAAGCTTTGAGATTACCAGTTTTATTAGCATGATGACCATATTCTTGATCAATTTCTTTATAGATATTCACCAAAGACGGCGGGATTGGCTGTGAATTTGGCACCGAAAATGCCAACCCGTGCGCCGCTCCGGGCGTATGATACGGATCTTGCCCCAAGATTACTACTTTAACTTGGTTGAGATCGCTCATAAAAGCCCGGAACACTTGCGCCTTTGCTGGAAACACTCTACTAGTCTCATAAGCCTCGTGCAAAAACTTACTTAACTCTTGAAAGTACGGCTTGGCAAACTCTGATTCCAAAAACGGTTTCCAGCTTTCATGCATAGCTAATCTTCCTTTTTAGTAGTCTTAGGCTTTTTCGCGGCAGTTTTACGTGCAGTAGTTTTCTGAGTTTTTACTTTATCATTTTTTGTACTACTCTTTACTACTTTTGCTTCCGCGATTTCTTCATCCTCATCACGCGGGCCCCAATTAATATCGCGACCAACTTGCTTATTGCGCACACTTTGGACAATCAAACCTAGACCAAGCAACAATGAGAAGAATCCAATCCAACCCCCAACAATCGGCGCTAATGAAGCGAAGCCCAGAATCACAATCCCCAGCAAAGTCTCAAACAACTTATGACCTTCCCAGCCAAAAATCCGTTCAACAATCAGCTTACCCAGCCACAGACCACTGAAACCTTGTGCAATATACACCATAATAATGTAGACTGCTAATAGTAAGATCGCTGCTGGAGCGGCAATAATTGTAATTAGTAAAATTGCACAAACTACCGGAATTAATACAAGCATACAGAAACCAATCAACATGTCCACTAGCATCTGCGTACCAGAAATCTCTTTGGCCACCTTCTTATCTACACGCGGGAACACTAAGAGAATAATTAGCATCGCTACGAACAAACCTACAATGCTAATGGTTTTGACCGTAACAATGGCTGCTGGTGCCAAATCATAATGCACCACTTCGTACCTTTCGATCTCGCTATACTCAAAATTACTGGCCGAGTTAACAATTTCGGCATCCGCATTCACAATCAAGGTGCCACCAATTTTCACCGTGTCGCCATTAATGAGCAAGCGGCTCACGGCCAAATCCACATCACCATCAATCTTGACGTTATTCAAAACTACTACGTCTGCCGAAGCCGAAAAGTCGCCCTTCAAATCCGCATCCACCGTCACGCCACTGACGGCAGCATAAACATCGCGACCAATTTCGGCCGTACGATTAATTTTTACCGAATTACCGGCCACAAATAGGTCTTTTTCAATCTGGCCATAAATATCGACATTATTGCCAGCAATGAAAGCATACTCCGATTTAGCACCTGCCGAAACTCCATTACCAAAAGCAAATAGAATTCCACGTACTGTGGTGTCGTTCATGACTTGGTTGCCGGCCAGCAACAAATTCGCACCCACTTGCACCGATACACCGTCTTTAGTCTCGGTAACGCCAAAAGTCCCTAGAGTTTTAGCTGGCGTACTCAGAGCCGTTGCCGTTTTGACCGCAGAAGCACTGACAACTTCTGCCACATTTGCTTCACCTAGCGCTGCTACCGGCTGCGTTACACCGCCCAGGCCGAGCAATGCCATCAGCATAGCCCCAATAATGGTTATTCTTTTCATTTCTCGTCCTCACCTTCCTTGATTAATATTTGATGACGCTTATTATGTTGACTGGTATGCCAAATCTGCACACCCACGACACTGATAATTACCAGAATTGCTGCATATATAATAGTATCGATGTTAAATTGCAAAACCGTTCCAAGTAGTAGCCCCAGCACACTCACTATCGCAATTAAGCCAATCGGCAAAATCAAGCTCTTCACTAAATTATTCAATCGCGTTTGTTCCGCCCGCGCCAGCAAAGTTTGGGCCGATTCAATGTACTGCCGCGTAGTTTCCCAAAGCGCCTGCACATATACTAGCGTACTTACCAAAGCCGGATAACGATATCCCGAAATCGCCAGAAAATCAATCAGAGCTGGATCATCTTTTACACCCGCCTCGCGCACATTGACGTAGGTTGCCATTTGTTTTAGACGACCTTCAATAAGTAATGCCGTCTTCTCATAACGTTCCAACTTAGTAGCAGTTTGCAAGATTTCGGCATCCGTAAACTGAAGTTGCTTTTTGATGCGGTCAATCTTGCCCCAAATTGCGCGATGTAAATTGAGGTAACGATGTAATTGTCCTTTAAACTCACGGGTAAAAATCTGCTCTTCAATATAGCGCTCAATATTAGCCGTAGTAGCTTTTTTATTATTAATAAAATAATACTTATCACCCCTCAGTACACTATAATCTTTGCCTTCAAACTCAAAGTACTTCTGACGTTCCGTCTTAGCCAAAAGCTCAGAAATATCTTTACTGGAAGCATTATCGCAAACGATAAAATACGGAAAAATATTATCCACGCGCGAAAGTTCTTTAAAAACTGGCGCTCCCAAACTAAACAGATAGTTAATGGCTGGCGATAAACGCTCTTCATAATAGCCGCGCAGACGCTCTACATCCGCAAACATCGTCGGTTCGCTGACTTGATCACTATTCACCACAATCAAGCCATCCTCAAAAACTTTCACCTGCAATTGCTCTTCCGTAGTAAAAGCTACGAATTCTTCGCTAGCTACACCATATTCAATGCTATCTAGCTTCAGATTTTCGCGTAGCTCATTTAAACGATTCTGATCTAGGCCAAGCTGCGAAGTGCCGTCACGCAAAAAGTCATAAATTTCTGAAAGCTGCAACGTTGTACGTTGAAACCAGCCACCAATATAAATACTCTTGATTTTCATCTGCCTCCCTTATGCCGCAACTAATGCGCTTCATACCTCACTTATTACTACCATCATAGCACTTTTAAGCCAAAATTTCTACTTTTCATGCTATAAGTTTTTACCCTACAAAATTTCGATGAGTTTCTTGCGTCCGTGCGCGCCACTTTTAATCACCACACAACTTTTTGCCACCCCAAAATGCTTCGCTAAGATTTTAATCAGCGCCATATTCGCTTCGCCTTCCACCGGTTTTTCGCGTAAATACACCGTCAGCTCATCGTTATTCTTAATTACCAGCGGCCCTTTCTTGGAGTTTGGTTTCACTAGCACAGTATAAATCATAGTTTCATCATAACATATTTTAGTGCCTTTTGAGAATGTAGACCTTCTTGCGTTTAAACGATGGCGGCCCCAATCTTACTCATCTCTTAAACAATCTGTGATATAATGAAGCTATGAAGGGTCACGAGAAGCAGGCGTCGGCTGCGGTTTTTTATAGTTACGAAATCTTTTTGAGCTCTGACCAGCTAACGTCCGAAGCCTGGCATCAGTTTTTATGCCAAATTGCTAAGTATCTCGGACGGCGACACTCATGGCAAATTATCACTAAACTTCAATATAATACGATTCATTATTATCTCATCACGCCAAGATCATTACCAATTAACCTCGCGGGCGGTACTTTTTTGCTTAAAACTACACCTTTACCCACCATTACCACTAATCAAGCAGTCGCTACGAAACTCTTTTTGAATACTACCGAGCATAACTTCATTTCACTAAATCATAAACTAACCAAGCGCAATTTACAGCTGACCGAGCTTAATTTGACTTTTAGTTTTAGTAAACAAACTCTGCATGGCACTGCTCGCCTGGCCACCCAAGATTCAAAGCAGCAACCACATTATTTTCGTTTAGCCCTTTTCACGCCCGCAACACTACTGAGCGTAAATTTTGCGCAAAATCCAAGTCTCAGCTACAAAAAGATTCCCAAATACCTCAAAATCGACAAGTTGCTCAGTTCTATCAGCCAAGACCCACAAGACGCCCTCTTTAAAGTTGATACTTTCCCCTACGCCGAAGCTGATTATTACCTGCACCCACGCGATTATGATTTTGCTAAACATTCGCTGATTCTAGGTAGTAGCGGCGCCGGCAAGTCTAAACTGATTTCCCTGCTCCTGCATGATGTCGCTCGCCAAACTCCCGATCAGTACAAAATCGTTGTGATTGATCCGCATGATAATCTCAAGCGTGATTTATGTGACATACCACAGCAATCCGTCCTTGATTTTCGCACTCTCGAACGCAGTATCGACCTTTTCAAAACTACCTCCCAAGACATTAATGCCAGCGTCGAATTAGCCCTCAGTTTATTTCAAAATCTTTTTGGTGATAATTATAATGGTCAAATTGGTAGGGTTCTACGCTTTAGCATTTATTTGCTGCTTGCCAAGAATCAACTCTCATTCCTAACTTTGCGTAAACTACTAACCGATCTTGAATATCGCATGCAGCTCGTTAAAGCAATGGAAGACCAAGTTCCGCTGAGCGTGACGCATTTTTTCCTGACCGATTACAACGAGATTAAAAATCAGTTTTACAAAGATGCGATTGCGCCAATTGTTGCTTTTATTGACGAAATGCAAATGGTGCCGGTTTTTAACCAAGATACCAAAATCAATACCTTGAGCGATACTTTAACTCAAAACTTTCTTACCATTTTCTCACTCAATCGTCTCAGCCTCGGCAATAAAGTCACTCAGACTATCGCCGGACTTTTGATGCAACAATTATTCCTGTTAGTTCAAACTGCCACAATTTCGCAACATTTAATTATTGTAATTGACGAAGTGGCCGCCATTGAGAATCCAATTCTTGCCCGTTTTCTATCAGAATTACGCAAATATCATGCTTCAGTAATCCTAGCTGGACAGTATTTTACGCAAGTCAGTGAAGATTTGCGCGCGTCAATTCTCGCCAACACCGCTAACTTTTACATTTTCCGGGTTTCCAAAAATGATGCTAGCCTGACTGTCCAAAATTTAGAGATGAAATTAGTCGGCGAAAAATCCAAAGACGATGAAATCGATTTGCTAACTCATCTCGAAAACCGTGAGTGTATCGCCCGCATTAGTCGCGAGGGCAAGTTGTTACCAGCTTTTCGTGCTAAAACCATGGATTGCCCAGATTTAGAATATCAAGATAGCGAAGTCGTCGAAGCTCTCACGCCAACCGATCAGGCTGCCACTGCCGAGTTTAACTTTTTCATCAATACCAACCTTAGCGCCCATGATATAATGAAAGTGAATAGTACTAACCGGAAGAAATTATCATGAGTGAAGACAATGAGTTTCTCAACGCTGCTGCAGAGATTTTTCAGGCCGTATTTGGACGTAATTGTTATTATAGTCTTGATGAACTCAAGGCCAAATTTGCTTTTGATATTAAATTACCAACGCTTGTACACGATTCTGAAACCAACGAAGTCACCTATACCGCCATGCCCAATGCCGAAACTTTTGTCGCCATGCCAAATTCCGATCGCGATTGGATGCTGGAGAAGCGCCCAGTTGCTAATCTCGACGAATTAATCACAATTTGGAAATCAATTAATCCCATCACGGCCGGACGCGCTTATAACTGCACTAATGTCGTAAAGAGCGACCCCGTTTACAGCTCGCAAAATGTTTACAACTGTACCAATTGCGGCGAAGGCAATAACATTATCTTTTGCGATAGCTCTTATAACTGCAACTATTCCCTTGCTTGCCAGCGCAGTAGCAATCTTAACTACTGCATTCGAGTAGACGATTCCAATGCTTGCAGCAATTCTTATAACGTGATTTGTTCTGGTAAAATCAGCAATTCCCTGTTTATTCAAGACGCTAATAGTTTACATGAATGTATTTTTTGTAGTCACATCGAAAATCACGAATATTGCATCGCTAACATGCAATACGAAAAATCTGAATACGAATTTATGAAACAAAAAATTATTGATTGGATTCTCGCAAAGTAAAACCAAATTCACTAACAATATCTAAGATTCTGGCAAGGTCAAACTAACTATTCGACTAACAGATTGTCGGCAATTTTGAGCTTGTACAGCTCCAAACTCGTAGTAAAATCCACTTGCAAATCGTCATGCATTTTTGATACTATCAAGCTGGTTTCAGAAATTTCCGATTCCTTCACTTCTGAAGTCGCTTCCGCAGTATTGCCATTAATCATCATTAAAAATGCCGGCAGCACTAAACATTCCGCCACATGAAAAAGCAAATGTCCAATAATTAAAATCCCACCAAAAATCCCCAGCTGCCCAGCCTTAAACTTCTTAATCTGTCCGCCCAGCCCACAATGACAATGTTTACCGTGTTTCATAGCTATTATTATAACACACTCTTACAGCGGTGTTGACCTGTCTTCTCAGTTTTCACTAAGCAAATTACCATCCGACCAACCCTACAACTTCATTCCCCGTAAAGTCTGTTTATCTTCTTCAGTAATGCGCCGCGATTCACAAGCTTTTTGAATTGCTTTATTATGCTCAAATAGCGAAAGTTGATCATGCTGCAGATATTCCAAAGTTTCACTACGGAACTTCGTAAATAGCTCCGCTACTAACCAAGCTTTGGCCATCTGTACATAATATAAATCAGTTTTAACCTCATCTAGCAAATCAAAAATCCGTTCTAAATATTCGTCACGGAGAAAATGATCTAACACCATCACGAACATAAATCGCAGCTCGTATTCCTGTACGCTTTGGCGATAATTTTGCAAAAAGTCCCATACCGTCGCTAAATCGTCATCACGAAAGTTAAAACTTGCACAAAAACAATCACAAATCGCCCAGTTATCAATATGCGGCACAAACCAAGCCGTATAATCCAAGCGTTCCGCCAGCCCCATTGGCGCAGTCGCAACTACGATTCCCGTAATCAAAACCTCCTCATAATGATATGGCTCAAAACCATCTAAGAACTGCCAGTAATCACCTTTGGCAATTTGCTTGGCTAGTTTGCGTTGCTCAGGCATCCGCACGCCGATAACATGTTTTGCTTGCGGGCAAGTTTTGAGATGAAATTCACGATAAGCTACATCTTCTCGCTCAAACAACGCCTCACGTAATTCTCGGGGTGTCATTTATTTTGACTCACTCAAAAATTCGTCGAGATCAAAGCCTTCAGTATCAACGTTCTCATGTCCAAGATCAAACCGCATCTGCGGATTCTTCTCAGCAATCTGCTTGCGCGGATAGCCCTTGATTTTGATATCATCCACCGTAAAATCAAAGAAATTTTTCTTATCAGGATTTAGCCAAATTGTCGGCGTACACTCCACCGGCTCGCGCTTAATCAATTCTTTTGCTAGCTCCAAATGGCGGTCATAAATCTGAATATTCTGCACAAACCAAGAGAATCGCCCCGGCGTATAGCCACAATGCCGCGCCACCAAATGCAACAGAACTAAATACTGCACTTGATTAATACAGCCAGCTGCCATAAAGTCGCTGGAACGCTGATAGAGACACATATCAAGATAATCCACGCCGTCTTTGCCGTGCCGCACGTTCCAAGCCGTCTGGTAAGCGCATGGTTTCAAACCATGGACATCTTCAAAATCACTCACCTGCCACATATTCATAATATGACGCCGACCATCCGGATTCTTTTTAATATCATCCAGCAAATCCTGCACTAAATGATGGCGCCGTACCGTTTCACCATAAACCGCACCAATAGTACGATCACCAATATCCCACTCATCCCACCACGTAATGCCGTACTTATCTTTGAGCATATCAAGATTATTGGACTGATCCTGATAAATCCACAAAATCTCACCAATCGCAAATTTTACCGCAATCGGACGCAAAGTAATTAATGGCGATTCGCCCTTAGCAAGATCATAAGTGGTCATAACATGATTAATACTATAAGTGTGAGCCGGCACACCATCGCCATATTTAGAGCTAGGATATTTATCTAGACAGCCTTCATCAATAATGTTCTGAATAATATCGCGCGTGTAAGCGTCTCCTTTAGTGCCACCAGTAATCACTGTTTCGTTACGAGCAGTCTTCTTGATGGCAGTCGGTTTTGTTTCTATCAGAGCTGGTAACTCAATTGGCGGACGCTTGCGAGCTTCAGTGGTCTCACGCCACTCGCTACGCCAAATCGGAATTAGGCCAAACAGGCGCGATTCCTTAATTACTTTGGTTTCTGTGATTTCCTTCGCCATAATATACCTCCACTTACAGCTATTGCATCTTGCCCACTGGTTACCTCTTTGGCTTAGTATAACACAGAACTGGCAATTTTTTATTGTAGAATTTACAACCCAACCGTGCAATTACACTCCGCAAACAAACTAGCTGTAAAACACATTAGCAATATTTGCTAATCAATTGTTTCAAGCTCGTATTCGCGCGAACCTAAGCCTAGTTCTGCCGCCACTTCGATAATATGCTCTCCATGCATCGACTCGACGCGTTCTACAAAATGATCGCGCCCCGGGTCATTGGCATTGTAAACCAAATCAAGGCATGCTTGATCAAGCGCTACCGGGTCTAAGGATGCCGCAATGCCAATGTCCTGCATACATGGCGCCTCTGGCTCCGCCACACAGTCGCAATCTACCGAAAGATTATTAATCACATTAATGTAAACAATCGGCTTGCCATTTTCTTGCATGTAATCCGCCACGGCTTTCGCGGCTTCGGCCATAGAGGCCAGAAAATCATCTTGCGGCGGCAACATCTCGGCCATGTTTTCTGGCGTATCAAAAGCATGGAAAAACTTTTCTAGGTCTCGGCTTTTGCCGGCCGTATGAATATAAACCTTCCCAATCGCCGAAGCAATGCCGATCGATTGATTCTTGAGCGCGCCGCCAAAACCACCCGCCGGATGACCTTTGAAATGCGCTAGATTCAACATTGAATCATAATTTGGGAAATTTTGCCCAATAATATCAACCTTGAGATGTTTACCGCCATGCACCGGAATCTCAATTTCGCCCTCAGCATCCATAATGTCAACCTCAGCAATTTTCGTAAAACCATGCTCTTCGGCTGTTTTAAGATGTGTTTCGGCATCATTACGCGCGCCCAGATAAGCCGTGTTGCACTCAACAATTGTACCATTTAACTTTTTCACCAAATCCTGGATTAATTCTGGTTTCAGGTAATTTGGGTTTCCAGCTTCGCCAGTCGACAACTTTACTGCTACTTTTCCGGGCAATTTGGTAGCTAACTTTTCAAAAATCTTCACCAAACTTGCCGGCGTAATTTCCTTCGTAAAATAAACTTTTGGCTTTTTCATCTTCCTCGCTTTCTATATTAGTTCCATTATAACAATCATTTGTTATAATAAAAGTATGAAATTGCGAGGTTTTGAGATTGCTAAAGGCTGGGAAGATAAAGATATTCATTTGCCCAAACGTTCCACTGCTCATTCGGCGGGTTACGATATTGAGTCGGCGGTGGATATCGTGGTGCCAAAATATTATCCTGGTATCAAGCCAACTTTAATACCCACCGGTCTCAAAGCCTACTGCCAGCCGGACGAGTTTTTTAGCGTCATCAATCGCAGTTCTGGCGCTTGCAAATGTTTAGTAACCGCTAATGGTATCGGTGTAATTGATGCCGATTATTACAATAATCCTGAAAACGATGGGCATTTTCAGGTTATTGTTTTGAATGTGTCTGGTCAGGATTTAGAAATTAAAAAAGGCGATCGCGTCGCACAAGTGGTCTTCCAAAAATTTCTCACTGTTGACGGCGATCAAGCCACTGGCCAACGCCGCGGTGGTTTTGGCTCTACTAATTAATTGTAGCTTGCTGTACTGAAAATGTGCCGTTTTTGACACCTATTTTTGTTCGTTAAATTAATTTGTTAAAACTACAACATTTTTTTAGTGCGTTTATGCTTGGCATTTATTTTTAACTGTGCAATAATGGGAATCAGTTAGGAGGTATACATTTAGGTAGTACACCCGCACATTATCAATTAGGAGGTGAAAGAAATGGCTCGTTGTACGACCCAAGAGTTAATCCAGCGTTTCCGAGCTAGCGGCCAGACAGTTCCCTATATTATCTATGACATCGATGACGTGCTTTGGGACTTGATCGGGCATGTGGCACAATGCTACCATATTCCCATTGAGCGCGCTGCGGCAGTTTTTAGCATTCGCGATAACCCTCAATTAAATCCCGACGAGCAGGAGGCTATTATTACTGCATTTTCCGATCCGCACATGTTTGAGAATATCCAATTTGTACCCGGCGTTGCCGATATTCTGCGCCCGCGTGAGCTTGGCGCGCGAGTCGGCATCAACAGCAACTGTTTTAACGAACGTATCGCCGAGCTGAAACGCGACCAGCTGCTGGCAGCCATTCCCGATCTGCGCCCTGAAGACCTGCAACTCAATATTATCCATTACGGCGAGACGCACCACAAAAAGTTTGCGCCAAACATGACCATCTTGGTTGATGACAGCCCACACAATGTCGCTCTGTCTCCAGCTCTGCTCAACGTTATGCCAATGTCGGTACGCTGGGCTTGGAGTGCTGATGCCCTCCAGCGCGTCAGCGGTAAGCCGGTAATTTGGCAAACCGATTTGATTGCCGTCAATCAATACGTCTATGACACCGTTGCCACCATTATGGACGCACAAAGGAGGCGATGGTAAATGACGCAAGAAAAGACTACAATAGCAAACGCCAACAGCATCAACCAGCAAGGAGCTGGCCGCAGCAGCCTATATCTCAACCGGCAACCGGACAGCTACGATACGGACGTCATCGTGGAGCCTAAGTTAGTGGTATGGGATATAGACGATATCGTCTGGGATTCACAGGGCCGCATATCCGAACGGTTAAATATTCCCTTCCAAGATTTGGTAGAGTTCCACATCCTGGAGAATGAGCGCTTAACCATCGAGCAACGTGAGGCTGTCAATGCCTGCTATCAAGACTGCGTTTTCTACCGCGATATCAAATTTTATCCCGGTTTTGAACGCATCATGGAACTGGAACAATACGGCGCGCGTTTGCAATTTAATTCCAATCAATTTTCATTGGAAGTGGCCGAAGACAAGAAACAGCAAATCCGCGCAATCCTGCCCGACGCACGCCCAGAGATATTCCATTTCAATATCATTGATGGCGCCACTACGATCAAAAAGAAATTTCCCGACGACAGCTTTATTGTGATTGACGATAGCCCTTACAATATCGCCCGCTCGCCAGCGCCCCATAATATCATGCCAATCGTACCTTGGACTCAAACTGCCAAAGCTCAGGCTATGGTAGCGCACCAGAACGTCTACTATGTTCCGCAAGGCGATCTTGAGGCCATTTATCGGTTGGTCCGCCATATTTTGCTTACCTCCTAATTAGCCCCACACTCGTGGGGCTTTTTCATATGACCAAAAAATTTTACGCTTTCTTTTTGGTTTTATTAGCCTGCAGCTTTTCTGCAGAAACCTCTGGACCTGTTTTAGTCTTATTAGCCTTTAGCCTTGTTGTCGGAACCTCCAAGCTTTCTCTAGCGTTACGCGCCTGGCTTAGGTCGCTTTCTTTAGCCTTGTTGGTTGCCTCAGGTTTCTTAGGCTTAGCTACGCTAGGTTTACGTGCTGGTTTTGGCGTTTTTAGCTGCTGCTTTGATTGACTAGTGGAATTTTGCACCGTAATAGATTTTGATTGAATCGATTTGACAGCCGTTTTCTCCATACGATGACCTGTTTGAGATGTATCGCTCTCTTCAACCATCACCGTACGAATGTGCGGCAACACGATGCGCTTAGCCAGTTTTCCACTCATAGCAAAATCTACCAAAAAGAGCACATAGCTCACTGCTAACTGAAGAATTGCTACCACCAACATCCAGCCCAGCATCTCGAACAAACCAAAATCCATGTAGTTTAAAAACGGTACCGGATAGCGCCACATCACCAAATCTTCAGGTAAAATCTCAGCCGTAAAAATCATTGTTGCGCAATATGTTACCGGCAGCGCCAACCAATAGAACGGATCAATCGCTTGCCAACGTCCTTTTTTACAAAAAAGTAGCCAATCCAGTAGCACTAAAACTGGCAATACTGCTACCACTAAAACTATCACCCAGGTTGATATTTCTGGTAAGTCGAATCCATCTACCGCTGAAGCGACCGCCATGCCGCTCATCAATATAAATCCCATCAAAATCATGCCTTCGAGCATTGGACAAAAAGCTGAATCACTTTTATCCCCCTGTCTCAGTGCTAATATTGCTGCGGCAGCAATAAAATAGATTGCCGTAATTCCTAATGCCCAAGTTGGGTATAGCCGAAAGGTCGACCAACCATTCTGCACTAAAAGAAACCACCAAGCACTCAGCGCTAAAACGCCAATCAATAACTTATAGAATGCGGCCACCGATTGCTTACGAATATACATAACTACATTATAAAGCGTGCAGGGTAAAATTGCAAATTCTTACTGGGATTTTGCCCGATAATCCTGAATTGCCGCCGCCAAAGCTTCATGCCCGAGTACCGAGCAATGAAACTTATGTTCTGGCAACCCGCCCAAAAAATCTGCTATTTCTTGCGGACCGATCTTAAGTGCTTCATCCAAAGTTTTGCCTTTTGCTAGCTCCGACAAAGCCGAAGTTGAAGCAATCGCACTAGCACAACCATAAGTTTTCCATTTGACGTCAATGATTTTATTATCTTTAACGCGGATAAACATTTTCATCTGATCGCCACACACTGGATTGCCTACGACACCCTCAGCATCATACTCATACTTAGTTTCATCACCCATTAGAAAATTACGCGGATTCAAAAAGTGTTCTTTGACAATCTCCGAATAAACCCATGGCGTTGCATTAGTTTGAGTTTGATTATCAACCTGGCTAGCGACACATTTACGATTTTTATCAGCATTCGGTTGACTCTTTTCTTGTTTCATGATTTTCTCCTATTTTTATCGTGCTAATGGCTTGTAGCCGCCGAATAATTCCCGGTAAAACTTGCATGAGCGCATCAATCTCAGCTGCCGTTGTATCAAGACCTAGTGAAAACCGAATACTGCTGTGCGCCACTTCAGCATTGCCACAAGTTGCCATCAAAACGTGACTTGGCTGAATATCACCTGCCGCGCAAGCCGACCCTGTCGAAACCGCAATTCCTGCCGCATCAAGATAAAGCTGAATTGATTCGCCTTCTGCTGCCTGGAAACTCATATTCAAAATATTTGGTAAAGTATTAAAGCCCTGTTCGCTAGCAACACAAACTCGATAGCCATTCACACTGCTATAAGGAATTTCTGCCAAAATCCGCTCGCATAGCTGATTGCGTAGTTTGGCAACTCTGCGATATTTTTCATAAATCTGGTTATCTATTACCCACTGCGCGGCCGCTCCAAACCCAACAATCCCAAATACATTGCTAGTACCAGCTCGCTTTTTATGTTCTTGGTGGCCACCATAAATTAGCGGTGTCAAGGGAGCACCTTTGCGGACATAGAGCGCGCCGACGCCGAGCGGCCCACCAATCTTGTGAGCGCTCATCGTAAGATAATCAACACCTAACTTCTGCACGTCAATCGAAATTTTGCCCAGTGCCTGGGTAGCGTCAGTATGAATATAGGTGTTGTTATTACAGCTTTTAACTTGTCGCGCTAATTCTGCAATGGGCTGAATTGTTCCCAGTTCATTATTTGCTAACATTACTGAAACTAGTTGTACATCTCGCGGCAAGGCAGACGGTTTGATTCTACCCTGTGCATCAACCGGAATTTCCATTAACCTTCCTGATAATGCCCGTGCTGCCTCTAATATCGAGGGATGCTCGATGCTACTCACAGCTATGGTTTGACCGCGAAAAGTATTAATCACTGTATTATTGGATTCGCTACCACCTGCGGTAAAAATAATTTCTGACGGCTCAGCATTGATTAGATTTGCTACCGCTGCGCGCGCTTCTTCAATCATCTGCTGCGCTTGCTGTCCAGGCGTATGCAAAGCCGCCGCATTACCGACCAAATCTAAGTCCAACAACTCCCGCAAGCGCGCTTTTACCACTGGCAACATCGGCGCCGTTGCCGCATCGTCAAGATAAATCATATTTCTTCTTTCACTTAAAAATCACAATCCGCAGCAGCTCAACCGCTCGTTACACTCTTCTTATATATTCTACAATATCATATTTAATACCATCACTCTCGCCGCTTTGCAATATTTTACGTTCAAAAAGCATTTTGTCAAAATTTGGGAAATAGGTGTCGGCCGGTTTCGTACTGGCAACTTCGGTTAGGCAAATTCGTTTCGCACGATTGAGATACATATTATATAGCGAGGCTCCACCAATGATAAAGATTGGCGCCGTCTGATGCGCTAGATATTCATCTAAATCTTCTGGAGTGGTACACCAATCCACGCCATCCACCGTTAATGGTTGTCGAGACAAGACAACATTCTTACGCCCTGGCAAAGGATTACCAATTGAAGCAAAAGTTTTTCGCCCCATCACTACCACTCCACCCATGGTCACTTGTTTAAAAAATTGCATATCTTCTGGTATCCGCCAGAGTAATTTACCAGCTTGCCCCAAGCCTAAATCTTCACTCACGCACGCAACAATTGTGATATCTTCCATTACTTCTACTCTACCTTTAAAATTTTCCCAGTACCGTATTCTAGGTGCAGCAACCGCTGGTTGCGCGAACCACGGAACTTTAACGTTAAATCACGTTCCGCCAAGACAAAACGACCATCAATCAAGGCATCTAGACTTTTGAGAAATTCTACTTCAGCGCCGCCTTTTGCCATAATTTCTTCATAGGTAAATCCCGAAAACGACCAGACATTCCAGCCTAGCTCCTGGCGACACCAATCAGCGATTTCTTTACAAGCCTCCGGTTGCACAAACGGTTCACCACCACAAAACGTGATACCGGCTTGCCCACGAAACTGGGCCAGTTTTTGTTTAACTTCGTCGGTGTCCACTAATACGCCACCATTGAAATCCCAAGTCTCGGGATTTTGGCAACCAATACAATGATTTGGACAGCCCTGTGTCCACAGCACCGCGCGTAGACCATAACCATTCACGATATTATCATGCTCTAGCGGTCCCGATAAACGAATTTGCATTATTTTTCTCCGATAAGCTTGGCGAGGCTTTCCACCTCGCCAGCTTTTTACTACTATCTATATATAATTATACTACTTTTTGCCCGTCATAGCATCCTGATCAGCTTTGGCAGCCTCGCGCGCGGCTTTTTCTTCTGGCGTATAAACACCATTGGCATTATGCATGTTTTGATTTTGCTCGCCAGCTGCGGCTTCCATAGTATTATTGCCGCCCTTAGAATCCGCCTTGGCATCGGAGTCACCCTTAGCTTCAACGTGATTACACTTGCCACATTCAACATTATGCTTCACGCGGTCACGCTCCTCGGCCTTTTTGCCATCGTTCCAGCGCTCCAAACTACCCACCAAGTAGCCCGTGATGCGGCGGAGGCGTTCAAACGGTACATCACCCTCAATGCGGCCACAAGCTGGACAACGATCACCCGCGATAATACCAGAATAACCACAAACTGGATCGCGATCAACTGGATGATTCACGGAACCATAGCCAATGCCACACTCTTTCATCTTCCGAATCACTGCCTCAAAGGCTTCAATATTCTGTGTTGGGTCGCCATCTAGCTCAATATAGGTAATATGACCAGCATTACAAAGTGCGTGATAAGGTGCCTCAATTTCAATCTTGTCGAAAGCACTAATCGGATAATATACTGGCACGTGAAAGCTATTGGTATAATAATCACGATCCGTCACACCCTTAATCGTACCGTATTCCTTGCGGTCAATCTTGGTGAAGCGACCAGCAATACCTTCGGCCGGAGTGGCCAATAGCGAGAAGTTTAGGTGATATTTCTTCATGTAGGCATCACACTTCTCACGCATATGAGTGATGACATCTAGACCCAACTCGCGCGACTCTTCATCCTCACCGTGATGCTTGCCGGTCATCGCTACCAACATTTCGGCTAGGCCAATAAAACCAATACTAAGCGTACCGTGTTTAATTACATCGCGCAAAGTATCATTTGGCCCTAATTTCTCACTACCAAACCAGTTACCTTGCCCCATCAAGAATGGGAAGTTGCGTACATGCTGATTAGCTTGGAACTCAAAGCGCTCGAGCAATTCATCTGCCACCAAGTCCATCTTCTCGTCCAATTCGCGGTAAAAGCCCGACCAATCCGCTTCCTTGCGCTCACCCAGAGCAATACCATGCTTAATACCAAGACGAACTAAGTTGACCGTGGTAAAGCTTAAGTTGCCGCGACCAGTAGTAATACCATCGCTCTCTGGGAAGATACTACCATAAACGCGTGTGCGGCAGCCCATAGTGGCAATCTCGGTGCGGTAATCACCTGGCTTATAACCTTTGAGATTAAATGGAGCGTCAATAAAGACAAAGTTCGGGAACAAGCGCTTGGCGGAAACTTCCATACTGCGCTTGAAGAGATCGTAGTTTGGATCACCTGGGTTATAGTTAACTCCTTCCTTCACTTTAAAGATAGAGATTGGGAAAATTGGCGTTTCACCATGACCAAGACCGTTTTCGGTGGCCTGCAGCAAGCTCTTGCTCACAAGACGGCCAGCCGCACTCGTATCAGTACCAAAGTTAATACTTGTGAATGGTACCTGTGCACCGGCACGTGAATGCATCGTGTTAAGATTATGAATGAATCCTTCCATAGCTTGGAACGTCTGGCGCTCCACATCTTCATTAGAAGCCTTAATGATGCTAGCCGGCACACCCATCTCTTCCAGTTTCTGGTCGTCACCGTAAACAATCTCGTCACCAATTTCAATCTTTAAGTCTGCATCAGTAAATTCATTATATTTCTTGAGATTGCGCTTTAAAGCTTTGCGGAAACTCTTATCTACACCTGGTGCCATTGCATAGTCAAAGTTTGGAATACTCTGACCACCGTGCTGTTCGTTCTGGTTGGCCTGCAAGATAATTGCCGCCAGCGCACCATAGCTACCAATACTGTTTGGCGTGCGCAAGTGACCATGGCCAGTATTGAAGCCGCCATTTGCAAATAGTTGCAACGGGTCGGTCTGGCAGCAAGTCAAAGTACCAGTAGCATAAAAATCTAGATCGTGGACATGGATTTCGCCGTTATCATGAGCAGCCGCAAACTCAGGTTTCATCAGGAGGGTTTTGGTAAAAATCTTGGAGCCTTCGGCGCCGAACTGCAACATCTTACCCATCGCCGAGTTGCCGTCCACATTAGCGTTACCGCGCTTGACATCAGAATCTTCGGAAGCATCCGCCACGGCAATCGTCTTATAAATGTTCATCAAATTGCTTTTCGCTTCACGAATACGGTTGCGCTCTTGACGATAGGTGATGAATTCCTTCGCGGTACGCTTAAAAGCCGATTCCATTAAAACTTGTTCGGTAATATCTTGAATCTGCTCTACGCTTGGCGTGCGCTGTTTAATAGTTTCTTCGGCACGACGGACCACCTTATCAGCAAGCTGTTTGGCACGATCATGTTTAAACTCTTCCGTAGCGAGACCGGCTTTAGCAATAGCTTCGGTAATCTTCTCAGGATCAAAACTTACGATTTTGCCGTCACGCTTTACAATTTTTTTGAACATAAAAAATATACCTCCTGTTATGTTATACGGTTTCTGTTTTTTGAAAATTAATTTATATTGATTCGATATCGACTTGCCTATTCCTGCGATATCTTGTGTGACACCATATATAGTGTCTTATAACTAGTATAAGACACTATATATAGCGTGTCAATATAAAAGTGCTTACTTTTTTCGACTTTTTTGATTAGTTAAGACCCCTGTAAATTTGTGGAAAACTACTTTGTAAAAGTCCTATTTTGATTAACGTCTAGTGTCTTAATGCACTCAGCCCACATTAATCATCTGACCCCGGCTAATCACTAATCACGCCGGACTTTCTTATATAGCTCGAAAATCACGAGCGGCACCACAAACGCCAATCCCGCCGTCAGCAATAACGCTAGAAGTGGTACCGGTACCGTCCCCATAACCGTAGCTAACGGCCCAAAAAGTGCCAAAATTTGCAAAATCACTGCCACTATCATCGCGATATGAAAATTCCGATGTGGCACCTTCAAGCGTTGCCAAGCTGATTCATGCAAGCCTCGCGCCGAGAAAGCATTGCTCCACTGCATAACTAC
The DNA here is from genome assembly GCA_964633035.1 of uncultured Candidatus Saccharibacteria bacterium. Lineage (GTDB taxonomy): Bacteria > Patescibacteriota > Saccharimonadia > Saccharimonadales > Saccharimonadaceae > Nanosyncoccus. Next base: position 6,221 of record CAZWCY010000003.1, on the reverse strand, counting down.
CAGAGCCGTAAAGGCCAGCGTATTCGCCTGAGCTTTATCTCCCAGCACAGATTCAGCAACGAAGTAAGTCGCTAGAGTTCCAGCTGCCATTACCACCGCCACCAGTGCCATTCGACCCACCATTTTGAGCGACAGGATCGGCGCATCCTTACGTTCAGGTTTTTGCCGCAAAACATACTGCTCTGGCGGCTCCAGGCCTACTGGAATCACCATCAGCGAATCAGTCACCAAGTTAATCCAGAGAATTTGAATCGGCGTCAGCATTTGACTCCCTGCCAGAATCAAAGCGCCTAGCATCGTCAAAACCTCGCCGGCATTCGTGGCCAACAAATACCCTAGCATCCGACGAATATTCGCCAGTACCGTTCGGCTCTCTTTAATCGCCTCAGTAATATTTTTAAAATTATTGTCTAACAATACAATATCACCAGCATCCTGTACAATGGAAGGACTATCCCCCATCGCAATCCCTACGTGCGCTCCCACCAGTGCCGGCACATCATTGACGCCGTCACCGGTCATGGCGCAAATTTCAGTCTCTTTGATGGCCGACAAAATCCGATATTTATCCTCTGGTGTCACCCGCGCAAATACTGTTTTATCTTTTACCACATCAGCCAAGTCATTGTCGTTGAGACTACCCAAATTAGAACAATCCAGTACTTGCGAGAAATCTTCCGCCAGCCCCGCTTCGCGCCCAATCGCAAAAGCTGTACCAGCATGATCACCTGTCACCATTTTAGTTTTTACACCCATGCGCGCCGTCTGCCGAATTGCCGCCGGCACTCCTTTGCGCAAAGTGTCCGCCACCGCCATCAAGCCTTCAAACTCAAATTTTACATCTTTGCCAAGGCGATGCAACTCATTAATTTCGTGATCCGTCTGACCGCTCGCCACCGCCACTACTTTATAGCCCTTACCAGCCAACTCGCTTAATTTATCATAGGCTTCTTCAAGCTGACGCGCATTTAAATTGCTGGCGCGCGCCAAAATTACTTCTGGCGCACCCTTTAAGCGCAAGATATACTTCTCTTGCTCGCCTCGGAACAAGTTGCCAGACAATTTTAGGCTCTGGTCAAAAGCGTAAGACTTAATCGGCTCCGATGGGCACAATGGATAGTGATGTTTATACATATAATCCACGATACAAGTATCCAGCGGGTCAATTGCGGTTGCATCATGATTATGCTCTACCATCGTGGATTCGCCTAGCGCCGTACAAATCAGCCGCTCTCGAAACTCTCTAGGCGTCAAATTAGGCGACCAAAATTCTTTGAGCTCCAAACGATTTTCAGTCAATGTACCGGTTTTATCACTCGCAATCGTTGTCACAATCCCAATTGATTCAATCGCGCGCAGCTCTTTGATTAATGCCTGCTTCTTGGCCATGCGAGCCGCACACAGCGCCAGAATAATTGAAATCGCAATCGGCAAACCTTCTGGCACCGCCGACACTGCCATTGCTAGAGTAAATTCCAAGGCCTGCAAAAGCGGAATTCCGTCAATCAGCTGAATAATTAAAATTAAAATCGCCAAAATTACTACCACCAGCGCAATCTGCCCCACCAGCTTATCCATCTTACCCTTGATTGGACTCTCCTCGCCCAGCGACGATGCCAGCGAAGCAATCCGCCCATATTCAGTGTTATTACCGGTCGCCGTGACCACAAAACGCCCCTTCCCTGTCACCACGAACGACCCTGAAAACACCATATTGCGCTGCTCATAAACCTTCTTAACACCTGCAATCGCTTTTGCATCTTTGGCAATTGCGTCCGACTCGCCCGTCAGCATCGACTCATTAGTAAGCAAACCCGACTCGCTGATAATTCTACCATCCGCCGGCACCCGGTCTCCCTCGCGCAAGATTACGATATCGCCCGGCACCAGTTCGGTCGCTTCAATCGCCTCTTCTTTGCCATCACGCCAGACCGTCACCATGTGCATAGTGCTACGTTTCAAACTTTTCAAAATCCGCTCGGTCGAAAATTGTTGCACATAATAAATTATTGCATCGAGCGCAATAATTACCAAAATCGTAACCGCCTCAATCCAGTTGTGCTGCAACAGCGACAAGACCATCGCAATCACTAAGATAACCATGAAAATATCCATAAATGGCGCTAGCAGCTTCCGCCACAGCGGAGTTTCCACCATTTTCAAGGTGTTTTTACCATCTTTTGCTTGACGGCGCAAGACTTCTTTTTCGTCCAAACCCTTATCAGGATTGACCGAAAAATCCGCTAGTACCTCCTTCGCCGTCTGATTATAAAAGTCAGCCATGCTTCCAGTATAACGAGAAAAAATCACTTTGTCTAGCGGGAATCACAGGCCAAAACTCCCCCAAGTTAGCGAATACCACCCACCGCTCACCGCGCCGTCACTTGCCCGCAAAATTCCGCCACGTCAGCCCAGACTTGTTGTTTTGCTCTTTCGTTGAGGATTTCATGGCGCATTCCCGGATAGAGCTTACTTTTCACGTCAGTATAGCCAATTTTACGCATAAAATCTACCGCTTTGGTAAAATCTTTCACGCTAATAATACACGGATCTTCCGCGCCAGCAATAAAGAAAATTGGCGCCGCTAGATTCTGTCGCATCCAACCACGTTTACTATAAGTCGCCAAAGATAGGCTTAGAAGCGCCTCGTAGCCGTTTAGCGTAAAGGTAAAACCACTCTTTTCGTCGGCATCATAGGCTGCTACCACCGCTGGATCGCTCACAATCCAAGCGTTCTCACTGCCCTCGTTCGGAAAACGCTTGCTAAAATTGCGATTAAATAGATTACTCACCATCTTACTATGATAGTGACCACCCTTAAATATCGTCAGCAACCGCACCAAAGCGCGCCCCATGCGTACCGCCAAGTTCCGGCTCGGCGATCCACAAACAATTAAACCGCTCACCTCATAATCGTACTTTTTCATATAGCAGCGCACCGCTAACGACCCCATGCTATGCCCTAATAATACTAGCGGTAAATTCGGATATTTCGCTTTGATTAATCCCGTCACCTGATGCACATCTTCTACTAGCGCCTCTGCTCCATTGCGATAAAAGTAGCCCAAATCTTCTGCCTTGGCAATGCTATCGCCGTGACCACGATGATCGTGAATTACCACTACATAGCCTTGCTCCGCTACATAACGCATAAAATCCTCATACCGGCGACGATGTTCCGCCATGCCGTGCACCACTTGCAAAATTCCTCGTGGCGCCCGCTCCGGCACTATTATCGTCACGCCCAATTCCAAACCATCAGCATTACTTGTAATTTTCATATCCAATTTTTGTACCATGACCTGATTGTATCACAATTCTAACCAACAAGAAAATTAGCCTTACTAAGCACACTTCTCTCAAAAAGTCAATGCTTAAATCATTTTTCTATTGACAAAAATAACTATGTGTGCTATAATAGAAAGAGGTAGCCTCTCTACTCAATAGAGAAACGCTCGCAAAATCCGCAATCCCCTGTTAACACGTCCGCTCGCAAGAGCCGCATACCCCAGTAAACACAAAATCCGCAAGCTAGCTACCCTATTAGTACCTTAAAAGGAGGATTCTCATGAACAAACGTCGCGCCCATTATCTTTGCTACCGATGGCAAAATGGACCTGAGCCGCCAAGTCCTTGATCAGGTTTTTCCTGATCAGCAGTTTCGTTCCAAATCCCTCACCGGCACGCGCGACTTTTTCTATGTCGAGCCAGCTGGCCGCTACAAAAATCCCGGTTTCCCCTATGCCTGCCGCAATCCTTTGCCCGTCGATGACTGCCTCACTCTCTGTCACCACATCGAGTACCAACCTGATTACGAAGTTGAGTTTGTCTTTGGCATCAACTTTGGCGGGCGTGGCACACCCAGCGTACTATTTGGCGAGCTGCAGGACCCGCAATCTGTGGCTTGCAGTTTTATCCCGGCCGACACTTACGAAGACGTTATGGCCGCACCCCATCTTTTGGTGTGCGTCAACTGGGACCGCAAATTTCCTCATACGTCTGGCTATCTCGCCGACATCATTAAACCACTGCGTTTTCACCGCAATACCGACAATTCAGGTTTACGTGGCACTGAACACTGGGTGATGTCGTTCCAAGCCGCCAAGTGTGATGCGGAATTCCTGACCACCTTCCGCCGACGCCACGCCAAGACCTTACCTACCGCCGAGCAAGCTCAAATCAATCTTGAGCGCTTCATTGGGCACACCTTAATTTCTTGCGGCGGCGAGGACCCCGAACGCACCATTGGCAAGATGTTCCTGAGCGGTTGCGTCCAACAATCATTAGAGCAAAAGCCCCAGCTATAGCTGGGGCTAATTTTATAGATTTGTTTAGGGCGTCACCACAGAGGTGTCGTTAAGGCCGCACTCGGCAACGACCTGCTGAGCCTCAGCGAAGAACTCCGCGAACTTGGCATTAGCCTCGTCGCAGAAGTCATTCAGCAGCCGCAGTTGCGTGACCTTGAGTATCTCGTTATTGACTGATGCGCCTTCGCCACTTAACTCAGCATCCGCCCAGGACAACTCGCCACTCTTATACTCAATACCGCACGCCTCACAAAGGTCGCGCGCCAGCAGCTCGATGTCGATATTGCCACTGCTGTGACTGTAGCAGTACTGGTTAAGCTCAAACTCCACATACGACAGCGGATTATTTTCGGCGTCCTCAGTACAGCCATCAAAGAAACTTTTGTGATTATTGCGACAGAAGGAAAGGTGTGCGCTGGTGTAAAAGTGAGTGGCGGCCGCAACAACTTCCTGCAATGCATCATAGCGCAGCCGGAGATTGTCACGCCTCTGCTCAGCCGTTAGGGAGGGCTGCCGGTTCGGCTCGATCATATCGACGTGAGAGCTGTCCTCTGCCATTTCGGAAGTCTCCTGGTAGAGCAGTTTAGCGTTCACTTTGACGGCGACAAACAGACCCAAAACCTGCTCCAAAGAGTAATAGCAGGTTTCCGCACTAGTGGTAGGATCTTGGTAAGCTTTTTGCATAGAAACAGAAATCAGCATATCGCGTAAGCTCCTTTCAAATCTAGCGTGCATAAACACGCGAAATGGATGTGTAGGTGCAAGGTTTTCACCTTATCCTTCCATTATAGCACACTTTATCAAAAAAGTCAAGCATTTGGTGAACCTTTGGCAGAAGCTGGGGTTTATTGATACGGCTATCAGAGATATAGCACGGGTTACAGCCAAAAACTTCCCTATTTTATAAAAACTATGCTATAATGAGAACAGTTTTCATTACCTGCCCGTGTGGTGAAATTGGTATACACGTATGCCTTAGGAGCATATGCCGCAAGGCGTGCTGGTTCAAGTCCAGTCGCGGGCACCACGACCCCTGTTGGGGATTTTTTGTTTTTGTTAATTTTTGATACGCCCAACACCCACCCTACCCTCATGATATCCAGGTTCTCACGTCCAATTTGGTCAAGCAATGCAGGAGAGCCGGGCAAATTCTAAGATTGTTAATAGGTGGTGTAGTGTATTAGTTTGGTGGTGTGTCTGATGTTTTAGGATCGGAACCTACTGGGCGACACACCGCACTGCGCACCCGTTGCGACGGTTCGGACTGTTGGTACCTGGGTTCACGTTGCCGCTATCGATGTACAATTCGTACGCGTTGGTACTACTGTAGGCCGTACGTGACCACCAGCGGCCGCCCTGGCTGCTAGCCGGATCATAGAAATTACTATTGCTCACGTACCCGGTATAAGCGAAATTGTAAGGTGAACCTTGGACTTTGGCGAGATCTCCAGAGCCCCAGTTAGTATAACCGTTTAAGGACGAGGCCAAGCTATCATTGCTAATAGTCAGACCCATATTGCGGAAGAGTAGCCAGAAATCAGTGGATTTTCCAGTACCGCCAGTTGGTAATTTCCAGCCCTTCGGGCAAATCGAAGACGAAGCATTAGCACCGTCAGATGTTGCGGAGGAGCAAGTGCCAGCAGTGGCGGCACACCAGGTGTAATAACCAGTGTTTCCAGATAGATAAGCGTTTGAGGCGGCATTATCGCTAAAGCCGGAAGTACTGGAAGCTGGGAGAGTCCAAGTGCCACTAGTAATATCAGACGTCACTGATTTAATGGTCCGACCTTCAGTATACACACCTCCGCTTTGATAATTCGCATTCCACAATTTTAAATCTTGCGTCATCCAGCACTTGTCATCGCCGAGCCTTCTTACCTTATACGGCCTGTTATCCCGTACATCTCTTAGCTC
>CAZWCY010000002.1:0-78362 GCA_964633035.1 uncultured Candidatus Saccharibacteria bacterium | reverse complement strand
ACCAACTACCATTATTCCAATTGATAATACTAGTAATCCTAATGGTATTAGTAGTATAGAAGGATTAGTAGATAACACTTGGGGTTATAGTTGGAATAATGGTAGTTATAAAGGTATTACTAATAGTAATGTTAGTATAGAAAGTGCTGATGTGAGTAATACTAATAATGGTACAGTAAGCTTTACTAAGCCATTGACCTTTGCAGCTAAGTTTTCTAAAGATGCTAATGCTGGACACTATAAGACTAAGGTAAACCTATTACTAACCGCTACACCAAAGACATTAGTAACATATACCTTAAGCTATGATGCTAATGGTGGAGACATTAGTTCTATACCATCAGAACAATCTATTAGTAACTATAATGATAACCATACCTTCACTATTCCTAATACTAAGCCTACTCGATCTGGTTATGAGTTTGCTGGCTGGTCTACTACTAGTACTGGTAGTGTAGCTTATCAGCCGGGAGGGAGTATTACATTACAAGCTAGTAGTTCGAGCCAGACGTTGTGGGCGGTGTGGAGAAAACTCTATGGTATATGGTCTAATGGTACGGATTCTGGAGTAGAATACATGCAAGATATTACTCCCGGTATGGATACGAATGCTTTTTGTAAAAGTAGTATACCAGTTGGCGCCACAATTATACTAAAGGATAGGCGTGATGAAAATAGCTATACTATCACCAAAATGCCATATGGCAGGTGTTGGATGACCCAGAACTTGAGGCTGATGGGTGGCAGTGCTCTTAAAGAAGCACTCTCGGCGGGTAACTCTGATGGTGCTCCTGCTTCGGGCTGGACGATGCCAGCCTCTAACCAATCTGGCTTTAGCAGTAATACTGCGTCAAATGCATATCTCCCGAGCGATAGCGATACCGGATACTATACTTGGTGTACGGCAACAGCTGGGACTTGCTCTTCTGCTGGTTCTGACGGCGCTAACGCTCCCTCATCAATTTGTCCGAAGGGCTGGAAACTCCCAACCGGTGGTGGCAGCGGAGAACTTAAGGTTTTTGCGGATGCAGAAGGTATTGCCAATTCTGCTGCTGGTTCAACTAAGATTAGAAACGCACCTTATAATTTCGCGTATACTGGGCGCATTGATCGCGGTTCTCTTGACTATACCAATGGCAATGGCAACTGGTGGTCACGTACGGCAGAAAGTAGTACTAGTGCATATCGCTTATACGTTACTAGTGGCGGTGTATATCCGGGCATGAGTAATGACGGTCGTCACTTCGGCTTCGCAGTGCGGTGCGTAGCGGAAGGACCAGATCCAGTAATTCGTACTATTACATACTATCCTAATAATCCACGTTTTGGCGGTACGGCACTAACAGAAACTTGTGCTACTTACAATAATACATGCACTATTACCCAGCAGGATCCAACTTCAAGTTGCACAAATCATACTTTCTTGGGCTGGAGCACAAGCCAGAGCGCCACCAGTCCAACCTATAACTTCGGCAGCAAAATAACTATCAGTTCGGATTTAACTCTGTATGGAGTCTGGAACGGCTCAGGTAGCATTTGTGCAAGTTAATCATTAGCGTATGGTTGACAGGAGAGCCTTCTCGGCTCTCCTTTTCTTGAACCTTCCTCCTACCGCACTTTTGCTAAAAATCGCTCAAAATGCCTAAAAATGGCCTTAGGGGGCATTTTAGCACAAGAAATATCGTAAAAATCGGCAAAATTACGTATTTTGAACTATTTTCTAGACTTTTTATCATGCTGATGCTTGCAATTTTATGCTCTTTTCTGCTACTCTGGATACAGGTAGCCGCCTCTCTTGCTAAAATACTAGTTTAATGCAAGGAGAAAGGAGGTGTACGTTTATGGGAATATCATTCTTTGTAGGACGCTTTAGTGTCACGCTAACCATTTACTGGCTTGGCGCCAAGATACAAATTAGCACCGCTCAGAAGCGGCGCTAACCAAAAAACACATCTCCAGCTTACCACAGATTTTAAATGTTGGCAAGAGGCGGTTACCGATTTAAGATCAATGCGTACCTATTTCAGTCATATTGCCGGTTTAATCTCCAGAACTTTAGCGATCGAGATTTTACGCTCTTTTTCAATTTTGTCGCTTATGCTATACTAATAATAACTATGAAAGATGCAAAGTCGCCGATGATTGCTGGAGTACTTGGGATTGTTTTGGGCTCTCTTGGGGTACACCAATGGTACTTAGGTGAGCAAAAGCAGGCGAAGCGCCATTTGACGTTGTTTATCGTAGGATTAGCTTGCTTGGTGGCGGGTTTGATTTTGCGGGCTTTGATGCCGAGTATGTCGCAGCTGGCTCTGCGCGCTACGGTTGGTAATATTGCAACGGTGTTGCGGGTGCTGGCTTGGATTATGATTATTGCCGATGTGGTGTGGGGTGCGATTGAGGGAATTTTGATTTTGGTGCAAGGAGAACAGACGAATGCAGGTGCCGAGCCAACACCCATAGCCACGGAGGCCGGGCAGACAGCTCTGCCGACAGGTGCTGAGCCAGTGCCTGTAAATACAGGAATCGGGCAGACGCCTGTAAATCCGACGGCATTGACAACGCCAGCTACACCAGATGCTAATGCTACGGCGGCGCAGGCGGTGCCAGGGGCTGTTGCTACTGCGTCGGTAAGTCCCACTACTGTCGCAAAAGCCACTCCGTCGGGTACGCTGGTTTTTAACTCCAGTGACATTCAAAATTCTCCGTCAATGCCGCGCCCAGATCAGGCAGTGGGTACTAAGGATGTGGCGGCACCGGCGCTGACCGTGCAAGGCGAGAACGGTAAGGAAAAAGTCAATCCGGTGGTAAAGCGCTGGCTGTTGAGTGGGATTGTACTCGTAGTGGCAGCGCTGGGGTTGGGGTTGCTGATTAAATTTGGTATTGATTCGATTTTGGCTTCGGCTTATGGTGAAACTTATCGAGCTGCCAAGGAAATCAAGCCGACAATTGAGCGGGCACACAATTCTTCGGCTTGTGAATATGCTGTGCAATATGCTAAATCGGCTTATGTTGACCGCAAAACTTACGATGATTATATTGATACTTGTCGGAGCTTAACGCAGGAGAACGCTACGGCGGCGATTGATCAGTTGGGCAATACACCGATGTTGCGCTGGAATCCAGAGATTGCACGAGAATATCAGGCTTTTAAAGAGGCTTATGTAGTCACTTTTCCGGAGAATACTAATTTTGAGCCGGCACTTAAACTCTATCAAACTTGGCATAATTATGTCTTGGCGACTGATTTATTGACAGTAGAGAGCGAAGATGTGGCGTTTCAGGAAGCGGCAGATATTTTGCGCACTTCTGGTAATACTACGCTGGCGCAATATGGAGAGATTTGGCTAGAGAAGGAGCTGGATTATGTGCATGCTTACCGTACTTATCAGGATGCTAGTTATACCGATCCCAATAAAGACGCTTTGCGGCAAAATTATGAAACCCTGCGCGCCGATTTGCAAGCCTGGGTAGCCGACCATCGCCCCGACGTGCTAGAGCTGGAAAAAATCAGCATTCCGAATACCGATACAATGTACGAAAGTTTCACCAAAATGTACGATTTGATCAAAACTGGTTATGAACAGCATTATGATCGCAAAAGCGGCGATTGTAATGATTCTGGCCGGCAGGTGTATTGCAGTTAGATTTGGCTTAGGTATTGCTTCGTGAATCTATTTTGTTGTGCGTCCTAAGAAAAGCATGCCTGCAAGCTTAGCTTGTTCTAATATGCAAAATATGCTATAATTAACACATGATTTATCTTGATCATGCCGCTGCTACGCCAGTCAGCCGCAAAGCTTTGCAGGCGATGCTGCCGTATTTTGATGAGCAGTTTTTTAATCCTTCGGCGCCGTATTTACCAGCCAAGCGGGTGCGCGAGGCCTATGAGGCGGCCAAGGACGATTTGGCCCACGTAATTGGCGCTAAAGGAGTTGATTTGGTGATCACAGCGGGTGCTACTGAATCAATTAACTTGGCATTTACGGCTGTTCATGGTAAAGTATTGACTTTAGAAACCGAACATGCAGCGGTGCTGGAAGCCGCTAAGCAGCATGATTATCAGTTGATAAAAGTAGATAAAAATGGCGTAATAGTGCTTGACGATCTACGCAATAAACTGGATAATAATGTTGAGATGGTGTCAATTTCATTGGCTAATAATGAGTTGGGCACGATTCAGCCAATTGCAGAGATTGCCGAACTTATTCGCCAAGCCCGCCAGCAACGCTTGCGGCAGGGCATTAAAACGCCGCTTTATCTACACTCAGATGCTTCGCAAGCTTTGAACTTATTAGACATAAATGCTTCGCGCTTAGGAGTGGATTTGCTGACGATTAATGCCGCTAAGTGTGGCGGTCCGAAGGGCGTGGGTGCTCTTTATGTGGCGCATGGTGTGAAATTGCAACCGATTAGTGTGGGCGGCGGTCAAGAGCGGGGCTTGCGCAGCGGTACTGAGAACGTGCCAGGGGTGATTGGTTTTGCGGTGGCAGCGCAAGAATCAAAATCACATCTTGCCGGTAATCGCAAGAAATATCAAAAAATGGCGGCGATTTTGCGGCAAGAGCTGGAGCAGCTCACAAATGTTCGTTTTCTGGGTAACTCTAAACACCAATTGGCGAATTTTGTGCCAGTTTGTTTTGCCGGGATTGACGCGGAGCGTTTAATTTATCGTCTTGAGCAGCGCGCAGTCTTAGTTTCGACCGGGGCGGCCTGTGCGGCTAATAAGGGTAGTAAGTCGCATGTGCTAGCGGCGATTGGTCTTTCTGATGCGGAGATAGCCGGTTCAATTCGGATTTCGCTAGGCAGCACTAATACTCTAGAAAATGTGGCAGAGGCCGCACGGATCATTCGTGAAGAAGTTGAGCGTGAGCAAACGCGACTTGCAGCATCGGGCGCACGGCAAGTATTTGCGACGTCAGGTTTGCCAAACAATCGAGGAATAGCCAATGCCTAAAGTTTTCCTTGGTATGTCGGGCGGTGTCGATTCTTCGGTCTCGGCGGTTTTGCTCAGAGAGCAGGGCTATAATGTCACTGGTGTGTATATGAAAAACTGGTCCAAAGATCTGCCAGGCATGAAATGCCCGTGGGCGGAGGATTTGGCCGATGCTAAACGCGTGGCGGTGCAGCTAGATTTGGATTTTGAAGTTTGGGATTTTGAGCAGGAATATAAGCAGCAGGTGGTGGATTATATGTTGGCGGAGTTTCAGCGGGGAAATACGCCCAATCCGGATGTGATTTGCAACGAGCTGATTAAATTTAAGCTGTTTTATGAGCGGGCAGAGGCGCGCGGCGCGGATTTTATCGCTACGGGACATTATGCGCGTACCAGCGATTCGCAGCTCAGCCTATCCGATCATCGCACTGCCGGATCGGGCAAGCAGCTTTTGCGCGCCCGAGACGAGAATAAGGATCAGACTTACTTTCTCTATCGCATGAGCGATCAGGCTACTGCCGAGACGCTGTTTCCGGTAGGGGAACTGCAAAAGCCGGAAGTGAAACGCTTGGCCGAGCAGCATGGCTTGGATGTTGCACATAAAAAAGAATCCATGGGGGTCTGTTTTGTGGGCGAAGTCGGCATGAAAGATTTCTTGCGCGAATACCTAGAGACGCAACCGGGTGAGATTCGGGAGCTGGAGAGTGATCAAATCTTGGGTTATCACGACGGCGCGATTTATTACACTATCGGTCAGCGCCACGGGCTTTACCTGGGTGGCGGGTTGCCGTATTATGTGGTCAAAAAAGATTTGCAGGCTAATATCGTCTATGTCTCCAAAAACCTTAATAGCTCGGAATTGTGGGCAGACCAGCTTAAAATCACTGATTTACATCTGCGCAATGGTTTGACGGTGGCTGATATTCTTGGAAAACAGTTACTGCAAGTGCGTTTACGTCACCGTGCGCCACTAATTGATGTAAAAATTACAACAGATTTATTATCGACCGAATCTGGCAAAACTTCGCAAATGCGCAATAGTACGGGGTCTGGCTCGCAGGTGGAAACTAGCGCCATCTTGCATTTCGCTGAACCAATTAAGCGCCCAGCGGCCGGCCAGTCGGCCGTGCTCTACTCGGGTGAAGTTTGCCTAGGTGGTGGAGTGATTGCGGATTAAAGCGATATAGCTAGCTCAGCAGAAGGTGTCTGGCAAGATCTATCTAATCTACTAAATTTTGGCCAATAAAATGCCCCCATTGCTGGGGGCTGAAGTGTGCTAATCATATCTCGGATGCTAGTGGTATAGCTTTGCTAAGGGCGGCGCTGACGGTTAGTTGCCGGTAGCGCCGGTAACATCCAAATTGACGGGATCGGGCATCAAGACGAGGATCTGCGAGCCGTCGGCTTTAACACCAGCGGCCAGTCCACGGTCAGGTGCGCCCTGCGGCCAAATTGCCATGGCGGCGCTGATGATCTCATCGTAGATGAGCGTGATCTCAGCGGCAGAGTATTTTTCCGTAAGCGTAGCCACCGTGTAATAATCGCGCATGGGCGCCAAGGCAAGCTTGAGCTGCTGGTATTTTTCGGTGCCAACAATCAAGTTGCCAATCGCTACCAGCTGATCGGGGTCGAGCTGGTCGCTAATGGCGCGGGGCACGAAGCCGGTCATGGATTCACGCACATATGGCGGCATGAAGTTCGTGAAATTGTCAAAGACGTCATCGGTACGCTTACGCAGCTCCTCGTCGGTCTGATACTCCTTGGTCTGTTTAATATACAGGAGAGCCTGATAGGTGCTGAGCGTGGCAATATGCTTACGGTCGGCAGGATTTAGCTTTTCGCAGATCGAGTGCGGCACGTCCGAATCGTTCTTAAATACGAAATAGCCGTGCACGGGGTCAAAGGTATTGTAATCCTCCAACGTCATGACTCTGGCTTCCAAGAAGTAGATGTCGCCGAGACGTTCTTGCAACGCCAACAGCTCTTCGGCGCTTACGGCCATAGAGGTATCCTGATGCAGTTCATTCTCGGCGGTCAGCGGCGGGGTAGTGGTAATCGGGGGCAGCGGCGGCTCGCCCAGCGTAGAGCTGGACATGCCGGTGCAGGTAGTATTTTTGGCGGGGGCGGTACTGGTGTCGTTGGGAGTGGGGCTGAGCATATCGGCATTGGGATTGGCGTCCTGTCGATTGGTGACCTGTCCGGTCAGATAATCGGGCTGAGTCTGCTCGTCACCAGCGGGGACACAGGTTGCCTGGCCCGTAGCAGGCCCATCCTCGAGGCCGCGGACAGCGGCGTCGTTGTAGGCGCAATTGCCGGTGACGGAGGCGCTGGCGCTGACGACGAGCGAGCTCATCATAGCGCAGGTCAAAGCGGCAGCGAGGAAGCGGGAAGCAAAGCAGCGGTTTTTCATGGATAGACTCTCCTTTAAAATAGATTAGGGGTGCAGAGATATGATTAGCTGGGAAGGTGCGGATATCCTAGTCCCCCAACTAGGATATTATACTACCATTGTAGCACACCATAAGCAATTTGTCAAGAGTCAAAGCACTTTTTGAGAAATTCTCGTCTAAAAAGAGGTAAAAACAAGTCTGAAACCGCTACTGCACTGATAAGATCAATTAAATTATGATTTTGCTATTGCTTTTTATCGTAAAGTGTGGTATAATGGAGAGATAGGGAGCTTTTTGCTGTCTAGAACTTTTGAAAAGGAGTGAAAGGTATGGATTTTACCAAGTACACCACTGACGACCACCTGTATCTCTTGACCGAGGGATATAAGCATCTTGCCATTGTGCCGCAGGCTTACGAGGCCAGCGTGGATACGCTGAAATACTGGACGATGTTGGCAAACTGCAATGCCTGCACGATTCCGGGGCAGACCTTCGAGGACCTCTTCCCGGCGGACAAAGTGGCGCAGTATCGCGATTTGCAGGGTAAGCCGCTGGATGAGCTGACCTTTGAGTTTGCGCTGGGTAGCGCGCCCAAGAAGGTGTTCTGTGAGGCTTCTCAGCTGGGTGGCCGCATCGAGTACCAGCTGGACTATGTGCGGTGGTATCTGATCCCGCGGTTTGCGGCTACGGTCGTCAATCTGTTTTCTGGCCTGATCTACAGCTACCGCAACGAGTTGGGCGGTGAGATGGGCGAGCCGCCCAAGCCGGTCGAGAATTTGCCGTGTCCGTCTTTGGCGTGGCAGCTTGCGGCCGCCGAATCGACTTCAGCTACGTCGGAGCAGATTGCATACCAGCCAACCGCACCGGGGTCTTTGCAGGAACGTTTCTTGCGGGCCGCCGCTGAGCTGAATGCGCCGATCGAGGGCGAAACGCCTTCGTGTCAGGCGTGGGATCTGGACGGCGCATCGACGTAGACCATGAATCGTACATTAGTCTCACACAGATAACGCATGTGCCTAGCAACTCCTAAGCCGCCTACGGGCGGCTTTTTCTCTTTTACTTCAGAGTAAAATGTAGTATAATGTTCGGTATGAATGCAAATGAAATCCGCCAAAAATTCTTAAAGTTCCAAGAGCGTCGCGGACACAAAGTAATTCCGCCTGCTCCGTTAGTACTTGAGAACGACCCTACTACTCTATTCACCGGCTCGGGCATGCAGCCATTGTTGCCGTATCTATTGGGACAGCCGCATCCCGAGGGCACACGCCTGACTGATTCGCAGCCTTCGATGCGTTTGCAAGATATTGAAGATGTCGGTGATCCGCGCCATACCACGGTATTTGAGATGCTGGGAAACTGGTCACTAGGTGATTATTTCAAGGAAGAGCAGATTTCCAATTATTTTGAGTTTTTGACCAAAGAAATTGGCCTGGATCCGGAGAAGATTTACGTTACCTGTTTTATTGGTAATGAAAAATATGGTATTCCAAAGGATACCGAGGCGGCGGAAATTTGGCAAAAAGTCTTTAAAAAGGCGGGAATTGAGGCGAAGGTTGCCGAGATCGGTAGTGCCGCAAACGGTGATAAGCGGGGAATCCAGCCGGGCGAACGGATTTTCTTCTACGACGACAAAGAAAACTGGTGGAGTCGGGGCGGTGGCATTGAGACCACGCCGCTTGGTGACCCTTGTGGGCCAGATTCAGAGGTATTCTATGATTTCGGTGAAGATAAACAAGATGTCGAGAAATATGGCAAATCACATCCGGCTTCGGACGGCGCGCGCTTCATGGAGATTGGTAATCAAGTCTTTATGCAATACAAGCGTAATGAAGACGGTACTTTCTCGGAGCTAGAGCAGAAAAATGTCGACTTCGGTGGTGGTTTGGAGCGCTTAGCAGCTGCGGCAATGGGTAGTTTTGATGTCTTCCGAATTTCGCTGATGCAGCCGATTATTGATAAGCTGGAAGAAATTTCGCACAAAAAGTATGATAATAACACTGACGAAATGCGGATTATTGCCGATCATTTGCGTGGCGCTTATCTATTGGCGGCGCA
The DNA here is from genome assembly GCA_964633035.1 of uncultured Candidatus Saccharibacteria bacterium. Classification (GTDB taxonomy): domain Bacteria; phylum Patescibacteriota; class Saccharimonadia; order Saccharimonadales; family Saccharimonadaceae; genus Nanosyncoccus. The sequence goes on along the minus strand of CAZWCY010000002.1, from coordinate 68,984 downwards.
AGGATTGGTGCCATCAAATAAAGCCCAGGGCTATGCCCTGAGACGTTTAGTGCGGCGCGCGGTGTTGAAGGCATTAGACCTTGGCATTGGGCAGGATTTCTTGGAGCAGATTATCCCGATTATTGCCGAAAATTACCAAGAATTGTCAGACGATATCTTGCCGAATCGTAATAATGTACTAGAAGTGTTAACAAAAGAGGAGAATGCCTTCCGCAAAACTATTACCAAAGGTGTGAAAGAATTGCAAAAAATGGGCCGCGACCAATTGCTCACCGGCGCAGAGCTCTTTAAGCTGCAGGATACCTATGGGTTCCCACTAGAACTGAGCGTCGAGGAAGCCTATAAGCTGGGGCTTAAGCTTTCGGAGAATTATCAAGACGAGTTTGCAGTGGCGCTCGAGGAGCAGCGCAATCGCAGCAAAACCGCTTCTAAGGGTATGTTTAAGGGTGGTCTTTCTGATACCAGCGATCAAACGGTGAAGTATCACACGGCTTGCCATTTGCTACTGGCGGCTTTGCAGCAAGAAATTGACCCGCAAATTGGCCAGAAGGGCAGCAATTTGACGCCAGAGCGCTTGCGGTTTGATTTTAATATCGATCGCAAACTAACGCCAGAGGAGCTGAAAAAAGTAGAGGATCGTGTAAACGGTTGGATTGAAGCGGATTATCCGGTAGTGTTTGCCGAGTATGAGAAGGATTATGCTTTTGATACGTTGAAAGCGCATGGCAGTTTCCGTGATCGTTATCCGGACCGAGTAACGGTATATGGTATTGGCCGTGGTGGCGACACGCCAGAGGCTCTGCAAGAAATTATTTCCATGGAAATTTGTGGTGGTCCGCACGTTACGAGCACTGGGGAACTCGGAAGGTTCAAGATTACTAAGGAAGAATCTTCTAGTGCTGGTGTTCGCAGAATCAAAGCAATCCTCGAGTAATTGTGTTATAATAATAAGGTAAATCTGTCCGAAAGGAAGTGTACTTTATGCAAGAGTTGAAGCGCGCACCATCGGGGGCGCCACTACGTGATAATATTGGCGTAATGGAATTTTATGGGGTTTATCCTCAGGATTTGCTCAGCGTTTTTGAACCACGCGATTTTCCGCCTAGAGAGTGTAAGCCAATCACACGGCGGCGTACGTTAGCTGAAGTATTCAGAATGATTAGAGGCTATTGATGCTAATGTCAGCGGGCTTAAGGAGCGACTAAAACGGTCGCTCCTATTGCTATTAGAAAAAATCTCTGGTTTATCTGGAGGACCAGTTCCGGAAATGTAAATAAACACTGAAAAATTCATTCATCTTATGCTAAAATAATATCAATGGGTAAACTCGCAAAAAAGTGGGCTGAGCGGCGTGCTACTCCGGTGCCAAAATGGCGTAAGTTGGAGCGGCAAATCCTAACCATGATTGCGTTTTTTAGCATTTCGATGGGGTTATGGGAGAATTTTCGTCAGTTGTGGCTAGAGAGCAATGGCTTTTCGGCTCCTGAAGTCAGTAATATCCTGAGTTTGGGCATGCTAGTAGGGGTTGGCGCAATCACGATTGTGGGCAAGTTCATTAAAATGCCGCAAATTAAGAATCTAGTGACAGTAGCGCTGATGGGGCGATTTTTGAATTTGCTGGCGCTCTTTTGCTTAAATCAAGTCGGTAATACCATGGTGATTGGCATTTGTATTGCAATTGATATTGCGACGAATTTCATTGTGGTGACTAGTCTGTATCCGTTGCTTACGACCGTAATGAAAAACAACAAGGCGTATAGTAAACGCAAACTGGTAGAATACCTCTTTTGTGATGTCGGTATTTTAGTGGGCGGGATTTTAATTGGTCATCACCTGGGCAGCTGGCTGTTTGATTATAATGGGTGTTTGCTAGTAGCGGCGGCTTTTTTGGTGGTCGCGATTATCATTATGTATCGATTAGAAGTCGAGCTGATTGAGACGCGCTCGCCAGCCCAGCCCTTGCCAGTGGTCCGGATGGTGATGCGCAACCGAGTGCAACAGGTCTATATGGTGTATAATTTTCTCTCGTCGGTATCTTTCCAGGCGGCAGTCGGCTTGAAAATGCTGGTGCTCACGAATATTTTCGAGTTTACACCGAGCGTAGCCACCAATACCCTGCTAGTAGTGGGCTTGGTCGCGGATGTTTTGGGGATTTTTGCACTCAAATATTTTACTCCGCGCAATGATTATGTGACGATTTCGCTCAAGTTCGGTCTGCGTTTGATCGCTTTTATGATTGCAGCGCTCACCAGTAATCCGTTCCTCTGCTTCTTGGCTTTTATCTGGGCATTGCTAAGTTCGACGGCTTACGAAGATATCAGTGATGGCTATTATATCAACGCAATTGATAATCGCCACCAGCTTAAATACGGTACTTTTCGGGATATTATTTCGAATTTAGGCAAAGCTCTGGGTATGTTTATCTGTGGTCGGATGTATGATTTTGGGCTACCGGCAATGCTGGGCGCCTCTGCGGTAATTTTGGCAGTGCAGTTGGTAGTGTCGTATTATCTGATTCATTTGCGGCATCAACGGGGATTAGATTGGCGCAAACATTAGCATTTTAAAGATTTTTGGCCAAAATCGGCCGGAAATAGCTTGTAATGATGATATTATGATCGGATGATTGGTCAAAATGCCTTGTAAGCATTGACTTTTTGAGTAAAGTGTGCTATAATGGAAGGATAGGGGGCTTTGCACCTTAATTTTTTGAAGGGAGATAGGCAAAAATGTTTATTGGGGGAGTTTTTGTGAAAAAATTGCGACTGACACGGGATCAACTATTAAAGTATCTGCGGTTTTGCATGTTGGGTACCTGGCTCTGGATGTTTTTGTTGATTGTAAACATGGCTACATGGTTTTTGGCCGGCAGCGAGTCGGTACTGATCTGGGATGGTGCCCTGACCTTCATGCGGACGATGGTCATGACCAGCTACTCCGCCCTGGGAGTGCTGGCGATCATCATGATAAACGTGTACGACCACGGCCATCGCAAGCCTTATGGGGCCATTATTTGCAGCATCATGCTTTGCATGGTAATCGGCTTTTGCGTGGGTTGGGGCTGCCCGAAAAACTGGCCGATGTTCGTTCAGCTTTGCCAGATTGCGCCGAGCCACCTTGGTTTCATCATTCCGTTGGGCTTGGTGGTCGAGTATTTAACCTGTGCGGGTTGTGCGGTGATCCGAATTCTGCTAGACTGGCGAGCTGATCGCCATTCTTGGCGGATGGTCAACGCAATGATAGAACACAATGCCGACAGCGATGAACCGTACAGCAATGACACCGACGGAGCTAATGTTGCGATCGATGGGCAGTTGAGCTTTGCTGCTTTTGCAAGCTACTTCAATTAGTGCAATTCTGCTGATTCATATCAACTAGCGCATCAGCACTAGAGTTTGCTATTTTTCGCGTATCTAACTAGTATCCCTTCCAGCGTCCCTTCGGGGGCGCTTTTTCTGTTATCAGAAAACCCAGCTAAGTCGGGGATATTTTCTATGGTTGAAAAGTTTCAGACTGCTGGAGGTATTTTGTGCAGTAATGATAAACCGATGTAATTTTCACAAAACTGCACTGGGCTGGGTCGGGGCGTGCTATAATGAGGTAATGAACGATGCAATCATGCGAGGTTTAAACCCGCCTCAGCGCGAGGCGGTGGAGACGCTAGAAGGTCCAGTATTAGTACTAGCAGGAGCTGGTTCTGGCAAAACCAAAGTTTTGACACATCGAATTGCTAATATTATTGCGCACGGTACGCGCCCCGATCAGATTTTGGCAGTGACTTTTACCAATAAGGCTGCTAAAGAAATGCGAGTGCGCCTCTGGAAGCTGTTAGATGATGGCCAGCACCAGGATGTCGCCGAGGCTGGCCCGAGCCGTGGTTTTATGCCCTATATGGGGACGTTTCACGGGATTTGCGTGCGGATTTTGCATATCGAGCATGCAGCGGCGGGCATTGGGGCGAATTTTACGATTTATGACACGGATGACCAACTCACTTTGCTGCGCCGTATCATGCGCGAAATGAAATTGACCGGTGATAAGTCGCTCACCCCGAAAAATGCGCTGAATTTAATTTCGCATTATCAGAACCAAGGTCTCAAGCCGGCCGATGCTAAGCGCGAAGCTTATTATCCGAATCAAAAGAAAACCGCCGAGATTTTTGCACGTTACGAGGTAGAAAAGCGGGCGGCGGACGCGCTAGATTTTGATGATTTACTCAGTATTACAGCGGAAATGTTTGCCAAAAACGCCGAAGTGCGGCAGAAATGGCAGCAGCGTTTCAAGTATATCTTGATTGACGAGTATCAGGACACCAATGCGGTGCAATATAAACTGATTAAGTTGTTGGTGAACGAGCAGCGGAATATTTGCGTGGTGGGCGACGATTGGCAGTCGATTTACTCTTGGCGCGGGGCGGATTTTACTAATATTCTGAACTTTGAACGCGATTTTAAGGGCGCCAAGGTGATCAAGCTGGAGCAGAATTATCGTAGTACGGGTAATATCTTGGCGGCGTCGCAGAAGATCATCAATCAAAATAAAACTCGCACTGAGAAGAAGCTTTTTACAGAGGCGGGAGATGGCGCGCCGGTGAATATTGAAGGATTGCTGGATGAGACCGCCGAAGCAAATTACGTCGCGCGGCAGATTCGGCAATTGGAAGCCAAACGGGGAAATTACAGCGATTTTGCGGTGCTGTATCGTACCAATGCGCAGTCGAGCGCGTTTGAGAAGGCTTTCATTGCGCTAAAAATTCCCTACAAAATTATTGGTGGCGTGCGGTTCTACGATCGCAAGGAAGTCAAAGATGTCTTGGCGCTCCTGAAATTAGTAGTTAATCCGCTGGATCGGGTCAGTTTTGAGCGGGTCACCAAAAATATTCTGAGTGGCGTGGGTGCGGCTTCGGTGGAGAAGATCTTTAATTTTCTCAATGAGCACCCTGAATGTGATTTAGCTAATCTCGGCGATTTAAAGTTAACGGCACGAGCTGATGCCGCGGTACGCAAGGTGGAGCGATTTTTGCAGGCGATGCGCGCTGATAAGATGATTACCGCCGCGGAGATGATCGAAAAAATCGTTGCTGAGTTTAACTTTGGCTCGCTACTGCGTACAGATACGCCGGATGGCGAGGAGCGGATGCAGAATATTGAGGTCTTGGCGAGTAATGCCAGCGTTTATGAGACGCTAGAGGAATTTTTGGAAGATGCCGCTCTGCTGAGCTCGGCCGATGAATCGGCAGGCGATAACGTAGTTTCACTGATGACGCTGCACGCCGCTAAAGGCCTAGAATTTCCGGTGGTCTTTATGGTGGGGCTGGAGGAGGGCTTGTTCCCGAGCAGCCGTTCGGACGATTCGGTAGATGAGTTAGAAGAAGAGCGTCGCTTGGCCTACGTCGGGATGACGCGGGCGATGGAAGAGTTGTTTTTGACCTTCGCCGGTTCGCGTTATAGTTTTGGCGGTCGCAATTACAATCCGCCTTCGCGGTTTTTGCTAGAGATCGGCTACGATCCTTACGGTACGGGCGAATTTGGCGAGTCGGGCGCTTTTCGCGTGGGTAGCGAGCTGACGGGTTTTGGTAACGGTGGTGGTTTTGAGAGCAGCTATAGCGGTGCCAGTTTTGGCCTTTTGGGTGGTGATCCGGATGGGGAATTTGGCGAGCCTACCGCAAATACTACTAGCGGCGCAGCTGATGCGGGCGAGAATCTGGGCGCAGACTTCGACACTGATTTAGGCACCGATTTTGATCCGTTTCCGGAAGATTTGCCGATTTGGAACGGAGATTAGGATTTGGAGAACTGAGTGAGGTAGCAGTTATTCTGTTACAGTGTTGTAATTTTTACAACATTTCTAGCGGTTTCTGTGGAAAAATGAACAAATTTAGTGTTCAAAATCTTTACAAAATAGCTGAAGTGTGATATAATGGAGATATGAGGTTGCTTTTGAGGCGACCTCAAGTTTTTTATTATTTAAGGGGGTATCAAACATGAAAATGCAGCAACTCGCCGCAAAACCGCTCGTCAGCGCCGAAGATCTCTACGCGGTCTCCTTGGCGGAGGCTAAGTACGCTTTAGGCCGGGAGGTGGAGCGTCTGCCGATGGCAGGATTTCGGATGCCGATGGTGGCCGGAATGTCGGTCAGCATGATTTTTCCGGATCGTTTGCCTATGGATTACGACGGTCTGCCGATCTGGCCGCAAACGACGGCGACGTCGCAGCGTGTAAAAGGCCTGGCGTCGGCTTTGGGCTTAACCGGCGCGCCGCGGATTGAGCTGTGGTGCGGTCAGTTCAACTACCATACGCAATGTTTTGAACTGACGACGCCGGGCATGGCTGAGTATCTGGCGGCGTATATCTACGATCCGGACGACACTATTGAGGAAGGACTCTCGGTCACTATGTTGGCCTATGCCGACAAGACTCATCCGCTGATTTGCCAGGCGATTACTGATGATGCCGGCGATGGCGCGGATGGATTCCTGCTGATCGAACAAATCGGTAAGGATCGCTCTGAGCTGTCGAAGATTTTGGCCGCCCAAGAGCAGGAATATCAGGACTATCTGCGCGAGGCTACGGCGGCGCGAAAGACTTCGGCCGCACAGCGCGCTCACTGTCGGGCAACCATGGAGACTCTGATCGCACAGTTCCAAGACGTTTTGGACTGGGGCTGGCGCCCGATGACGGATTTCGCCATGATTTATTACATTGATGGCGCGGGTGATCCGGTGGAGGAGCGCTTTGAATATGTGCAGCGGGATGTTGACGCTTTGCGCGACCTGGGCTGTATCGCCGAAGAAGCGGCCTTCGGGCATGGTTTTGGCGACCCGGAACCGATTTGAAGGAGACTGCGGCGCCAATTACGCCAGCGTAAGCTTAGCAGGCCCTAGTGCTTTTAGTGCAAATACCAAGCATAAATTTTACTGGTTTTGTCAGCGCAGATTTAGTTTTACCCCTATCCCCTTGGTTTAGCGCCGAGGGGATTTTTTATTCTTAAACTTATCTTGGTTCTATGCTATAATGGAGAGGAAATGATGAAATTGCATTTCCGTAGTCGAGAATTCTTTTGTGCAGCATTACTATTGTGTTGTACGGCGGTATTTTTGGTGGCAACGATTTTCCGACCGGCACGGGTTTATGCGGACGAAAGCGACAATGTCGTGATGCGACCAGCCGCAGACGGTGAGTTTTTTGTGACAATTCACGATGATGGCGCAAATTTAGTGGTGAAGACTGGCCCGGTGACGGTACGAGAAGTGTTGGCGCGTTCAGATGTGCAGGTAGCAGAAACCGATATCGTGGAGCCAAGTCTAGAGACCGTGATTCAAGGGAATTATAATATTAATATTTATCGAGCACGCCCAGCTCTGGTGATTGATGGTGTGCAGCGCAAGTATGTAATGACGGCGAGTTATGATCCGAAACAGATTGCAATAGAGGCCGGTCTGACAGTTTATGATGACGATGAAGTTCAAACTGAGTTTAATACGAATTTTCTTGAGGCGGGTGCAGTATCGACTTATCGGATTCAACGCAATGGCGGGCGACGCTTGACTATCGAAGAAGATTTGCCATACGAGGTAGAGGTGCGCTATGATTATAATCGCCCGAAGGGGGAGCGGGCACTGGAGCAAGTAGGGTCAGACGGCCGCCGCGTGAGTATTTATGAAGTGGAATTTGAGAATAATGTTGAGGTGGCGCGCAATTTGGTCGAAGAAAAAGTTTTGATGGAAGCAGTGCCGGAAATTATTGTGGAGGGGGCGCGGGTTTCGGTGGCGCCAGAACAGGAAACTTGCGCGGCTTGGATTCGCGAGGCTGGTGTGGGCGAGGAGAATTTGGAAGCTGCGCTGGAGCTGATTTATCATGAATCAGGTTGTCGTGTGGATGCCAAAAACGCTAGCTCTGGCGCGTACGGGATTCCGCAGGCTTTGCCTGGTAATAAGATGGCCAGTGCCGGCGATGACTGGGAGACTAACCCGGTAACGCAAATTCGGTGGATGAACCAATACGTGAATCGGTACGGTGGGTGGCAAGGCGCACGCGATTTCTGGTGGTGTACTGGTGTTTGTAATGGAATTACCAAGCGAGGCTACTGGTATTAACTAGGATACATGATAGCAATAATGTTTACTGACTGTCAATAACATGGTTTTCTAAGTATATTGATGAGAAGATTCAACAGAAAGTATTAATAATATGATGAAAAATAAGAAATCACTAGGACAGCATTGGCTAAATAATCGCGCAATTTTGGACGAAATCGCGGATTTAGCAGTAGTTTCGGATGTGAAGCTTTGTGTAGAAATTGGCCCAGGATTAGGCACGCTAACTTCGAGCTTACTGAGGCGTTTTGAGAAAGTAATTGCGATAGAATATGATGCAGACTTAGCGCGCAAATTGCCGGGTTCTTTTCCGGGTAAGAATTTGCAGGTCGTAGAGGATGATATTCTAAAGATTGATCTGGTAGGATTGGTGCAGAATCAGCCTTACGCGGTGGCAGGGAATATTCCTTATTACATCACTTCGCCAATTGTACGTAAAATGCTTGCGGTAACGCCAAGCCCGGCCAAGATTGTACTTTTAATGCAAAAAGAAGTAACTGAGCGGATTGCGGCGGACGCCGGAGATTATAATTTATTGGCGCTAATGACGCAGAATTTAGCTGAGGTAGAACTGGGTCCAGTGGTGAAAGCGGAGGAATTCACGCCGCCACCGAAAGTTGATAGCCGGGTTTTGGTACTGACTCCATTAGCATCACCGATAGTGAATCCGGAGTGCTTAAAGCTGGCGGAGCGTGGATTTGCTAGCCCGCGCAAGAAACTGGCTGGCGTGCTAGCCGATGGGCAGATTTCGCGCGAGCAGTGGCGCGAACTGCTGAAGCAGAATAGTATTAATCCGGATGCACGTGCACAAGATTTGAGTTTGTGGGATTGGGAAAATTTGGATTTAGCGACGAAAAAGGGTTAATTTTGGCTAAAAAACTGGTTTTGGCGATATTTTTTAATGTCAAAATGCCACTAGAGGCCTTAAATTCGCCCTCTAGGCGTTTATAAGCATAAGTGCGGTATGACTGCGATGTGAGGTTAAAGGAGCTTAAGAAGGCTTTAGGATAAGTATTTTTATGCTATAATTAAGAGGTGAAGTTAAGCCTTCATGGACTCCAACGGAAGCAATTGAGGTCAAGCTCCGGCGACCTGCGGTATCCTGATCTTAGGATCGAGAAATCCTCCTCAAAAGTCGTAAAAATCCGGCGTGAGAGGTCTGAGAACTAGTTTAGGCTATGGTTTGAGCTAATAGCAAAGGATTTCTTGTCTATGCGCGGATGAAGACATTTCGCTTATACCGGGCAAATGAACAATAGCTCTACTAGCGATCTCTCTGGCCAGTATGGCGTCTGGTGGTCGCGTACGGCGAACAGCGGTACCAACGCGTACAACTTGAACATCAATAGCAGCAACGTGAACCCAGGTACAAACAACAACAACCGCCGCAACGGCAACGCAGTGCGGTGTGTCGCCCAGTTCCGATCCTAAATAAGTTTTGAATTTTGCATAAACTAATGGTCGTAAATGTAGTTTAAAACCTGAATTGCGGGTATGGGCTGTGGAAAACCACTAACTAAATAGCAATTTCCCACGCTAGACATTATCGTATTGACAGGGTATAATCAAACTATAAGGTTTTGTTATTGTCGTTGTTTATTACAACGACAATAATTGTTTGTTGGCAATTGCTTTTCTCGCGGTTGAGAATGGCAATCACCAACTGTAAAAATAGAGAAAATATTTGCACCATTTTTACCTCCTGTATTCTACTTTTTAGACCTAAATTTCAAAAACAAGTTCAGCCTCAAAGACTCCACACCCTATCCTGTCAAAGTGCCTAGCTGCCCATACGGGTTGATTATATAGCAAATTTCTCGAAAATAACAAGCACTAGCTTGTTTTTATGGCTATTTATTTTGTTTCGGGTATCATTTTCGTAGCTGGATTTTTACAAATTTAATTCAGTACTGTTTATTATATGTTATAATAGGAGTGTCGAATTACATGTTAGTTTTGCAAAACTATGCTTGGACGCCATAGATGGCATCACGAGCAGTTTCGCGTTCAACGTATAGTTGCGCAAATACTGACATGGATTCGACACCCTCTCGTGGTGCCATTTTTGTATCGTCCTATTACTTATAGATGCAAGACAGCATTATGAGAATGTATATATACTAAATCCTAGAGCTAAATAATTGCGTATATTTTAGCTCTACAAAACCTACAAAAGGAGGGCGCAAAAGATGCAACGCAAAAGACATATTAACTTTAAGCTTCATAGTATTCCAATATTATTAAATATGAAGAAAAGTGCTTCTCGCAATAGTAGTCTTAATAGTGTAAATAACTGCAATTATGAGAAGAAGAATGTGAAGTCTAATGTGTTATATAGTATTCCTTGCGTTAAGTCTTGCGCCCATACCTTTTGTAGGGCTAAGTTGTTTAATAGTAATAAGTTAAATAATACTACGTTTGCGATTTTGTGTTTAAGCATGATTAGCCTAGTTAGTCTTATGGGTGGAGATAAGTGTTCTGCTGCTACTACTGCTTCCTTATCACTAAGTAATCCTAACATGACCAGCTCTGCTATTACTCCAGGTAGTACTGCTACAGTAAGTACTAATGTAACAGTAAGTGTAGATAATGCAGAAAGCTATAGTCTTAGTCTTAAAGTAGATAATGCTAATCTTACTAATGGTAGCACTACTATTGTGCCTGGTAATGTGACTAATGATAATACTTGGGGATATAAGTGGGATAATGCAACAAGTTATACCGCACCATCTACTACCGGCGCTACATTAACTAATAGTACACTAGTACCACTTGATAGTAATGGCGCAGTAAGCTTCACTAAGAACCTTACCTTTGGGGCTAAGTTCTCTACTAGTGCTGAAGCTGGGCATTATAGAGGTAGTGGAGTATTAAGCTTGGTGGCGACACCAAAGATAGTAGGGGCACAGTGGTCTAATGGCGTTGATTCTGGAATTACTACTATGCAGGAAATGACTCCAGAGATTTGCAATCAAGTAACCACTCCAAAAAGTTCTAACACTGTACCTTCGATAGTTCTAATGGATAGTCGCACGTATCCAGTCATTAGGGGAAATGCAGTGTCAAATAAATATAAAATATCTAAGTTGCAGGATGGTAGATGTTGGATGGTTGATAATTTGCGATTAACTGGGTCGGATGCTGAGACAATGCTACTAACCAATGAAGAATCTAATGTACCGACCTCCGGTTATGAACTTCCAACATCAAATGCGGCTAATTTTAATACTACATACAAAAGTGCCTATTATAATGTTGATTTAGATACGGCATATTATACATATTGTGTTGCTACCGCTGGTACATGCACCTCGAATAAAGGTAGTAATTCTACAAATGATATATGTCCTAAAGGATGGAGACTCCCAAATGGTGGCGATACCGGAGAGTTTGCCGTGCTGTATAGCTCAGCCGGTAATCCTAGCGCGTTGGAACTTCAAAATAACCCTTACCACTTTTTAAATACTGGCAATTTTTATATCGGAGAATTCAAAAATGCTGATGGCGGTTACTGGTGGTCGCGTACAGGCTACCACGGGTCGTATGTCGATGGGGCATACGGTTTTAGTATACAAAACGGCACTGTTTCAGTATCGGCGGACTTTTCTATGAATGGCGGAGTGGGGCGCTTTTATGGTTTGGCTGCTCGATGTATTTTAAAAACGACGGAATAAACTACAATGATATACCTCAACCTAGTGTTCTTTGGGTGTCGAGGTAGTTTCAAGGGTTTACCGTATTTCATATTCAGAGCAGAGAACATACGAGGCTATTGACAAATCGCTTATGGTGTGCTATAATGGAAGGATAGGGGGTGAGAACTCCTATCCGTACCTTAAAGTTTAGGGAATTACAAGGATTTTGCTAATATTCTACTGTTAATTTAGTAAAAAGTCGCCAAAATAGCACTATTTTGCCATTAATTCAGCAAAACGTGACTAAAATAGTGCTATTTCTGGTTTAATATATACTATATTGGGGGGGGGTGAGATTAGTGAAAGCATTTCTGTTAGCGGCGATTTATGCCGCAATCGGCATCATCATCTGGATAATTTTACAAAAAACTGGTGGTGGAAAGATTGGCAGTATCTTGGCTAGCACGAGCGGCACTATGCTGGGACTATCGGTGTATTGGCTGCTGTGCGGTATTTTCGGTAAGTTTATTACCAGAATCATCGTCATCGTAGCTGTAATACTCCTGGCGATTTATGGTTTTTACAACTACTATCGCGAAGGCCGACATTTCCATAAAAGGAGGTCAGACTAATATCTCAGCAAGAAACGGCAAGTATATCTAGTATACCTAATCAGAAATTGTGACTAAGAAAAGGGGGATTTGTATGTCACAAACACTGCAAGCGGTTATTGTGCTCGGGGTTGTCATCTGTATCGTTGGCTCCTTTCTGGGGCCGGGCTTTCGGGCTACGGCTGCCGCGCTGGGTGGAACTTTGATCGGTGGTGCGTTGGTGATCGGATATCTGATTGCGCATCTCGTGATGGTTTTCGTGGCTCTGCTGCTGATTCTGGCGATCGTGGCGGTGGTGGCGCTGATTCGCTGGCTGCTCAACGGCCGGCGGCGCAATCGCTATCGGAGTGATCGTTATTACCGCGGCTGCGATATTTACCGAGATAGTCAGCAGGGCCGTTGGTGTCGCTATCGTCACCCTCGTGAGGGTATCCGTTGGGACGACGACTGGTTCGACGATCCGTAATTTCTCAAACTGCCTTGGCGCTCCATTTGGGGCGCCTTTTGCTTTGTTTTGATGCCAAACTGCTGCGAGATAGAAGCAAAACGAAACCGCCTTGCCAGCCAAAATCGCCCAATTACAGCAAAGATATGGTATAATAATGGTATTATGTCAAAAGTTTATATCTGTACAGCAATTCCTTATGTCAACGGTAACCCGCATATTGGGCATGCGATGGATTATCTTTTGGCGGATACTTATGCGCGCTATCGTCGGGCGCAGGGTGATGAGGTCAAATTTCAGGTTGGCACTGATGAACACGGTAACAAAGTTTTCAGTACTGCCGAGAAAAATCAAATTCCAGTAGAAGAATACGTGCGTATCAATTCTGATAAATTCCGTGATTTTATTGATCGACTAAAGATTTCTTATACCGATTTTGTACGTACCACCGGCCCGCAGCATGTCGAGGCTTGTCAAGCCGTTTGGAAAGCCCTGGAGCCACATATCTATAGCGCTGATTATGACGGTTGGTACTGTGAAGGCTGTGAGCGCTTTGTAACGGAGAAGGAATACGAAGAAAATCATGGTGAGTGTCCAGACCATTGCAAGCCTTACCAGCGCCTATCCGAGAAGAATTATTACCTACGGATTGGTGATTTTAAAGAACAGATTCGCACCGCAATTGAGTCAGATCAGCTGAAGATTACACCGGAATTTCGTAAACAAGAAATGCTGAAGCTCTTAGAGGATGCGCCGGATGTGTCGATTTCGCGTCCGCGCAAGCAGTTGTCTTGGGGCGTGCCGGTACCGGGCGATGAAGATCAGATTATGTACGTCTGGATTGATGCACTGTCCAACTACATTAGTGTATTGGGGTATCCGGATGGAGCGGAGCTGGCAGAATACTGGCCGGCCACGGCGCATTTTGTGGGTAAAGATATTTTGCGGTTCCATGCGATTATTTGGCCAGCAATTTTGCTCGGTATCGGCTTGGAATTGCCACGCAATATTGTTACACACGGCTACATTTTGGCGAATGGTCAAAAGATGAGCAAAAGCATTGGTAACGTGATTGATCCGATTGAGGTGCTTGACCTCAAGGGCTTGCCAGCTTTCCGCTACTACTTCTTGCGGCATGTGGATACTTTTGCTGATGCGGATTTTAGCATGGAAAAGTACGAGAATGCTTACAATAACGAGCTGGCGAATGACTTGGGTAACTTGGTACAGCGTTTGGCGACTTTGTGTAAGAAGAACGGTATTGCTGGTGTAGCGGCGACAGAAGATTTGCCAACAGAATTTTGTGAATTGATGGATCGATTTGAGTTTTCAAAGGCGTTTGATCACGTTTGGAGTAAGATTCAGGAACTAAATAAGCGAATTGACGAAGAAAAGCCTTGGGAGCTAGCCAAAAATGGCGAAACTGAGAAGTTGCGGCAGGTTCTGCAAGGTTTGGCAACGGATCTACTAAAGGCTAATCGGATGTTGGCGATCTTTTTGCCGGAAACTGCCGAGCAAATTGCGATGATCTTTACGGCCGAGCAAATTGTGCCACCAGCCACACCGCTTTTCCCAAAGAGCTAAAACGTTGTAAAATTCACAACATTTAGGCCAGTTTCTGTGGAAAAATGAACAAATCTAGTGTTCAAAACCTAGACAAAATCGTAAAAGTGTGCTATAATGAAAAGACGGAGTGAAAACTCTGGTACTTTTAGCGCAAAGACTGGAACCAATGCTTTAGGGATTTGAAGAAGGGGGAATTCTAATGGTAAAAACCAAACTGCGCTTGAGCTACCTCAAGTTGATGGGGTTCTATGTGTTAGTATCTTTGGCGTTGCTGATTATCTCAGTTTACCTGAGTTTTAGCGGGCGAGGACTGTTTTCGAAATCAGGTGGCATTATCTTTGAAGTAGGTTTGTTCTGTTTGGTCGGTTTCATCGAAGGTAAATCTTGGGAAAGATACGGCTATACGGCTCTCTATAGCGAGCGAAATAAAGGCGCAACGGTAGATCTTGTTGAAAGCCCGATATACGGCACGTTATGGTGTGGTGTAGGGGCATGGCTGGTTGCTGCTGGCCTTAAGGAGGTCACCGTGGCATATGTACGGGCACTTGCTATATCTGTACTGGCAGTGGCCGTTTATAGCGTTACAATACTAATCTGTGACCGTCTAGATCACAGGGATTACCAAAACTACAGGCGGTTGTATTCGGAGATTAGCACAGATGGAGCTGCAGAGACAAGTTTTTCTCAGTATGCTATCGCTCGTTCTAAACTACGTTTATAGGCAAAGTATTAAGTTCTTGCGTTAGGGCACCCATGAATGGGTGCCCGATTTTTATTCCTAAAATTCCCGACTGGTTTGTCGATTTCATCGTTAGCACGGTTGCGGTTTACATCCCATCCCAATATCTCTCACCATTCAAGATGTCGTAGTTCACTAGCTGGTATTCTTTCAATGCCGGAATCGTCTCTACTACGTTATTACCTTGGTATGGCCGAGTCAAAATTGGCACTTCTTCGCAGACCTCGTCAACCAGATAATACATTGAAGGTTTAGAAATATTCAGCACGTTATACATGGTATTGAGTAGACAGTTTGGCGAAACCACTGGCAAGTCAATACCACGAGTAGTAAAGCTGAAGCCTTGCTCGCGATTAAGCGCGGCAACTTCACGGATAGTATAAGGACTTTCGATGTCGAAATTGGCATAGATGAAGTATGGCGTGAGATGAGCGAGGTCGCGTTCGCTTTTGTCGTCAGAATCGATATAAGAGGCGAGTGCGCCAGCGGCGTGGTCGCCAAACCAGAGTACTACAGTACGCTCGTCTAGCTCATCAAGCTGCTCAATAAAATCCTCTAGATATTTGTCGGCTTCGTGCAGGCTTTGGAAGCTTGATTCAATGGAGTGCCAATCATCAATCTTGTCGTAAAGTGGAAATTCTAATTTCTCATACTGGGCTTGATTATAAGGCGCATGGTTCTGCATGGTGACAGCGCCAATTACTTGTGGTGCGTCGTTATCCTTCAAGAAGCTAATGATTTCATTATAAATCGAGCGGTCGTTAATCACGTTACTGCTGGCATCGTGTTCTTGATGCTTCATGCCGGAGGCATCAATAAACTCATCATATCCCAGTACTCGGTAAACTAGATTGCGCTTGTACATCGAGCCATCATAAGAATGTAGACCAATGGTGGCGAAATCATACATCATGCTACCGTATTCAGCGGCGCTAACCAAATAATCCATTTTAGAAACTAAGTTGACGTAAGGGAAAGTCATGGCCCAGTAGTTTGAGAGACCGGTTTGCACTTCAAATTCCACATTAGCGGTATTGCCACCGTACTCCGGGGAATACATATAGCCACTAGGATACTCACGGAAAAGTTGGTGCAAGAACGGCGTGACGTCTCCGCCGGCATGGCTATAATATTTGTTGAATAGAGCTGGATCGTAAGAGGTCTCGCTCAGAATAATGACAATATTATCTACTACCTCGTCCCAATCTTGGCGTGTAGTATCTTTGGCTTTTTGTTCGCGGTATTTATCGGCAATTGTAATCATAGTTTCTTCACTGTACTCCTCTGGTCGCTTAGCGATATCATTGCCGAGGTTATAGAGAAAACCGATGATAAAACCATTGTTCTCGTAGTTTTCGGTTTGATTCCAAGCTACGAGATCAAGGTCAACAAGCCAATCATGATTGCGCCGATTAATAATTGGGCTGGTAACACCGGCGAGGAATGCCATGGCTACCATGGTGAAAGTAAGCCGTGGAATCAAAGCAGTGCGATTCCACCACGGTAGCTGCTTGGGATCGCGTCCTAAAAATTTACGTAAATAGTATTCAGCCAGAATTGACCCAATAAGTACAAAAATCACACCAAAAATCAGTCGATAGAGCGCATCCATATCAATAAATTCGATGAGGTTACCAACCGAGTCGGCAAGCTGGAACTCCTCCGGCAGTAATGGTGCAGCCCGAAGTTGGAATTTCTGGATATGAATAAAAGTAATGACACTAATAATACTGAAAAACAGGCCGGCACTAAAAAACGGACGCCAAGTCATAGCGGTGAGCACGGCCAGGAGACAGAACACGACGATAAAACTGTACTCGGCTAGAATTGGCTTAGCCTGAATAAATTGCCAGGTCACATCACTGTCGCAAAGATTTTGCCGCCAGAGAATAAACCAGGTGAAAAAAATGGAAAGCACTACCATGAAAAGAATAGTGCAGGGTACGCGCAAAAATACCGGCATTGGGTGCTGACCGCGCTGGTTCTTAGACTTAATAACGGCAGTCTCGGCCACAGAGTCTTTGCTAGGAAGTGGTTTTTTAACCATAAAATTATTATAGCACACGGACTGTAGTTTTGTCAGCAGAAAGCCTGCTAGAGAAAACAAGGTGGATTGATGGCGCCGGTTTGATGGGGATTTGCAAATTCGCAGCAGAAAGCCCCGGCAAAAACCGGAGCTTCTGTACTGATCTTAAGATAATAATCTTAGAATCAATTATTTTTGGTCGGCTTTGGCGCAGACCTTGGCACAACATTCGTTGTCGCAGTCGCAGCTGTAGCCATTGCCAGCCAAGCGGGTCATGATGTCGGAAAGGTAAAATCCGACGATACCACCGACAACTGGGAAGACGATGTAAGCGGCTGCAGCGAGACCGGCCAAACCAGCGAGTTCACCAAAGTTCTCAGCCGCAGTTGGCAAGATTTGATACATCAAGGCTGCTACTGGGTTGAAGATAAAGCTGCTTTGCAAGCCAAAGAAGCTCTGAGCGACTACGATACCAAAGATCACGGCCAGTGAGATGGCGCTAGCCATGACTAGACCCATCGCAACTGGATTTTTGCGAGAGAATTTAAGCGCGCGAGCAAAGCAGAAAGCAATCACGATCGCACCCATTAACTCAACAAGTGCCGTGGCCCAGAAAGTCTCGCCAGTGACTTCAGTCATCATTGGCAACTCAGCCGTGGTGGCGCTACCAAGACGGAAAGCGTTAATTACGAGCAAGCCAACCCAAGCACCCAATAATTGCGCGAGCATATAGAGGATACCGCGGATA
Source organism: uncultured Candidatus Saccharibacteria bacterium (assembly GCA_964633035.1). Taxonomy (GTDB): domain Bacteria; phylum Patescibacteriota; class Saccharimonadia; order Saccharimonadales; family Saccharimonadaceae; genus Nanosyncoccus. The sequence goes on along the minus strand of CAZWCY010000002.1, from coordinate 51,119 downwards.
GCAGACATACGGCGAGTAGCCATCATGCCAGCGGTAATGAGCGGGTTAAGATTAGCGCCTGACACCGTAAAGATCACAGCGTAAATTGCGATAATACCCATCCAGAGATAAAGTGGCTGTACGCCGAGGGTGAGCAGTAACATGACTAACATCATGGTGCCGATAACTTCACCAATCAATGCACCCCAAATCTTTGGTGTCTTGAAGATAGTGAGGATATTCTCGCCTTCGCCATATTTGCGAGCAAAGAAGCCCTTCATTGGCTTATCGCAAGCTGAAGCAACGGCGGCTGGCTTAGTATCGACAGTTTCTTTTACGGTTTTGGTATCGTTGACCTCTTTGACTGTTTTAGTCTCTTTTAGGTCCTTCTTGGTTTCTGGTTTTTCAGACTGTTTTTCAGACTTTTTGCCAGCTTTTTTAGGCTTTTGATTTGCCATTAAAATAACCTCCTTAACACTAATATTTACCCGATTATAGCACATGTATGGTACAATTGGAAGGTGAAAAGTTTAAAAAGAGTAAAGGAACGGTAAAGTAATGGGTATAATGATGTCAAAAGATATGAGTCGCAGTTCGGAGTTAAACAAGCGAATTTCGGCCGATCTGCGTGCACGCGCACAGAGTGAAGATCGTGAGGACCCAGATTACGTTGATGATTCCGCTTACATCAAAGATACTAAGAAAACCGGTAAATTTACTTGGGTCTGGATTGTTCTGATTGTCTTGGCCTTAATTTCGCTATTTTGCATTATTTTTATCTAACTTTTAAGATTCCGCACTAAAATACCCTGAAACTATTGACTTTTTAATCAAAGTGTGCTATAATGGAAAGATAGGGGTATTTTGCGGGTTTCTTATCCTAAAATACCAAATCTTATGATATAATCTATAATATGTCAGAGTTAGAGAAGCTAAAAACGGAACTAAAAAATCTTAATACTGAGTATGCGAAGATTAAAACTCTCCCGCCGGAGCAGCGCGGAGAGTTTGGGCGCACTATGAACGCTAAGAAGCAGGCAATTCTAGCCAAGATTGCTACAGCCGAAGAAGCTCTAGAGAGTGAAAATGTAGAGCCGCTTGACGTTTCGGCGCCATGCGCACCCAATCAGCCGATTCCGCAGCTCCAGCTGGGCACAGAGCACCCTTTGATGGTTGAGCTGGACCGCGTGATTGATATCTATGCTAATATGGGCTTTAATGTGATGGAGCCGCGCCAGCTGGATGACGAGTTCCATATGTTTGACAGCCTCAACTTCTCTAAGGGTCATCCGGCGCGTGATGGCTATGATACTTTCCGTACCGAAGAAGGTTTGATTCCGCCGGCTCATACTTCTACGATGCAGCACCGGGCGTTGAAGCAATACAAAAAAGACCTCGAAAATGGTGGTCAGATTGCGGTGGTGATTCCGGGCCGAGTCTTTCGCAATGAAGACGCCGATGCTACCCATGAGCATACTTTCTATCAGTGCGAGGGTGTCTTTGTCTCCCAGGATGCCACGATGGGGCAGCTGTTTGGCATTCTTAAACGCTTCTTTGAACTCTATTACGGCCAAAAACTTAATCTTAAAACTCAGCCGGGCTATTTTCCGTTTACCGAGCCTTCAGCGGAGTTTTTGATTGAAAAGCCAGCCTGCTTGGGTGGTAAAGGCTATCTTGAAATGGGTGGTTGCGGCATGATTCATCCGAATGTTCTGAAAATGGCCGGGATTGACCCTGTCAAATATCATGGTTTTGCCTGGGGTGGCGGGATTGATCGTTTGGCGATGCTTAAATACCAGTTGAATGATGTGCGCTATTTTGAATCGGGTAAACTTGACTTTTTGGAGGAATTCTAGATGTTAATTTCGTTAAATGAAATCAAAAAATATCTGCCAGCGCCAGTGGCGATTTCGGATCAGGAGCTGATTGAGCTGATTGGTTCGCGTTTGGTGGAGGTGGAAGAAGCGATTGATCTGGCTCCTAAGTACAAGGGAATTTACATTGTCAAAGTAGTGTCGGCAGAGAAGATTCCGGATACTCACTTGACGCTCTGTCAAATTGATGCTGGTGATCATAATTCTGAGTTTAATCAACTAGAGAATGGTCTAGTACAAGTAGTTTGTGGAGCGCTCAATGTGCGAGCTGGCATGATGGCGGCTTGGATTGCACCGGGGGCAATTGTGCCACAGACTTATGGTCATGAAAATTTCAAGATTGACGCTAGGAAGCTCCGCGGTTACGTCTCAAACGGAATGTTGGCGGCGGTTGATGAGCTAGATCTTGGTAGCGACCATGATGGTATCGTAGAGATTAATCCTAATATGGCTAAACCAGGCGATAGCTTTGCCGAAGTTTTTGAGCTCAATGATATTATTATCGATGTGGAGAATAAATCTTTGACACATCGCCCGGATTGTTTTGGGTTAATTGGTTTTGCGCGCGAAGTGGCGGGGATTCTCGGGATGCAATTCGTGGAGCCAACTTGGCCAGAGATTGCGTCGGCCAATGATTTGCCAGTCAAGGTAGAGATTACTGATGCGGAACTCTGTCCGCGTTATTCCTGTGCGGTGTTCGATTTACCTAAATATGGTAAAGCACGCTATTTAACTTATTATGGTGATGTTTTCCTGGCCAAAGCCGGGATGCGCGCGATTGATCCAATGGTGGATTTGACCAATATGATTATGCTACGTACCGGGCAACCATTGCACGCCTTTGATTACGACAAATTAATCGCGGTGGGTCAGACCGATAGTCCAAAAATCATCGTGCGCGCGGCGGAGAACGATGAGGAGTTACAGCTGTTAGACGGCAAGGTGATTAAGTGTATTCCGGAAGATATTTTGATTACTAGCAATAACGTGCCGATCGCCTTGGCCGGTGCTATGGGCGGCAAGAATACTGAAATTGATGCCTCAACCAAGCGCGTAGTCTTGGAAAGTGCTACTTTCTCGCTTTACCATTTGCGCAAAACGCAGATGGCGCACGGGATTTTCTCGGAGGCGATTACGCGGTTTACCAAAGGCCAACCAGCGGCAATGACTTTGCCAGTGCTAGCCGAAACGGTGGCGGAACTAGGTAAATCCGTCACGCCACTGGCGGTGGTAGATCAATGGGTGGCTGACCGTGAACGAATTGTTGTAAAATTAACAACAGATGAAATTAATAATTTGTTGGGCACAGCATATAGCGTTGAAACGATTGCACAGACGCTGGAAAATGTCGGTTTTGATGTTAAAATCACAAGCAAAATGCCACGAGAGGCTTTAAAAACGGTGTCTAGGGCCTCTCAGGCGAAAAGTGGGGTGACACCAAGCTCTGTTGGAAAAGCTGCTCAAAAGGCCATTCTTGAGCCTCTGGCAGATGTTACCTCTGTTAACGCGGAATTAGAGGTGACGGTGCCGGTATGGCGCACTGATGTCCATATTCCAGAAGATGTGATTGAAGAAGTGGGGCGGTTGCTTGGTTATGATAACATTCCGCTCAACCTGCCAGAGAAAGAGTTTAGCGGTACCGAAATGGCACCGATGTTAACTTTGAAGCGGAATTTGCGCGAGATTCTGTCACACCGCTTAGCGATGCACGAATTATTGACCTATTCTTTCATCAGCCGAAATCTACTTGAGAAAGTCGGCGAGAAAGTTGAAGATAGCTACGAGATTATCAATTCGATTTCACCGGAGTTGCAGTGTTTCCGTCAGCAGATTGTGCCAAGTTTACTTGATAAGGTGCGCGAAAATGTCAAGGCCGGACATAAGGATTTTACTATCTACGAGCTAAATCAAGTGACTAAACGTCAGTATGGCTTTGATGCGGATGGTGCGCCGATTACACATACTGATCTTGGTATTGTTTGCCTGGGTGATTTCTATCAGCTCAAAGCCCAGATCTTTGCCGCGCTAGAAAAAGGTCTCAAAATTGATATTGAATACCGGCAGTTGAGTGCTAATACTGAAGCGATGCAGGAATATCCGTATCTAGAGCCTTTGCGGTCAGTAGAGCTTTTTGCCGGTGAACAGTCAATTGGTGCGTTCGGTGAAATCAAAGCCATAGTGCGACGCAAGTTTAAGTTAGAGCAGGTAATCTCGGCGGCAGAAATTTGTTTGGACAAAGTAGTAAAGCTTGATCAGACCCTTAAGGTCGAGGTCGAACTTTCGAAGTTCCCAGCCGTGGAGCGTGACGTTACCTTCAAGGTGGCGGCGGATATGCCGTTCGGGCGCGTGAGTGATACTATCTATCAGATTTTTAGAGGCGAGGATTTGATTTACACGATTACACCAACCTCAATCTATCAGCCTGCAGCTGGTGATCAAAAGAATTTTGCTTTCCACCTGAAGTTTTCGAGCCCGGCACATACCTTAGACGCCGCTGAAATTACCACTTTAATGACCAAAATTACCGAGGCGGCCGCTAAAATCGGTGCGCTGGTAGTGTAACGGCGAGGAAATACGGATTCTAGATTGAATAATAAATTGATTAACTTGCAAGACATAGTATAGAAAAGAAGGAGGCAGGGTACAGAAATGGACGAAAAGACTTTAAAAACTAGCGTTTGGCAACGCGTAGTGATCATTATTGTGGCGATTTTACTACTAGGGTCGACGGTTTTGACGTATATGTTTATCGTGATGAGCAGCGGTAACGCCAAACGCAGCCAGGAAGAACGCTTGGCGGAGCTCAGAGATGAATACGATGCGAAGAGCAACGAGATTCAGGAAGCGGGCGCAGCACTATCGCCGAAATATTTTGACGAGTTAAAGAGCTACCGTAGCCAAGTGAAGAGCTTTAACGCCGCAACTGCTAATAGCGAAAAACTCCAGATTAAAGACCTCAAAGAGGGCACTGGCAAACAGCTTGGTGAAAATGATAATGATTACATGGCCTACTATATCGGCTGGTGTCCAGATGGTAGCTTGCTAGATTCGTCCTTTGAATACGCCGAAGACGACGAAGCCAAGCTAACCCCGCTGAGTTTAAAATCGCCGCTGTTCCCAGCCACGATGAGCCTGATTGAAGGCTGGACGCAGGGCGTAGTTGGTATGAAGCTTGGTGGTATTCGCTACGTTAGTATGCCGGGCGAGATGGCTTATGGGGACACCGTGGGTGACCGCTATTGTGGTATGAGCAATGCACCTTTGCGCTATGTGATTTGGGCCCTGCCGGTGACCGAAGATATCCAGACTAAGATTGATGAGCTGAACGAAATTTATTATCGTCTCTTCGTAGCGGCGCAGGGTGCTCAGTCTTAATGATGGATGCAGTGAATAATCGTACCGCACGGTCAAAATCGGCAGATAGCCTTGCGGACAAGTCAGATGCAGTAATGGATCTAGCAATTATTGGCGGTGGTCCAGCGGCGCTTGCGGCAGCGATTTATGCAGCGCGTGGTGGGCTAGAAGTGACAGTTTACGAAAAAGCCGAGTTTGGTGGAATTTTGCCACAAATTTCTTTAATTGAAAACTATCCCGGTTACACGGGTGGCGCTGGTAAGGGCTTGGCTGAGCAAATGCGAGCGCAGGCTAAACAGGTGGGTGCGCAACTGATTTATGGCGAGTGCACAAATATAGATAAAGTGGGCGAGGTTTTTCGGCTTACTATTGATGGCGAAATAGCTACGGCGCGGGCGGTGTTGGTAGCGAGCGGCTCACGACCGCGGGGACTCAGCTTTACGCCGTCGGCACCAGTTTCGTACTGCGCGCTTTGTGATGGCCCACTGGTACGTGGTAAACGAGTGGCGGTGATTGGCGGTGCCAATTCGGCGGTTCAAGAGGCGCTTTATTTGGCGCAGATCGCCGGGGAAGTGACGATTATCACACATTCGCAGCTTAAGGCTGACCCGGAATTGCTTAACCAGTTGCCAAAGTATCCTAATATTCGGATTAGAGAGAATTTGGAGCCGACGGCCGAGAATTTGGCAGAATTTGAACATATTTTTGTCTATATCGGTAAGCTGCCAGCTACGGATTTTTTGGCGGATTTGGCGGCTCAATATGCGATTTTAAGCCGCGATGGCTATGTGATGACTGATCAGGATAGTCAATACCGCTATCAAACGGTATTATCGGGGTTATTCGCGGCGGGCGATGTACGCAAGGGAGCAACTAAACAGGTGGTAGTAGCCACGGCCGAAGGCGCCGAGGCTGCTATTGAAATTGTAGATTATTTGCGAAAATAGGGTAAAAACCCAGCAATTTTGTTGTATTTTTCGCAAATAAGCATAAATGGTATTGACATTTTTGGTGAGGTGTGCTATAATGGAGGTATGGACTAAAATTTTACCTATTAGTCCAAGTACAAACACATTTCTACAAGGGGGAAATAGGAATGACAACTTTCAATTGGTGGACTATCGTTGGTTCCGCGCTGCTCGTGCTCAGTATCCTGATGGGCTACTTCAGTGTACGGCGGAAAGATTGCGCCGTCTATGTGTGCGACATCTCTGCCGGCACGGTGCTGATGTCGCTCTCGGCGAGCTTACTCTTCGTCATCATGGTGATGACCGAGTCTTATCTCGGCATCGTGGACTTTGTGCTGCGGCACTTTATAGCCGCGGGCGAGTCGGAGGCATGGGCTGACGTAGCTGCGGCTGGAATCCTGCTTGGCACGTTCATCGCTTATGCGGTTGTCTTTGGTCTGCTTTGCTGCCTGAGCGCCGACTTGCATGAGCGTTACCTGCGTAAGCGGGCCAAGGCGGTGAAGCACGACCATTACAACGCTAGGCAAGATCCTGTGAAGCTGGCGGAACTCCGCGAAAAGTGCTCTCGAGCGAGCTGCGGACATTGCCCGGTTGGTCTGGACAAGATTGGCAGAGAGCTGACTACGGTGACTGATCCGGAAGCCGGCACTACCGCTGCGATTATTGACGAGCCTGTCAATGTTAGCGCTATTGCCGAGCCGGTTGACGATGAGTCGCGGCATACTCCGACTATCAATGTTACCGACGACGATGCTAAGGAGCAGCTGCAGCAGATTTTTGCCCGGCAGCGTGCTCAGGGTAAGACGCAGATGTGTGTACTGGAGCTGCCCTGTGAGGTAGAAGCTCGGTGCGAGATCATTGATCTGCGCCCTCAGACCGAGAAAATCGGCTAATGCCGGTAGCATGGCCCGATTTCAAGGCTTAATCAAACACAGCGTCTTACTTACGTACCGCCACGCACCTTAAACCCAAATTAATCCCGCTTCATGATGAGGCGGGATTTTCCTTGTCAATTGGGGCTTTGAGTTCTCAAAAACTTGTCGGCTCTAAAACTCGTCGACTAAAGCCTGGCTAAGCCAATCGGATTTCTTAGAGGGTGTGTTATAATGAACCTATGAGTGCGAGCTTTTACTTTTACGATTTAGAGACTTCGGGATTGAACCCGCGTAGTGACCGCGTGATGCAGTTTGCGGGGCAGCGTACAGATTTGGATTTAAAGCCGATTGGTGAGCCGCAGAATATTTTGATTCAGCTGACAGAAGATACTTTGCCGAGTCCGTCGGCAATTATGGTGACTGGGATTACGCCGCAGTCAACCTTGGCGGACGGTATGTCGGAGCGAGAGTTCTGCGAGTATTTCATGTCAGAAATTGCGACGCCAGATACAACCTTGCTGGGTTATAACTCGGTACGGTTTGACGATGAATTTATGCGCCATTTGCTATGGCGTAATTTTTATGATCCATACGAATGGCAGTGGAAGGACGGGCGGTCGCGCTGGGATTTGCTGGATGTAGTGCGCTTGACGCGGGCTTTGCGTCCAGAGGGGATTAAGTGGCCGGTAGCGGAAGACGGTCACGCTACGAACCGTCTAGAATTGATTACTAAATTGAACGGCATTGAACATGCGCACGCTCACGATGCCCTGGCTGACGTAGTAGCGCTGATCGAGGTGGCGAAATTATTAAAACAGCATCAACCGCAAATGTTTGATTTTCTCTACCATTTGCGCGGAAAGCGTGAGGTGGCAAATTTGGTGAATCCGGAGAAGCCGCAGCCGTTTGTGTATGCTTCGGGGCGCTATCCGTCGGCGTTTGATAAAACTACGGTGGCCTACCCGGTGGCGATGGGCGAGAATGGCACAGTGTATGTTTATGATTTGCGGTATAATTTAGATGATTTATTAGAGCAGGAGGCAGCGGCGCGGGCAGCCGGAACGATTGATTATCAAAAGCCGTGGATGGAGCGCGACCCGTGGGAGAAAAATTATTTTCCGATTGTAAAAAAACTGCAGTATAATCGCTGTCCGGCGGTGGCTCCGGCGGGAGTGCTAGAGAGGGCGGATGGCTGGCAAAAAATCAAGCTCAGCAAGCCAGTGGTAGAGCAGAATTTGAAAAGTTTGTTGCGGCATCCGGAGTTTGTACAACGGGTGACGCAGAGCGAGAAACCGGAGCTAAAGGCGGCAGATGCGGAGTCGGCACTGTACGATGGATTTTTAGACGAGCATGATCGGGTGATTTGCCAGGCGGTGCGTAATAACGGCGCGGATGAACTGGCGGATTTTCGGCCGAGTTTTCGTGATGAGCGTTTACCGGAGCTGTTATTGCATTACAAAGCACGGCAATTTCCGGCTAGTTTAAGCGCCGAAGAGATGGAATGTTGGGAAAATTATCGGGCGGAGCGGCTAAAGTTGCAAGCGAAACAGTTTTTTGGCGATTTAGGCCGAATTAACAAGCTTTTGGCTGGCGGGCAGGGAATAAACGGTAAAAGTGCTGACGAATGTAAATACTTGGTCGAAGAATTGATGCTGTGGTATCAGTCGATTGCGCCAGTAGGGGATTAGTGTTGTATTAGAGTGGCTAGGGAATTTGAGGACTCCAGGAGCGACGAGGAGTGCTGTTGCATATGTTGTTGATTTGACATAAAGTCTTGACAAATTGTTTATAGTGTGCTATAATGGAGATACAAGGTAGGATTTTGCAGATTCTGCCGAGATTTTGGGGAGTAATTTTCCGAAATATTGAGAGAGGGGTGTACTTTACTATGAAAAATGAAGAAGTTAAGAAAACCTTGTGCGTGGGCACATCAGAATGGCGACAGGCGGAGCTGGCTAGACGCCAGCAAGAACACGAGAAGCATCCGGCAGCGCATCGAGTTCTGGCAGTGATCGAAAAAATCTTTCCGCCGCTGGCTGGACTTTTCTTTGTTGGCGCCGTGGTCTCTATGATTACTTGGGTACTGGCTGAGAACGTGCTGCCGACGGAGGAAAAGAATCTGAGCTACATCGTGGTCACGGTTGGTCTGTTCTTGACGGTATCGCTGGTGCAATTCTGCTGGCATGTGATTTGCCATAATTTCGGCTATCATTTCTTTTTCTGTAAAACACATTTGTATGGTTTTGCGGCGGGCGCGGCGGTGATGCTGGTCATCTTGGCGGCTATTATGGTATCCGGAAAAACTCTGATGACGTTTGAAAGGTTCACCATCGCGATATCAGTGCCGTATCTCTTAATCTGTGCAGCGATTATACATTGGAACTTATTTTTGCCGTATTGGGATATCGTGCGCGGTGAAGACTAGTGGCTTCAAAAATATGCAATATAGACCTTTGCCGATGAGACGTTGTCTGGAACGGAAAATATCGAGTGTCACTTCTTCTTTATGCCCCTGAGCTACGGTTCGGGGGCGTTTTTATCTCCTTAATTCTTGCTTTGCGAGTCTTGTCAAAAATAAAAATATAAGGTATAATGCGTATTTAGTATGGATAATTTTATCAAAATCCGTGGTGCGAGGCAGCACAATCTTAAAGATCTTGACGTGGATATTCCACGCGATAAATTAGTAGTGATTACGGGGCTTTCGGGAAGCGGAAAGTCGAGTTTGGCGTTTGATACGATTTATGCGGAGGGGCAGCGGCGTTATGTAGAGAGCCTTTCAAGTTACGCGCGCATGTTCCTGGGCGTGATGGATAAGCCAGATGTGGATAGTATTACGGGCTTAAGCCCAGCGATTTCGATTGATCAGAAGTCAACCAGCCGGAACCCGCGCTCAACTGTGGCCACGGTGACGGAAGTTTACGATTATTTGCGGCTTTTGTTCGCGCGAGTGGGGGTGCCGCACTGTCCGATTTGTCATCGCGAGGTGCACCGGCGCAGCGTGGAGGATATTATTAATGAAGTAATGAAGTTGCCGCTAGGTAGCAAGTTGATGCTGCTGGCGCCGATTGTTTCGCAGAAGAAAGGTAGTTTTCAGCATGTGTCGGATCAGTATCAGGCCAAAGGTTTCTCGCGGGTGCGGATTGACGGAATTATCTACGCGCTGGATGAATTTCCGGAGCTAAATAAGAATGATCGGCACGATATTGAAATCGTGGTGGACCGATTTATCTTGTCGCCAGATTTATTAACGCGGATTTCTGGCTCGATTGAGCAGGCTTTGGAATTGGGGCAGGGCATTATTAAGCTGCTCAAGATTAATGATAATTCAACCGCGGTAGGGGAGAATAAAACCGCGGACGATACGGAGATTTTGACCTACTCGCAGCGTTATGCTTGTGAGCTGCACCCAGATGAATTGATTCCAGAGCTGGAACCCAGGCTGTTTAGTTTTAATGCGCCGCAGGGAGCTTGTCCGACCTGTACAGGCTTGGGTACACGGCTAGAAATTGATCCGAACTTGATTTTGAACCCCAATCTCACTATTGCGGAGGGCGGGATTCGGCCGTTTAACCGCGTGACGCAAGAATCGTGGTGGCTAAAACGCTTAGAGGCGGTAGGCGCGCGGCATGGGTTTTCTTGCCATGTGCCGATTCGAGAACTGACGCCAGAGAATTTGCAAGTCATTCTTTATGGTACCGGTAAGGAAAAATACGAGGTGAAGGTGGGTGGCCACGGTAAGTGGGGCAATGGCGCGACTTACCAATCGACTTTTGAAGGTGTGATTCCGACTTTGGAACGACGTCACCGCGAAACCGATTCGGAATTTATTCGTAAAGATATCGAGAAGTTCATGCGGGTGCACGAATGTCAGACTTGTCACGGTGCGCGTTTACAGCCGGCGGTGTTGGCGGTGACAGTGCATGGCTTGAATATTATGGATATGTGTAATCTTGATGTTGATTCTACGCTAGAGGTATTGCGCAAAGATCTGGAATTTACTGAGAGCGAGAAGCTAATTGCTGAGCCGATTTTGAAGGAAATTCGCGAACGGGTGCAGTTTATGCAGGACGTGGGCTTGGGCTATCTAGAGCTGGGGCGGGCAGCCAATACACTTTCGGGCGGTGAAGCGCAGCGGATTCGTTTGGCTACTCAGATTGGTTCGGGCTTGCAGGGCGTGTTGTATGTTTTGGATGAGCCGTCGATTGGTTTGCATCAGCGCGATAATGACAAATTGATTACTACTTTGAAACATCTACGCGACCTCAAGAATACAGTGATTGTGGTGGAACATGATGAAGATACGATGCGGGCGGCAGATTTCTTAGTGGATATTGGCCCGGGTGCCGGTAAGAACGGCGGACGCTTGATTGCCGCGGGTACACCAGAAGAAGTGGCAAATGACCCAGATTCGATTACCGGGCGATATTTGTCGGGTGCAGCGACAATCCCAGTGCCTAAGAAGCGCCGTAAGCCAAAGAAAATTCCGGCTAGTGCAGATATTACCGCGCATCAACATGGTGATATTCAAGAATTGGTAGTAGTCGGCGCGCGCGAAAATAATCTCAAAAATATTGATGTGCATTTCCCACTTGGCGTAATGACGGTGGTCTCTGGTGTATCTGGTAGCGGTAAATCGACCTTGGTGAACGAGATTTTGGCCAATGAATTGCTGGCGCGCTTAAATCGGGCTCAGACGGTAGCGGGGTTGCATGATCGGATTGATGGGATTGAGTATCTTGATAAGGTGATTGTAATTGATCAGTCGCCAATTGGCCGTACGCCGCGTTCTAATGCTGCTACGTATACTGGTGTGTTTAATCAGATTCGGGAGTTGTTTGCAAAGCAGCCAGAAGCAGAATTGCGCGGCTACAAGGCGGGGCGGTTTAGCTTTAACGTCAAGGGTGGTCGCTGTGAGCACTGTCAGGGCGATGGCGTGAATAAGATTGAGATGCATTTCTTGCCCGATGTGTATGTGACTTGTCCGGTCTGTCATGGCCGACGCTACAATCATGAGGCGCTGGAAGTGAAGTATAAGGGTAAAGATATTTCGCAAGTCCTGGATATGACGATTGATGAAGCCGTGGAATTCTTTGCCAATATTCCAGCGATTGCGCCGAAACTGAAGACGATTCAAGAGGTGGGCTTAGGCTATATTAAACTAGGCCAGCCAGCCACGACCTTCTCGGGCGGTGAAGCACAGCGAATTAAACTAGCTACGGAGCTTTCGCGCCGCAGCACTGGTAAAACGCTCTATATTCTTGACGAGCCAACCACGGGTTTGCATACCGATGATGTGAAGCGGCTACTAGAAATTTTGGGACGCTTGGTGGATGGCGGTAACTCAATGATTGTAATTGAACATAATTTGCATGTGATTAAATCGGCGGACTGGATTATTGATATGGGTCCAGAAGGCGGCCAGAACGGCGGCCGCGTGATGGCGCAGGGTACGCCAGAGCAGCTCGCTAAGGACGAGAAAACTCCAACTGGTAAGTATCTGAAGGCAATGTTGGCAGAGTAACGACTTCCAAGTCGAAATCCGGAGATGATAAAAGCGCCCCGGCGTAGAGCCGGGGCAGGGTATAGATTTGTTTAGGAGGCGGCGCTAGTGTTCTCACTGACACCATGGTCAGCGACAACCTTTTCGGCCTGCGCGAAGAACTCGGCTATTTTGGCACTCTGTTCGTCACAGTAGTTAATGATATTCTGCAGGTGCTCTTTGCGCACCTCTTCGGTATCGGTGCGCATCCCCTCTCCTTGGTAGAGGAAGTCGTCCGGATACTCAAACAACAGCTTATCATTCTCTTCCTTGATGCAGCAGGTCTGGCAAAAATCTTCAATCAGATACGTGACGCCGTTGAAGCCACTATAGGTGAAATCACACGGGTGTGTACTTAAGTACTCGTTCAAGGCCTCTTCGACAGCAAAAAGCGGATCGGGACCGCCAACAGCTACCTGGAAGAAGGGTTCGTGGTTATCGCTGCGGCAGAAACTGAGTACGTATTCGATGCGTATCTGGTCAACTAGCCACGCATCTCTATGCAGCGCATCGTAGGTTGGTCGAACGGTAACGAACTTCTGTTCCATCTTCTCGCTCAGTAACTTATCCTGCTCGTAGGTGGTAGAGTCATGGCGACCATGATCCACTACATTAGGAATCTCTTTGCAGAGTGTCTGGGCATTGCTCTTGATTCGTCCAAATAATTTTTGAAAGTCCTCCAAGCTGTAGTAGAGGTCCTTAGATATGTAGTAGGGAACCTCAGGATCGTGGAAGCACAGCAGCATAGGCAGTTTCTCCTTTCAAATCTAGCGTGTATAGACACGCATAATGGATGTGAGGTACTAGGATTTACCCTATTCTTCCATTATAGCACACATGCTTAAAAATGTCAAGCTTTTTAACATAAAAAGCTTGCTGGTTGCGTTACTCAAGAGATAATACGAAGATTATCTCTATTCGTTATCCCCGCCAGCTCAATATTTTTTGTCAAAAAACTGACCAAGTTAGCTAGCGGATTTGACATATTACTATAGTATGATATAATGAGTATACGAGATATGAGATAGACAGTATTTTTTGTTTTTGATCTCGAATTTGGGTGACCAAACCCAGTAATTTGGTAGTACGTTAGGAGGAAAAATGGAAGATTTTGTCCCCAATTTTGTGATGGCGATGAAGTGGATGCTGACGCTGCCGATTCAGCTATTCCGTGCGATCTTTACGCCCATGTTTGTGATCGCGGTCGTGACGATGATAGCCTATGTGGTCATCTATCAGTTAGTGCTGCGACGCTGGGATGACTGGATTTACAACGGTTTTCTGCAGCATTCGCAGGAAACGCTGTCGATTGGCATTGGTGGCTCATGGGTCTCTCAAAATCATAGTGAACGCCTGCAGATTTCGGGGGCTATGCCGTATCAAATCATGCTGGTAGTGTGATGGCTGGTAGGGATTCTTATCCACATAGTCGTTTTGGCAGCCTGGTTTGCGCTTCTGATGGCTACATCAAGTTTTAACATCAACTTCACTTCGGGCATGGTTATGTTTGAAACGATGACATTTAATTTGGTGAGCGTTTCGCGCAACCGCTCAACTTGGCGCAAACAGATTCAAGGAACGCGCGCACCTTGCGACTCATAGTGAGTAAATTCTACTCAGCGATAAATCTCGGCATCACTTGGCAAAATTTCCCGGCTTTCTGTAATCCCCCAGGTCTATGCTGGGGGATTTCGCTATGTTCAAAACTTTTCTAGATAGTTTGGTTTTATCAATATAAAAAGCCCCGGTCGAAACCGGGGCGATATTCGTAGTGGTAACTGCGAACCAGGTGAGGCTTTTGTCTCGTTTAGGTCAATTTGGCAACTTCGCCACCCTTGTACAGCGACCAGATGTGCTGACCAGCGGCGTCATCGATGTAAAGCATGGCGCGGCAGTCATCACCGTCGCCGGCAAGCGGCAGAATCTTGCTGATGGTTGCCCCCTGCAGGTCGAGATTCCAAGAATCGCGTTGCTCTAAGAGAGACCATTCTTCGATTACGCCGTTTTTGCGATCGACCGCCAAGGTAAAATCTTGGTCGGATGTTACTCCCGGCACTGTCTCAAGATTGCCAAGATAATCCACGTTGACGCTACACTCGCACGTTTCACCGTTGTACAGGTTAGAGGCGTGCCAAGAGTAGGTGCGGCGATAGATGCTGCGATTAGCCACATAGCCAGCGTAATTGTCGTTGGATCTGGCATCGTTGCGGCTGGAGCCGTCCCATTCACCGCCAGTAAAGAATTCCTTCAATTCTCTGCCATAGGGCGTGTACTCAGAGTAGGAGAAGGGGAGATCTAAAGCCTTCAGAACGGTTTTATAGCGATCTTCCAAAGAGTCAGGGGTGGCGGGGCGGTTGGCGGGTTCGCCGGTTTCATGATTGATGACGGGTTTGTCCTGTTTCTTCTCGGGCGGAGCAATCTTGACCGTAGCATAAGCATGCGGAGAGTCGCGGAAGAGGAATGGCCAGCCGATCATTGAGATAAATAAGAGAGAGTCGGCGGCAAAGCGACCAAAACTGTCTTCGTCTTCTACGCTGAGGTAGTAGATGTCGTATTGGTCGAGCTCAAAAGTCTGGTAATGGTTCTCTCCGGTGAGCGTGACTTTGACGGGCAGATGGTCTTCGCTGACGTAAATTGTGGTCATGTCGTTGTTTGCGTAGTCGCGGCTGCTGTAGGCCGGGTGAATCTTACCGGACCAGCCCGTTGCCGGGATGGTGGCATAGAAAGTACCCCTCTGGCCCGTGACAGCGGCGGCTGGCGTGATCATCACGCTAAACAGCATGATGATTGCGAGGAGCAGGGAAATGGTGCGCTTCTTTTTCATTTGGTATACCCCCTATTTTTTCTAGAAAGTCGAGAACTAGCTCGACTAACTGACTAAATGAAGTGCGAATTGACCTAAATTTTAATAAGGCTGGGTTAGATTGAAAAAATCAACAAAAACCAACCACAAGGATAAGAAAATTATCCTATATCTTCATTATAGCACACATACTTAAAAAAGTCAAGCTTTTTAACATAAAATGTATTAATGACGGCGCTTAAAACTATAAGCTGTTGTGAAAATTACAACATATTAGTGATTTTCAGGATAAAAATGTTTTTCTAACAAAAATCCCCGGATAATCCGGGGATTTTATTTAGCTTTTAGCGAACTTCGACACGGACGCGAGGTACGGACTTGCCAGAGAAGTGGTTTTTCTTGGTTTTGACAAAGGTAACTACGCCATCTTTGGCGGCATGAATCGTGAAATTGCGGCTCATGTAAGTGCCTTCGCCGGCGAGCTTAGTGGCGCCAGTCTGGCGAACAAGAACTTCGCCGTTGCGGACTTTTTGGCCGCCGAAACGCTTGACACCAAGGCGCTGACCAGCATTGTTGTGGATATTTTTGGCGGTACCGCCAGCTTTAACATGTGACATATGCTATTTTTTCCTTAAAACTATTATTTCTCGGGCAACAACCTGACCTTCGCGATGATAAAGTAAGTCTTTTTGCCCCAAATTCTTAAATCTTACTACATTATAGCGCAGATTATCTATTTCGTCAAGCAAATTTAAGCGTTCATAATGTCCGTCGGGGCGAAGCCAAGCTGGCACGGCAATTACGACTGGCGTTTGGGGTGAGAGTTGCCCAGCTAAGTTCTTGAGAAAGCCTAAAATGATACTTTTACACTCCTGCTTAGCAGTCTTGAGCTTGATATCGGCCGGTGGTAGCGACATGGGTGGGCCAAGATAAGTCTCGCAAGCAACGGCGCCGATTGGGGCTTGCCACTGGTAGGTCTCGGCATCGCCTTGAGCGACGACACTAGCGCCCAGAAAATCGAGCTGCGAATGTTGCCGAGCGAGCCAGTCAAGGTTACGCTGAGAATATTCAACCATGCGTTCGCTAAGATCGGTGCCATAAGGAATATAGTGCATGAGAGCGGCTTCTTGTAAAACTACGCCAGTGCCACAAAACGGGTCGAGTAAACGTGTACCGGCTGGTAAATTACCACAGAGATTAATCAGGATCTGGGCGAGCTTAGGCGGCAGCATGCCAACTTTGGCATCACGGGCGGGGCGAGCTTGATCGCGCTGCACGTAAGCTTCGATACTCTGTACGGCGACCACGCGGTAATACTTAGCGCCATTTTTGATGATCTCGAGATGAGTGGGCGTAAAAAGATGATTGTGAATGCTGGTGGCGCTAGAGATAGTAGCGGTTTTATTAGGAATTACACGAACGCTACGACCTTGCTTAGCGAGGAAACGTTTCCATTTGAGCGCTTCTTTCTGAGCGAGGTAGGGATTGGTTTTGCGGGAGTAATCAGAAACGCCAAGGACAATTTTGCCCTCGGGTGGGAGCGTTTGCCAAAATTGCGACATCGGCACATTAATCGGAGCGGCAATTTTGAGGGTGCCACCGAGACGGAAGATGAGCTGTTTAGGATCGAGATCGGTCTCAAACTCAGCCAAGCTGGGTGCAACCAAGCGAACACAATGACAGAGACTTTCAAGCTCTGCAACCGAGATGAGGGGTTGACGTCCTAAGACGGCGAGAAAAGTTTTCATATATCATAATTGTACCATATTCTTGACATTAACAGAAGCTAAGAATGTATCGAAAACACATGGCTACGATAGGTAAGCTATTGATGTAATGAGGGTAGGCGCCATGAAAAAATGGCAGTATTAGCTACGAGATATGCTATAATTGACTCATGACTCAAGAAAAAAAGCAACCTAAAATTTCGTTTCGGACTGTTCTTACGGTCTTGACTTTAGCACTGATTATTTATGTAGTTTATAAGAATTTTGGCGATATCAAAGAAGCAATTGGCCATCTCAGCGAGACTAATATCTTGATATTACTGCTCTTGATTCCAGAGCAGCTATTTATGTATTTTTGCTGTGGACAGATGTTCTTTTCGTACATGGCGGCCAAGAAGGATGCTAAAAAGGTATCGGCCTGGACTTTGATGCGCGTGTCATTAGAGTTGAACTTTGTAAACCATGCCGTTCCAGCAGGCGGTTTGGGCGGTCTGGGCTATATTACTTGGCGCTTGAAGCCATTTGGGGCTACGGCGGGGCAGTCGAGTTTTATGTATGTGCTGCGGTATCTAATTACGATTTGTGCGAATCAATTACAGACCATTGTGGCGATCGTCGTGCTACTTTTGATGGGTGGCGTGCCAGCGGCGGGGAGTTGGGTAATTTGGATTACGGCGCTACTTAGTGTGGGGATTATTGCCGGGATTGCTTTGTTAATTATAATAGCAAGTGGTAAAAGTCGGATTGAATGGTTTGGTAAAAACGTGACCAAGTTGTGCAATTTTGTGGTACGCAAGGTGACGTTTGGGCGACACCCAGAAGTAATCAAGAAGGCCGTAGTTGATAAATATTTGAATGATATTCACGATGATTTGATGACAGCACGACGTAACAAGAAGATTTTGATTCGGCCGATTCTTTGGGGTATTGTATATAGCTTCTTGGAGATTGCGACGTATTGGATTGTGGCGGCGAGCTTGGGGCATCCGGAGATTATGCCGCAGATTATGATTGGTGAAGCCATTGGCTCGGTGATGGGCGCGGTGGTACCGTATGGATTATATGAGCTTGGCATGGCCGGGATTATGGTGTCGCTCGGGGTGTCAATTTCACTGGCTACAACGGTAGTATTGATGACGCGGGTGATTGTGCTGGCGAGTACGATTATTAGCGGCTATGGTTTCTACCAGCACTCAATTTCTAAGATTGGTCGTCAAGAAAAGGCGAAGATGGATCATGCCGACTGAAGTTAATCTAACCGTCTCGCAATTTATTGAAGTTTGTAACCAGTCGCTGGATTATGCTTTTGCTGATGTGGTAGTAGAGGGGGAAGTGGCGAGTTTTAAGGTTAATCAAGGCAAATGGGTTTTCTTTGATCTGAAAGAGGGCGATGCCAGTGTGAACTGTTTTATGGTAGTTTCGCAACTCAGAGCGGCTTTGACGGACGGCATGAAAGTGCGGGTACGAGCAACACCGAAGTTGACGCGCTGGGGAAAGTTTTCGCTGACAGTGAAACAAGTGATGCCGATGGGTGAGGGTAGTATCAAGAAAAACTTTGAACTATTGAAGCGAAAACTCACTGCCGAAGGATTGTTTGATCCAGCCCGCAAGCGCCCGATTCCGCAAGGCCTGAACCGGATCGGGGTGATTTCTTCGACGGGTGCAGCAGGGTATCTAGATTTCTTAAAGATTATTGGCAATCGTTGGGGTGGTATGGAAATTCAAACTGCGAATACGCAAGTACAAGGCTTGGTAGCGCCAGAGCAGATTGTGCGAGCACTGGAATATTTTAACCAGCGCGCCGAAGTAGAAGCAATTGTGATTTTGCGCGGCGGTGGTAGCGCCGATGACCTAGCGGCTTTTAACGACGAAGGTTTGGCGCGAGCGATCGCGGCCAGCCGCATACCGGTGATGACGGGAATTGGACATGAAGTTGATGAAAGTTTGGCGGACTTAGCGGCCGATGTGCGAGCTTCTACGCCATCCAATGCGGCGGAGCGCTTAACTTTTGACCGCCAGGAGATTTTGCGGCGTCTGCAGCTCAACCTGAGTAGTGCGAAGCGCGAAATATTGAATCAGATTATTCATCAAGAACAAGCCTTGCAAGATCTGGCGCAAGACATTAAACGCCAGATTTTACTACGAGTTGAACAAACGGAACGCCATTTGCAAGAAACGCAAAAAGTTTTAAAAAGTCTAAATCCAGAGCAAGTTTTACAGCGTGGCTATGCGATTATTCTTGGCAAAGTGGCGATTGGTAATGAAATTCAACTAACGACAATGCAACAATTAATTACAGCGGAGGTGAAAAATGTCCAAAAGCGCAGATAACAAGTCAATTAGTAAACGGGTGAGTGAACTAGACGAAATGGTGGAGTGGTTTTATGGCGATGACTTTGAGCTGGACCAAGCTTTGGCGAAATATCAGCAAGCGAATCAATTAGCGGGTGAGATTGCCAAAGACTTGGCTACGCTAAAAAATAAAATTGAAGTGGTGGAAGACTTTACAAAAAGCTAAAGTTTGGCGTATAATAATAATATGCAAGATAATTCTATGCCGAATGGCAGTATGATCGAACCAGCCCAGCAAACGCAGTTTGCGCCGTCAGCGGCAGGTGCAGCGCCACTCAATACGGGTGTGCAGCTGACTTCAATGCAGCCAAATGCTCAGGCAGCCAAGAAAAAAACTCATAATACTTTGATTGAAACAATTTTATTGGTAATTGTTAGCCTGGTGGCAGTGATTTTTATTTGGCTGTATGTACAGAAATATATTGAATGGGATGCGATTTCAATGGATATGAACGGCCGGATTGATGCGGCGGTAGCGGTGGCAGTGGAAGAACGTACTACGGAGCTAGAGGCGGAGTTTGCTGAGCGTGAGAAATTCCCGTACAAGAACTTTATGGGGCCAGCAGATTACGGTAGTTTTAGTTTCCAGTATCCGCAAACTTGGAGTGTCTATGTGGCGCGCGATGCGGCGAATGGCGGCGATTACGAGGCCTACATGAATCCAGTAGAAGTAAATCCGGTGAGTGCCAATTCCATTAATGCCTTGCGGGTCTTGATTCGGGATACGCCGTTTGAATCGGTGGTGCGTAATTACGAAAGTTCAATTAAGAATGGTAAGTTAACTTTGCGTACGGAGACGGTGGGCGGAGTGCTGGCGAATATTTATACTGGTGAATTAGCGACCGATCGCCGCGGTGCGGTGATGATTTTGAAGCTACGCGATAAAACGATTCAGCTGCAGACGGATGCCGAAGATTTCTTGGACGACTTTTATCGGATTTTGGAGTCGGTGACCTTAATTCAATAAGGTTGAGCTTTTGCGGGTGCCGTAAGTAGGCTGGCTCAGCGCTGTAGTTAATGGCGAACTTGTAATTTTTACCTGTGCGCGATTTTGGCTGGACTCTGTGCTATAATGAAGATATGGCAAGTGAGGTAAACGGAGTGCTGGTAGCGGCGCATGAGCTGAAGGCACCGCTGAGTTTGATGCGGCAATTAGCGTTGTCATTAGAGTTGACTGAGAATGAAGAAAAAAAAGAACGCCTTTGTGCGCAGATGGTGAATGTTTCGGAACGGGCGCTAAGACAGGTGAATGATTTGACTAAGGTCGCCCGGCTCGAGGATGGGCTTTTTGCCATGGAGCCGGTAAGCGTGCGTGGAGTTTGCGAAGCGGTGACGCGTGATGTGGGCGCATTGTTTAAGTTTCAGAATCGGAGCTTAAAAATCAAATATCAGAACCGGCAGAAGCTGGCGGTGGCAAATCATGATTTATTGTATAGCATTATTTATAACTTCTGCACCAACGCGATGCGCTATTCGGCACCGGAGCTATGCAGTGTCTTGGCGGTAAATGATGTGGCGGGGCAGATTAGAATCAGTGTGCGCGATTACGGTCCGGCTTTGCCGGTTAAAATTTGGCGCGAATTAAAAACTGGCGGTCTGACGCAGCCCACTGATATTACAATGCGCCCAGGCAGCTCGGGTATGGGATTGTATATTGCATCCAAATTTGCCGACTATATGCACGCTGAAATCGGGGCGGTGCGGCACCGTGATGGCACCAGTTTCTATTTGAGTTTACCGGTTTCACAACAGGCGTGTTTGTTTGGGTAGATTGGGTTGAGGTTGATAATTAAGGACTAAAGCATTGTGGTGTAAATAGCATCGGATAGGCTGAGTTTAAGAGTAAGTATAATAATTATGGGTTGAAACTTATGGCACGGATAATGATCGTGGAAGATGATGAGATTATGGCCGAGTGTATTGCGCAAGCGATTGAAGCCTGTGAAGTTGGGACTAGTGCGTTGGTTCAGGATGTACGAAGGAGTGAGCTTGATATTGCTGATTCTAATGTTCAGCCTCAACATAAAAAAAATTCTGCTACTGGCATTCAGCTTCAACACGAGATCCAGCATTTTACCAACGCGATTGCAGCGATGGTGGCGTTAGATGAGGCGGCGCCGGATTTGATCATTTTGGATATTGTACTAGATGGTCCGGACGGGTTTAGTTTTCTCAACGAATTGGCATCTTATGATGATACGGCAAAGATACCAGTATTAATAATCACGTCGCTAGAAATAGATCGCGCCAGCTTAAAACATTATGGAGTAGAGCAAGTTTTGCAAAAGGAAACTATGACGCCGGGTCAGATTAGGCAGACGGTGAAGGAGATTTTGAGTGAAGCTGAGGTTTGCTAAAAAGATTGTCATGCAACACGGTGCTTGCACGATTGATAGAGTTGCCAAAGGAGCGTTACACAATGCCGAATGATTTGCATACTCGGGGGATCGTCTTGCGTCGCACTAACTATGGCGAAAGTGATCGGATTTTGAACGTGATTACGCCAGAAGGTAAATATGCGGTGCTGGCGCGCGGTGTGCGCAAGGAAAAGTCGCGCCTAGCAGGTGGAATCGAGCTGTTTACGGTGGCGGATGTTGTGATTCATCAAGGCCGGAGTGATTTGTGTACCTTGACAGGAGCAAAGATGCTACAGTTTTTTGGCAATATCTTGGGAGATTTGACAAGATTAGAAATGGCTTCGGCGGCACTACGTAAAATTGAGCGCGCCGCCGAGCAAACTGATAACCCGGAGTATTTTGAGCTACTAGAACAGACTTTGGCTGAACTGAATAAAACAACAAGTGTGGAGATAATTAAGTTTTGGTTTGAGCTGCGGCTTTTGCAGGCGGTGGGCGAAGAAATTAATTTGATTAGCGATGTGAATGGTGAAAAACTTGATGCGGCAGCAAGCTATGAGTGGGATGGTATCGAACAGGCTTTACGCTTGAATTCGCAGGGGAAGATTACCGCGAGTGAAATTAAGCTAGCGCGGCTGTGCCTGGTAAGCAAGCTGAGTGTAATTAGCCGCATTCAAGAAGTTGAACGGATGACGGGAGTGCTGATGGGGATGGTACGGCGATAATCCCAAAGGATTTGGTCTATTTTTCGGGATTTTGTGGTACTTTTTATGCTAAAATGCGCCTGAGAGCCTCGTAGAAGCCCTGTGGCGCATTTTTTGCAAAACCTTGGTAGGACGGCGGGTTAGAATTTGTAGGGCATTCAAGGGCTTCTATGAAAGAATTTTTAGGACAATTTTGTTATTATTCATAGATGTCATAGTGACCACCGTCGCTGTTTTTCTCGGCGACACAGCGGATTGCGAAGCCGAGGCTGCGGATACCATTACTCGTACCTGGACTCACACCGCTACCGCTAATGAGCAAACCATACGCGGCGCTGCTGCCATCTGCCGTGCGTGCCCACCAGTAGCCTCCGCTAGAAGTATAGCTGAGTGAGCTGTCGCTCATATACCCGGTATAAGCGAAATTATATGGTAAACCTTGGACTATTGATAAATCATCATCTTGCCAGTTAGTAGAGCCAGAAGTGGCTAGACTACCACTAATATTTAGTTGCATATTTTTAAATAGGTTGTAGAAATCAGTATTTCCAGACGTGCCACCAGTGGGAAGCTTCCAGCCTTTGGGGCAAATCGAGCTACCGGCATTTTGGCCGCCGCTAGTTGTACCGTTGCAAGTTCCCGCGGTGGTGGCGCACCAAGTGTAATAACCGGTACTGTTGCTATAATTATAGTATATATTACTTGCAGCATCATTGCTAAAGCCAGAAGTACCAGAAGCTGGGAGAGTCCAGGTACTGGCAGAAATATCAGAAGTAGATGATTTTAAAACGCGACCGCCAAGATAATACTCGTTGACGTTCGCGTTCTTGTTCCAAAGCTTTAGATTTTGTGTCATCCAACACTTACTATCACCAAGTTTTCGTACCGTATAAGTACTGCCATCTCTTACATCAGTTAAGGTATATTCCGCACTATAGTTCTGTCCATCTAGATATGGCGTATTAGCGCAAGCTTCTGGCGCATAGCCTTCGGCTAGCTGCTGCATTTGAGTCAGATTGGCCAAGGTTACTACTGCGACTCTCGGTGTGGCTACTAGTGATAGTGTGCCACTGCCTTTATAATGCCCGCTAGCGGCATTGGTGGCAAATTTAGCCCCGAATTTTAAAGTTTTAGTGAAGCTGATGTTGCCGTTTGATAGGCCCGGTACTGCTAATATCTGATCGGATGTACTCGGAGTAGTATAATTAGTAGCACCATCCCAAGAGTATCCCCAGGTATTATTAGTAATGACGTTACCGGCATTAATAGTAGTATTCCCGCTTATCAGTTTATCGCTATCCATTTTTAAACTTAAGTTATAACTTTCTGCATTGTGTACGCTCACAGTTACATCAGTGCTTATAGCGGCGATATTACCGGGAGTGGTAGTTTGGCTCATATTGGTATTACTGAGAGATAATGAGACAGTGGCAGGAGTGTTAGTCGTTCCAGATACTGGAGAAATAGTGTCTTGGTCACTAATAGTACCAGAACAATGACTCCCAGCGATACATATAGCATAACTCTTATTGCTAATCAATAGGTTAAAGATCCCGATTAAAAGGAGGGCGAAGGCACAACCGCAAGGAATACTATATAACACATTAGACTTTGTACTATTAGAATTAGAGAAGGAGTAAGTTAAGTTCCTGATTCTACTGCATGGAGTTAATAGACGGCTGGACCGGATCCGATTCTTTAGATGAGGAGAGGTCCACCGGACTCCAGCAGTAGAATAGGAACTTAACATGGTCCTAGACTTATTCTTAAAGTTAATATGTCTTTTGCGTTGCATCTTTGCGCCCTCCTTTTGTAGGTTTGTGGGCTAAAACTTTGCGTAATTTTAACCCAAGGATTTAGTATATATACATCGGGCGTCGAATTCATTATC
This sequence comes from uncultured Candidatus Saccharibacteria bacterium, assembly GCA_964633035.1. GTDB lineage: Bacteria > Patescibacteriota > Saccharimonadia > Saccharimonadales > Saccharimonadaceae > Nanosyncoccus. The sequence continues at coordinate 26,693 of CAZWCY010000002.1, read as the reverse complement.
AAAATAAGTAATAGAGCTGATAATAAAAACGACACCGCAAGTGGTGTCGAACCATTCAATCTTACAAGTATTGCTACTCATCAGTTGATCTTGCGATGCCGTTCTTAGCTGATGAATAACAAGTAGATGTAAGATAAAATACACAAAACTTGTATTATATTGATTGAATTGTTCGACATTTTTAGTATAGCATACTTTTTTGTTTTGCGTCAAAGTTTATTTTTCTTGAATAACTGTGCTATAATAGTCTTAATTATGGGAAAAAAGTTAGAAGATATTGTAAGTTTATGTAAGCGGCGAGGATTTATTTTTCCTGGCTCGGATGTGTATGGCGGGATGGCCGGTACTTGGGATTTTGGTCCGCTGGGCGTGATGCTTAAGAATAATATGATGCAGGCGTGGTGGAATTTTTGGGTGAATCAGCGCGATGATATGTACGGTGTGGATGCGGCGATTATTATGAATCCGCGCACTTGGGAGGCTTCGGGCCACGTGGCAACTTTTGCCGATCCATTGGTTGAATGTAAGGAATGTCATGGTCGGTTCCGAGCGGATAAACTCGTAGAGGGCGCTACTGAAAGTATTACTACTGAAGAATTTTTGAAAACGAATCCCAAATGCCCAACTTGCGGTAAGCAGAATTGGGGTGAGATTAAGAAGTTTAATATGATGTTCCAGACTCATGTCGGTCCGGTTGAAGACGATTCTAGTATCGCTTATCTGCGCCCAGAGACTGCGCAGGGGATTTTTACGAACTACAAGAACGTGGTGGATACGATTTATCCAGACATTCCATTTGGGATTGCGCAGCAGGGTAAGGCGTTTCGGAATGAGATTTCGCCGCGCGATTTTATCTTGCGCGACCGTGAGTGCTCGCAGATGGAAATCGAGTACTTTATCCATCCAGATACTTGGGGAGCTGAGTTTGAAAAAATGCGAGCAGCGCAGCACGTGTTCCTGGAAGAGATTATCGGTTTGCCTCCAAAGATGATTCGTGATTACGAAGTACCGGCCGAGGATCGAGCGCATTATAGTAAGCGCACGATTGATATGATGTTTGAGTATCCAAATGGCGAGGAAGAATTGATGGGCTTGGCTTACCGGACGGATTTTGACCTCAGCAATATCCAGCGTGAATCTGGTAAATCAATGGAATATCGCGATAAAAATACTGGTGAAACCTTTATCCCGCACGTGATTGAGCCATCGATCGGCGTGGAGCGGTTGTTCCTAGCGATTTTGACCGCGGCTTATCGTGAAGATGGTGATCGGATTGTTTTGAGCTTGCCCGAGAACTTGGCGCCGTACCGTTTCTGCGTTTCACCGTTGCTCAAGAATAAGCCAGAGCTGGTGGCTAAGGCGCAAGAAGTTTATCGTAAGCTGAAGGATAAGTATACTTTCGTAACTTGGGACGATTCTGGTAACATTGGTAAGCGTTATAAGAAGCAGGACGAAATCGGTACGCCGAAGTGTGTCGTGATTGACTTTGCTACGCTAGAAGACAATACCGTGACGGTGCGCGATCGCGATACTACTGAGCAAGAACGTGTGAAGATCGCTGACTTGTAAAATAAAAGTAAATTATACTGCCAAGAACGTCATGATTTGGCGTAGTTTGGCAGCATAACATGATATAATGGAAAAGTTATGGTAAAAGAAAAAGTAACAGAAAAGAAGGTTAATACAGTTTTTCGGACCTTGCATTATTATTGGCAAGAGATTGTGAAGTACAAGTGGTATGCCTTGGGCACGTTCCTGATTACGCCGGTGGTGGTATTTATTCGGGCAGTGCTGGCGCCGTTGATTTTTGCGGATTTGATTGAAAAGGTTTCGCAAGGTTTGCCATTAGATGAATTATTATCAGTAGCATTAGGCGAAGTAATTTTCTTTTTCTTCCTCTATACACTGAATAAGGTTGTACTTGAAGAGCTGCGCTTATATTGGTGCTGGAAGATGCAGCTGATGGCGTTGTATGACTTGGCAGACTTATGTTTTGATACGGTTTCTGAACAGTCGATGCAGTTCCATAGTGATCGGTTCTCGGGGTCATTAGTTTCGCAGACGAATAAGTTTGTGTGGGCGTTTGAACGTTTGACGGATGTCTTTATCTGGGATTTTTGGCCCATGCTAATATATATTCTGATGGTGGTTGTGGTGATGGCGCCACAGGTGCCGTGGTTTGCGGCGGGTCTAGTAATTTTTGTGGTTATCTATGCGGTGATTGCCGGGCTATCATTCCGCAAGATTGGTCACCTCAATGATGCAGAAGCAGACGCCGAGGCTAAACAGACTGGTCAGCTAGCGGATTCGATTTCTAATATCACTTCGGTGAAGTCTTACGCAAAGGAGGCGCACGAGAAACAAAGATATTCTAAGTTTGCCAAAGAGACTTATACTGCGGGTAGCAGGTTGATGAATGCTACTATCAAGCGTGATATTATGTTTAATGGGGTGCAGATTGGTATTACGGCTTTAATTTTGGCATTCTTGTTGTTGGGGCGTGAATGGTTGGGGATTTCGATTGCAACTTTGGTGTTGATCGTGAATTATGCGCAATCGATTCAAGGTGAGCTCTGGAATATTACACATATTTTTAAGAACATCAACCGCGTGTTTGGAGATGCGCACGAGATGACGCTGATTTTGGATACGGTGGATGATGTGGTGGATATGCCAAATGCGCGGGCGCTAGAGCTAAACACTACGGATGTGGAGTTTGACGATATCACTTTCCAACATAAAGATGCTAAAGCGCCAATTTTTGAAAACTTTAATCTGCAGATTCAGCCGGGCGAACGCGTGGGTTTGGTAGGAATTTCCGGTTCTGGCAAAACTACGCTCACTAAATTATTGTTGCGTTTTGCCGATGTTAATGCTGGGGCGGTAAAAATCTCCGGTCAAAATATTAAGGATATCACTCAGCAAAGCTTGCGTGAGAACATTGCGTATGTGCCACAGGAGACATCACTCTTTCATCGCATGATCGCAGAGAATATTGCCTACGGTAAACCGGGAGCGAGTTTTGAAGAAATTCAGCGCGCTGCCAAATTGGCTAATGCGCATGATTTTATCATGGATTTGCCAAACGGCTACGATACGTTGGTGGGCGAACGCGGCATTAAGCTCTCGGGCGGTCAGCGTCAGCGGGTGGCGATTGCGCGAGCAATTCTTAAAGATGCACCAATCTTGGTGCTTGACGAAGCGACTTCGGCACTAGATTCCGAATCAGAAGCTTTGATTCAAGATGCGCTGAATACTTTGATGGCTGGACGCACTAGTGTAGTGATCGCACATCGCTTGTCAACTGTAGCCAATCTGGATCGCATCGTGGTGCTAGAAAATGGTAAAATTGTCGAGCAGGGCAAACATCAAGAGCTGCTAGAGAAGCCGGATGGCGTTTATCACCACTTGTGGGCGCGCCAATCGGGTGCTTTTATGGAAGAAGACTAAGCAGTTCTGAGCGATAAGCACTGTTTCAAAATAATTTAAAACGTGCCATTCTGAAGCTCGCTGTCTTTAAAATTCGAGCCTAAAAGTCGTGGCGTGAGCGTCAGAGGTGGCGGTAAGTTTCCAGTCTTGGCGATCGGCGAGAGTTTTAGCGATAGCAAGGCCGAGCCCAACACCGTCACTACTTTTGTCAGTTTGGTAAAAACGATCAAAGATGTGTGGTAAATCTTGCTTAGAGATTTTGGCGCCGTCATTAGAGATGGTGAAACTTTTACTAGTTAAAGTGACGGTAATGGTTTTGTCACAGTATTTCAATGCGTTATCCATTAGAATGGAAATAATTTGGCTAAACTCGGTTTTAGAGAGTTTAGCTTTACCGGATTTAAGTTGGGTCTTGAATTCAAATTGGATCTTTTGATTGCGAATACGCGGCTGAAAGGGCGCGATTAGTTCTTCAACATACTGTTTTAATACTACAGTCTCGTTGGCTTTGGCAGCGCTCATGGCGTTTTCGGCACGGGCGAGCGTCAATAATTCGTGATTCAGATTGGCAAGCAGCTCAACTTCTTGATTGACATTATCAATCCACGGATTATCTTGAATGTCGGCAACTTCAAGATTGGCCATAATGGCAGCAATCGGAGTTTTCATTTCGTGGCTCGCATTAGCGATGAAAACTTTTTGGGTTTCGTAAGCTTCTTTGACCGGGCGAATAGCGGCTTCGGCTAAAATATATGATAATACTGCTACCGCCACTTCAACCGAAAGTCCTACGATGATCAATGATACCAAAAGTGAGCTGAGTGCTTCGCTGCGCTCAGCTCGGACATTTTCGGTGACCGCTTCAACCACAACTTGAGCATAGCCGGGAATTAAGTCGGCTGAAAATAAGGATTTGCGGCGTTCAGCACCTTCTTGAGCAACGACATAAATCAACGAAAAAGCCAGCACTAGCACAACCGTAGTGACGGCGAGATTGATGAAAATTAGTCGATTCCGAAGATGCCGAAACATCAGCTATCTCGCCTCACTAGTTGTGTTTGCAAGAACCAAGACATCAGCTATTTTTGCTCCACCAGCTTATAACCAAGATTACGGACGGTTTTGATTGTGGCGCGAGATTTAAGTTGTTCAAGCTTTTTGCGTAGATAACTCATATAAACCTCAACATAATTGTCGGAAGAAGTCACTTCGTTACCCCAAGCGCGCGCCAGCAATTGTTCTTTATGCTGGATTTTCTCTGGATTCCGAATTAGAGGTTCAAATAAGTCAGCTTCTTTACCGGTGAGCACAATGCCATTGAGCGTGCGATTCTTAAGATCAAATTCAAGATCAGCAAAGCGCAAGACTTCTTCAATTTGCAAAGGCGGCCGGCGTGTCAAAGCTTTGATACGAGCAATGAGCTCGGTAGTTTTGAATGGCTTAGCAAGATAATCATCCGCGCCAGAGTTTAACTCGCGAACTTTATCTTCCACTTCAGCCAGTGCGGATAGCATTAAAACTGGCGTCGCGATGCTGCGCTTGCGGATAGTTTGCAGGATTTCGGTGCCTGACATATGCGGCAGCATGATATCAAGGATAATACAATCATAGCCGCCCTTAAGCGCCATACTTAAACCTTCTTCGCCGTCTGGCGTCCAATCAACCGCGATCCGCTCTTTCTTGAGCATATAGATTACGGCGGACGCCAAACGTTCTTCGTCTTCTACGTAAAGTATTCTCATACTAGCATTATATCCTATTTAACTAAAATATGGCTTAAAACTAGCGGAAACTCGTAAAAGCTAGTTTAGTTAGCGATTATTCCAGCGCTTAATTGCTTCGGCGATTACCTTTTTGGCTTCATCGGCATCAGCGAATTCTTTTACTTCGGTGGTGCCAGCCTTTTTCAAATCTTTGTAATGATTGAAATGGAATTCGATTTGCTTAATGAGCTGTTCTGGCAAATCAGCGAGCGTTTTGTAGGCGTTGCCGTTATTGCGATCATCTTCAACTACGGCGATTACTTTATCGTCAACTTCACCGCCGTCGACAAACTTCATGACGCCAAGTACACGGGCTTTGGTATAAATGCCGGTGGTAAGTGGCTGGTCAGTGATTAGAAGTACGTCAAGCTCGTCGCCATCTTCATCAAGAGTCTGCGGGATAAAACCGTAGTTACAAGGTTTGGCAAAAGCGATTGGTTCAATCCGATCTAGCATAAAACAGGCATTTTCGCGATCCCATTCGATTTTGTGGTTTGAACCGGTTGGAATTTCAACGACTACGTTAATCTCGCCGTTTTCATAATCACCAGGGTTCAAAATTTTGTTAAAATCTGCCATAATAACTCCTTAAATTATATCTTCATTATAACATAAAGAATGTACAAAACAAGATAATGCTATTAAGGCGGACTTTGTTTTATAAATATATTTACAAAACGACACTATACAATAGTGTTGCCTGCTTAGTGTTTATCATTGTGATTATAATTGGTTTTGACGCCAAAAATTGGTCTGCCTTGCGCATCTTCGGGCAGGTAACTTTTATCGAGATGAAAACCAGCTTCCCATTTTTGACCCTCACCAAAACCAAGTTCCTTCATGAGTTTGGTAGGGGCATTGCGCAAATGAATTGGCACCGGAGAATTCATGGTCATTTGGGCAACAGATTTGGCACGCGCCCAGCCGTCGTAAGTTTCGCGATTTTTGGGAGCTTTAGCTAAAACTACTGCCACATGACTTAAAATAATTTCACCCTCTGGCATACCAACGCGCTCGATAGCCTGGAAACAGCTGACGGCGAGATTGAGCGCAGCGCTGGCGGCTAATCCGATATCCTCGGAGGCAAAAATTACCATGCGTCGAGCGATAAATTTGGGATCTTCGCCACTTAGGACCATGCGGGCTAAATAATACAGCGTAGCATCAACATCGGAGCCACGCATTGATTTAATAAAAGCGGAGATATTATCATAATGATAGTCACCACCTTTGTCGTAGAGTGGGAGTTTTTTACCGGCGGCAGTTTTGACAGTTTCGGCGGTAACTTTTTTATCTAAGCTAAGTGCAAGTTCGAGGTCGCCGAGCGCAGAGCGGGCATCGCCGCCGCTTAGTTCGGCAATGAGATTGATGGCGTCTTCAGACACACGTGCTTCGGCTTTTTCGGCTTTGATGGCACGGCGTAGTACTTTAATAATGTCGTCACGATCGAGCGAGGAAACAATTACTACGCGCGATCGAGAAATTAGCGGCGAAATCACTTCAAAACTAGGATTCTCGGTAGTAGCGCCAATCAGAATAATTAAGCCAGATTCTACATGCGGCAAAAAGGCGTCTTGTTGGGCTTTGTTAAAACGATGGATTTCGTCCACGAAAAGTACGGTACGGGTTTTGAGATTCCAGTTTACCTTAGCACGCTCGACAACGTCTTCGATGTCTTTCTTCTTGGCGGTGACGGCAGAGAGTTCGACAAAGTCAGCTTTGTATTCATGAGCTAGAATACGCGCTAGAGTAGTTTTGCCGGTGCCAGGAGGCCCCCAGAAAATCAAGTTGACCGGTTCGCCTTTACGGACGATTTCGGTCAGGATTTTGCCGTCGCCAATAATTTCGTCTTGACCAATCACTTCGTCAAGACTTTGCGGACGCATACGTTCGGCTAGGGGGATACGATTCATAATATATATTATAACATAAAATTAGCCGCATTGCAGTTGGAAAATTAGATATCAACCAAATAACTGGGTCAGGAGGTTCATGGGCAGAAAAAGACCCCCACAATGGGGGTCTTAGATAAAGTGCGAATTTGGTTTTAGCAATAATCCACGTTAAGCGCAGATGATGTTGCCAAGGACAGTCAGCCTGGGCCGCCTAGGCGCGTCTTACGGTAAAATTGCGTGGTTAAAAATCTTGTCGCGCTCAGTGGGTCCGAGTGAAAGCATTGCTAGTGGTAGGCCTAGTTGTTCGCGGATTACCTTGGCAGCATAGTCAAAAGACTGGTGCTTGGGTGTCTGGCAACAATGAAGTTTTGGCGTAGCTTTGTGTAGGAGAAATTGCGTATAGTCCTCAGTGATATTGGGGGCTTGCTGGTAGTGCGGGCAAAAAGTCCAATTGCGGCCATTTTTAATGATTTGGTCGAACCAAGTCAAGCAAAGACCAGCAAATTCTACACCATGCTGTTTGCAAATATCGCGTGCACACTTCATCAGCTCAAAATCCAGCGGGCCAGCTCGAACTTTGCCCTGCCAGCGGTTCGCTGCCTTATGGCTGTACGGTGACATTTGTACGGTGAACCCGGCGTCGTAGGTGGGGATAGGCCCAGCACCATGACGAATTTCGTAGGCGCGATGTACGGCAAGATGTGTAATCTTGTCTTGGTAGCCAACTTGGCGTAGCATGCGTTCAGCATGGCTTGGCAGGGTAGGAAGCGCGCTCACATGAGGCTTGAGCCCATATGTGCAATCCGTTAAGACGCCGTGCGAGCACTCCACGATGCCAATGCCTTTAGTGGTTAAAACTTCCGATAACCGTCGATAATTGAGCTTTTGACCAACTTCTACAAATAAGTCAACGCAATAATTCAGGAAGCCATCATCGCGTAACAACTCAAGATTGTCTTGCAAAAGCACTTGGTCTTCTGGTAAGACGCTCTCGGAGTCGAGCTTCAGATAGCAGTCCGAGTAATACTGGCGCTGCCGCGATAACTTATCTTGAATAATCTTGCGATGAGTTAACTCGGAAGCGTGGAGAGTCAAATCAGGTTGCAATTTCTGGTGAGCGCGATAAGCTTGCCCTACGCCAGTGCCAACGGTACCGCGGGGGTGATCGCCCAGCTTCAACTCTTCAATTTGAGAAGCGATGGTGTGATAAGGTGTTGCGCAAATGCAGGCGGGATCAATGAATAGCATTGCGAAAGGGTCAGCAATGCCGGCTTTGTCCTGTAATAGCTTCGCTTCGTTATAAATCACAACGGGCGAAATTACTAGTTGTTCGGAACAAAAAGTCGGTATACCCTCCAAGGTACCACAACCCCATTGCGAGAAAGCAAAGCTTTCTCCTCTGGAGGTGCGGACACCGTGTGAACCTTGTGCACCACCGCGTTTGATGATGACGCTAGCGTCGTAACGGTTAGCCAGGGCGTGTATTACACTGCCCTTGCCACCGTCGCCTGGCCCAAGGTCGGTGACGATGTAAATGTTGTCCAAAAATTAGCACCTCCAGCTACTGCTAATAAAACCAAATTTTAAAAGTAAAGATCAATGTTTACAGGTAACGGATATCGCTCGATCGGGAAACCCCTCCGATGCCAGATCTGTTCTCGGAATCGGCGCTTTCGGTTGTGGCGACCTGCTGGGCACCATCAGAAGCCGACGCACCGTCGGTGCGCTCAAGGGCGTTGCCAATCGGCCAGGGATTGGTTTTGTTGGCGAAAATATCGCCTTTCTTGGGCACTGGGTGCGGCAGTGCGTGCCGTAACCGAGCCTGCGCGCCAATGTCGATGGCGGCCAGCTGAGCTTCCAGGTCGGGAGAATAGCAGCCTGCCTTGCGCAAGCGCGGCTCAATCTCGCCCACGCTGACAGTACCCTCGGTTAGACCGATGACGGTAGAGATGAGAGTGGGCTGGTAGCGGGTAGAGGGAATGACGATGACGGAGTTTTCGCCACAGAGCTGGCGCCAGAGGTCAACGGTATCGGAATACCAGTAGCTTTGCAGGACGAAGACAAACTGATGTGTTTGCTTCTTGAGGTCCTGCACCATTTCGCTCACGGTGGGGATATCTCTCTTCATGGCGGACAGTTCTTTATCGAAAATCTCGTCGCCAAAGATACGTTTAAGCTGCTTTCGGTCGAGATGGTCGTGATAGGGCTCGTCCGTTAGAACAAAATGATAGCCCTTGAGGCCGATTTTGCTGGCGTAAGTCTCGGTCAAATAGGCCCGCGCAAACATCATGTATTGCGGGTCTTCGCCGTGATTGGCGCAGCCGCCACGTTGGGGGATCATTTCCTTCAAATAGGCGACAATTTTCCGCGATTCCATCTCAAACTGCGGCCGACAGGCCACAAAGGGGTCGCCACAATCACCAAAGATGCCCAGTGCAAACTGCGGGTCATAGCCGGGCAGCACTGCGGAAACTTCTTCGGCGATATCGGGCGTAGTGCGCATGAGCAGGTCGACCTCGCCGCCCATCGAGGCGGTGGTGTCGCCTGTGGTCTCGATGTCCATCGGGCAGCCCACGGTGACAACATACTGCTTGCGGTAGGGGTTCAGTCGGATCAGGGAACGCCGAACCGGATTAATCGCCGGGTCGACGCTCGGATCCATTTTGCCAGTGTTGCGGGCGCGCTCTTCGGCTTGCCTAGTGACGCCGTGGTCTTGGGTGACGCCATAGAGTTTGCGGGCTTGGGCGTAATCGGTCCTCGACATGCCATGGTCTCCCATTTTTTATTCCTCCTCAATATTTCTCCAGACATTGCTATCCGGGCTCCGATAGGTGAAGGGGTAATATTTTATACCCCAGGCTTTCCTCACTAAATTGTACAGCTGTTCATGCGCATACTCGCAGGAAATGCCGCCAATACTGGCAAGGTCTAAGAGTAAATCATGGTACGCGTGCTCATTGGCATCGCTGTCGTCAAAAATCGTCCAGTCCAAAATAAATTGAGTGATAGCCTTGACATAGGTATGGGCACTAAGGTCTTGGATGCCGCCGGTGTGGTTGTAATAAACCAGCCGGTGTGTGCGCGGCGCAATCAGGTAATCACCAGGCGCAAAAGTAGTGTAGGTGATGACCGGGCAGTCGCCGGATTCAGCAATCAGCTCGTAAAAGCTATACAGTTTAAAGAGCCGCCCCAGAATCCAGACGCTAGTGCGCGCATCAATGTGTGTCTCCGCGCGCAACTTTGCCAGCGGCGTCAGTGCGTCCAGAGATACTTCTGGCATAGCCAGAATGTTGATGCGGCGGTCGTCTTGCGATGCTTCCATGAAAGAGTCGATGAGTTCAGCAAACAGCAATTCGTAGCGTGACGGATTGCGCTCCGTCTCTTTTTCCAGCTCGGCGACCTCTTTTTCAAAGGCGCTCATTCGCTTGAACCAGCCAGCTTCAGTCGCCAGAATGTCGCCATCTTCAAAGGTCTTGGCGACTTTCATGACATACTGTTGCTGTTCTTTACTGGCCAGATAGAGCCGCAGTTGCGGTGATTCACCGATAAGTTTGCCAACTTCGAAGCCACGAACTTCCATGGTTTCCCACTTCCTTTCCTATAATAATTGATCTTAAAAATACGAGGCTGTGCTTGTGCAAAGCCTTAGCTTATTTATATCAAAAAATCATGAATTTGTCAATGCTATCCAGAACTGTGCAGGTAAAATTTCGGCTACGTTCTGCAAGCCCACCGTTTCTCATGACGCATCCAAAATTTCACCCCATACACTTTTTGTAAAAATAGTTTATAATTAGATTCATCAGTTACATTAATTAGTTTGACTAAATTGGGAGAGAAGATGGCAAATTCAAAAATTACACATAAGATTACTCAGGGTATGTACATTTTAACTACTGATGGTGGTGGCTGCGTAGTCGACGCAGTGACCCGAGTAGGCGCCAGTGATAATCAGCCACTGGTGGCGGTATCAGTGGCAAAAGCAAACCATAGTAATCAACTTTTGCAGCAAAATCAAAAGTTTGCCCTTTCGGTATTAGGCGAAAATGCCGATGCCGATTTGATTACAACTTTTGGTTTTCAGTCGTCGCGCGATATCGATAAGCTCGCCAAAACCAAGACTCATGAAGTTGAGGGCGTACAGGTAATCGAGAACTCACTCGGTTATATGGTTTTAGAAAAAATTGACGCCATCGAAAACGATACGCATACGATTTTTATCGGTAAAATGATTACGGGTGAGGTTTTTGACGATACTGCTACGCCGATGACTTATGATTATTATCAAGAGCATAAAGACGATCTTGCCAAAGTAAAAACTACTGAGTCTAAAACCGCTTGGGTTTGTACGGCTTGCGGCTATATCTATTATGGCGAGGAAGTTCCGGACGATTATCGCTGCCCGCTTTGCGGTCTTGGTAAAGAATTCTTTAAGCGTAAAGAAGACTAGGAGCGGTCACAACGGTGCTAGGTTAGGGGGTAATTAGTATCTGGCTCAACTAGACTCAATAATCAATAATATCCCAGACAATTTGAGTAGTAACCGCAGTCAGTAAAAAATCCTGCTATCGTAAGCAGGATTTTTAAAAGAGTTTACGCATTTATTCCACCATGCGGTTATTTTTGATTTTTCGCTCAGGCGACCCTCAACGTCAGATCTCGTCCGAACTTATTACTATTGTATCACGCTTGTGGTTGTGGTCAAGATTGATTTTTGCCTAAAATATGTAAAAATAAACCAGATTTTTCCACAAATCTGCCCCTGTTAATTTATAAAAACCGAACACTATGGTATTGACTTTTGAGGGTATGTGTGCTATAATGAAAGAATAGGTAAAACTTTTGAAAATTCTGCCACGTCATACTAACCTATGCTATAATGGTGATATGAAGAGTGGAGAGAAACGGCTCGGTGCACGGTTTGACCGCTGGGTTGATGAATGGAAGATGGCATTAACTGGTATTTTGCTAGCGACGCGCAACCGTCAGTTTATCATTGTGACACTCGCGACTTTTTTGATTTTTGGTACGCTGATGAATTTACTGTCTAGTAGCTCGGCCGCGTTGGACCTCTTTTGGGTGACCGATGGAGCGGGGAAGCTGCGCATCATTGGCGATAGCTTTCTAGCAATTTTCGGGGTAGGGAGAAATTTCTGGGATTGGTTGCTGCTATTCTTTATTACGCTTTTACAGAGCGTGTTAATTGGTTTAGTGATTTTAGTCTGGCAAAAGAAGCGCGCGGGTCAGCGGGAACAGGCTCTGGCTGGAGCGCAAAATGCCGATAATGTGCAGAGCGTGGGGTTGGTAGCAGGCTTAGCCGTGCTGGGGTCAGGCTGCCCAACTTGTGGTACAACATTACTGATGCCAATTCTGGGGGCGGTTTTTAGCTCCAGCAGCTATATGCTAGCGGGAGTAATTTCTGGCATTTTAACGGCTGGCGCAATTATCTTAGCTTTATTCACATTGAAGCGGATTGGTAAAGATGCTTATGTTATGATGCTTAGCGAGGCGCATCATCAGCGAGCCAGAAAAACATCGCACAAATAAAGAAAGTAGAGGAATGATGGAAGAATATCAGCAAAAAAGCAAGATGGGGCGAATTTGGCGAACAATCGCGATTGTGGCGGTGGCATTGGTTTTTGTGGTCTTGATTGTGATTAGCTTAACTTCTAAGCCGGCGGCTGGCGATCAAGTCTGGAACGAAGCAACTACCGTGGGGGATATGCAAGCTAAGAATTCTTATGTGATGTATACGGATTTGATGTGTCCATACTGTGATGTGTTCTCGCGCGAAATCATGCACCACTGGGACGAGTTTAAGGATTATATTGCTGAGCATGATATTTTGTTTGAAATTAGGTTGACGGATTATCTCTACGAGGGTAGTGGGATTGAGGGTTCGCGGGATGCGGCCGAGGCGACCTATTGTGCTATGCGCGAGGACAAATTCTGGGATTATTATCATAATGCAATTCAGAGTTTGTGGGATGATTATCATTCTAAGGGCATCGGTTCCAGCAAAACGGCGACGCCGATCAAAAACATGCCTGAAGATTATTGGTTGCAGATTGGTCACGAAGTAGGCTTAGGCGAGCAGTTTGACCAGTGCGTAACTAATCATGAAGCACTTGATGAGGTGATTGCGAATACCCAAAAAGCCATTCCGGCCGCTGATGGTATGCCGTCGTTTAAATTTAATCGGTTTTCTACTTCTGGGTTTGATAATAATTGGGGCTGGGATTACGTAAAAGCCTACTTGGATGCTGGGTTAGGGAAGTCGTAGTTTCTGATATGAGCCGTTCCTAGGATAGTCCAAAAGCCGTGTCGATGTGACGCGGCTTTAGACATGGTTTGCCTTGGCGGTAAATACTGGGCGTTTTTGCGTGCTGGTGGCTAAATCTCAAGCGGTTTCTGTTCGCCGGTAGCTAAATCCTTGATAGTGTAGTTACCGGATTTGGCTTCGTCTTCGCCAATAATCACGGCGAAGTTGGCAACTTTGCCAGCATATTTCATCTTGTCACCAAGTTTCTTGTCGGTTAAAATCACATCGACAGATTTGCCGTTAGCGCGGAGCTGATTGGCGAGCTGTTCGGCAGCTGCAATCTCGGCAAAAGTAATTGGTACAATACAAATATCGACCGGCTTTTGTTCGCTCGCTGCGACTAGACCATATTCACGCAAAACGTAGAATAAGCGTGTTAGGCCAATCGAGCCACCTACGCCTGGCAGTGGCTGATCGGTGTAATTTTGGGCGAGGTTCTCATAGCGGCCACCACCGCAAACAGAACCAATCTGGCGATACTCTGGTGCAATAGTCTCAAAAACGGTGCCAGTATAGTAATCCAGCCCGCGCACAATCATCATGTCGGCAGTAAACTCAACGCGATCGTTGGCACGCGGCTCAAGTAATTCTAGTACGGTTTTGAGTTCGCTAACGCCTTCATTGAAGGTGTCATTATTGACGCCAAGTGCGGTGAGTTGCGGAATCACCTCGGCAGCTTGACCGTGAATCTTAATAAAAGTCGTAATCTTGTTGATTTCCGTATCGCTGAGGCCAAGTTTCTGGAAAGCCTCAATGGTAGTAGATTCGGGGACCTTTTCGGCGTGGTCAATAATGTCAAAAATCTCAGTGGATTGATCTTGCAATTTTAGCTCGGCCAGCAAACCGCTGAGGAGCTTGCGGTTATTAATGCGAACGACGAAGTTCTTAATCGGCAAAACTTGCAACGCTTTGGCGAGCGTGCTAATAGTGTCGGCGTCATAAGTGATGGGGAGAGTTTGCCAGCCAATCACATCGACATCGCACTGATAAAACTCACGGAAGCGACCTTTCTGGGCGCGTTCACCCCGGAAGTTGCGACCAATCTGGGTAACTTTGAAGGGGAAAGTAAGATCATTAGCGTGCTCTACAACATAACGAGCCAATGGCACGGTGTGATCGAAGCGCAGAGCTTGGTCAGCATCATCGGCAGTCTCGGCAGTCTTGACGACTTTGTAAATCTGCTTTTCGGTATCGCCACCAGCCTTGGCGAGGAGAATCTCGGTACGGTCGATAGTGGGAGTCTCGATATTCTGGAAACCATGCGCCACAAAAGCTGCAGAAATGCCATGTTTAAGACGGTTAAACTCGGCTTGAAGGTTTGGTAATAGTTCTTGCATGCCACTGATGGGCGCGGTATTAAATTTTTTCATAGGGCTATTATAACATAGAATTTGATTGAGGTGAAGGGGCAAGGAATGGATTTACTTTTTGAAGAAAATAGAGATATGGCATTAGGGCCATATCTCTACTATGTCTGTTACTGTGCAGCAATACAGCGAACTGCAAACCCGTTGCTGCGGCCGCTGCTGCCAGTTCCTGGGTTGAAACCGCCGCCATTTTTGAAGTATAGTTCATATGCAGTTTCATCGCCGCTGGCGGTACGAGTCCAATAACGACCACTACCTTCGCCGGTTAAGGATGCGTTGCTGCTGACGATTCTACCTGAAGCCGTAAAACTGTATGGCGAGCGCGTAATTTGTGAAGCTGAAGTGATATTTTCTGCTTTGAGGAAAATACTGTATTCGCCATTACTGCCACCAGAAGGAAGTTCCCAACCCTTAGGGCAAATTGAGGACTTAGCTTCCATTCCGGCGCTGAGGTTAGTACAGGATCCGGCCGTAGCGGCACACCAAGAGTAGTACCCGGTGCTGCCAGAAACATAAGCATAGCTTCCGGTGGAACTACCGAAGCCAGAATCGCTCGATGCCGGAATATAGAACCGTGCTTCTTCAACTGAAATATTAGAATTAGACGGATAAATCGTGAGGTTGGTGATTTTGAGGTTTTGCGTCATCCAACAACGGCCGTCGTTAAACTTTTGAACAGTGTAGGTAGTATTGTTGCGTGTATCGTTGAGGTTATAAGTTGTGCCGGTAGATGTATTGTTGCAAATCTCAGGATTCATTTGTTGCATAGTGGTGATTTGTCCTATGGTTCTGATGTCTTTCCATACGGCATAGAGTGTTTTAGTAGGAGTATCAGCCTGCAATGTAATGGTGCTAACCCCGGCCTCGTAAACACTCTCTGTAGCATCAGCGGAATTTGCCCAGCCTAAGAACTTGTAGCCTGTTCGAGACAAATTACCTTGAGCAGCAACTGTAAATGTATGAGACGACAAACGGCTTTCAACTGAGTCAGGGCTAGGGGCGTTAGTGCCGCCATTGGCGTCATAGCTTAGCTGATACGTAGTAATATCATTGGGCGTAGCAGTTAAGGCGAGATGAATTTGTGCAGAGTAATGACCGCTGGATGCATCGTTGCCAAATTTGGCTGCAAAAGCTAAGGTCCTCGGTTGGTTGTCGGGAGTAACATTACCAGATTCTAGAACTTGGCTAGTGCCAGTGAATGATGAATATAGCATGTCCTCCACGCTACCGGTTTGATTATAAGCATAACCCCAGCTATTGTCTGGCATGTTAGTTATCGTTAGGTTATCTCCTGCTGCGGTTAAAGTAGTATTACCAGAATCAGATTGAATAGAGGCTGGTGCAACGATGGTAAGTGCATAATCAAGTGAACCTTCAGCCTGAATAGTGATATCCTTTGCGGCGTAACCAACTTGCCCCGGTGCAACGGCAACTTGTATATTGCTAGTGTCAATAGTGAGGCTGGCAAAAGTATCGATAGTATTTTCTTCAATGGCATAAACGGAATTCATAGAGTGAAGGCGGTCGGGGAATAGACTAAGCCCAATTCCTACCAACAGAGCCACGATGCTAAGCAGAGAAATACTATTAATTAAATATCGTCGTCTACTATGAAGATATAATATTCTTAACTTTGATATTAATAATTCTGGTAGCATCGTGGCCCTCCTTTTTGTTGATAGTATATATACTTATAACCCACAGTGCCTTAGAGTATCAAAAAGTAATAGAGTGAGAAAAGCTAATCAAAAACTTACACAAGTTCTAAAACTCACTATAACGTAAAGTCAGAACTAGAACGAAGTTATTTTACCTTTTCCCATGATACAAAAATGGCACCACGAGCGGGGTGTTCAAACCTTCACACATTGCTGTCGTCATTTCTGACTAATGCTCTGTGGCTCATGATGCCATGTTTAAACATTAGTCAAAAACACTAAATAATTCGACAGCTTATTTGAATTGTATGAAAGTTTGAACAATTCTATTGTATCACAGCTTTTTAGAAAACCAACAAAAATGTTTCAAATTAAGTTTTATTTTGCAAGAAGTTTGATATAAAATAACATTCTTTTTGACACTATAACCACAAGCAAGTTATAATAATTGTGATATTTCGTAAACTATGCTATAATTAAACTATGATCAAGCTTTGGGATTACTGTATGCGGCGCAAACCTCTGCTAGCTTTTACGGTCGTAGTTTTTGCGGCGAGCGGATTCCTGAGCTATAAATTCCTAAATTTAAGCATTGCTGCGCCCATGCCACCAGAATATATTAGTATTGACAACTGGGGAAATACCGAAGTAGAGATTCCGCCGACTGGTGGTTTATCGCCTTGGATTGCGGTGATGCAGCCGGCGGAGATCGTAGCGTTGGTGCGCAATGAGCCACAAACTACCGCCGAACCTACATCGCAGATTGACCCAGAGTCGCAAACTGCTTCTGAATCTCCAGCGCGGACTGAGCCAGAACCACAAACTACTACTGACCCCGAAATGCAAACCTCCCCTGAGCCAGATATGCCAGGCCGGCAAATTGCGCACGAAGATTTGGATAACCTTGAGCAGCCAACTTTGCCGGATTCGGTGGTGATGGAAGTACTGCCGCCGAATGAGCAGATGAGTGATGAAGTTTTTAGCTCAACTATTGATGCTCTGGAGCAAGCAACGCAACCTGCAGCACCAGAGAATACTGGCGACGTAACGGCTAATCCTACCGCGTCTCGACATTTAGACATTAGCACAATGATTATGCTGGTTATAGTTTTAGGCTGGAGCGGATATTTGCTGTATTGGCATTTTCGCCGCTAGCAGTGGACACTACAGTCTTTTTAGAAAAACATTTTTTAATCATGATCAAAAATTAGCTTTTCATGAGGTATTTTGGCTATAACAAAAAACGACCATACGGTCATTATTCAAAAACTAAATCTTGGAGGCACCGACCGGAATTGAACCGGTGTACGCGGTTTTGCAGACCGCTGCGTAACCACTCCGCCACAGTGCCATGTTCTTATTCTAGCACAAAACTCCTAATCTGCAAATGACTTTCTCTGCATTGATTGCTATCTTGCGTGCTCAAGACCAGTTAAAACTCCTAATCTGCAAACATCTTTCGGATTGCATCGCGATAAAGATTTTTGATCAGCTCATACTGGTCGGGGTGTTGAGCTAGATAAGTTTTGGTCATGACGCCACTATTTAGCTCTAGCACTAACAGCTGATCATCATCAAGCTGCACGATATCAACGCTACAAAAACGCAAACCAATCTGCCGTGCCGCTTGTTTGGCTAGGTCTACCACTTGGTCGTAAATTGCAGGCGGAATTTCCTCCGCGATCGATCCCTGCTGCAAGTTAAACTTCCAGTTTGCTTGCGGATTTTGCAGGGTCTTCATATAAGCGAGCCTTACTTCGTTATCAAGTAAAATCACGCGATACTCATGCCGAATTTGATAGAACGGACAGAGGCAGGCCGCAGGCTGGTTGTAAAAAATTTCTGCCAGAATCGGCATCACCTGTTCTAAGTCGGTAAGCTGATAAACCTGGCGACCGCCTGTACCACAACAAGGCTTAATCACAATATGCTGCTGATGGTGGTTGAAGTATTGCTCCAGTGCCGTAAAACTATTGTGCCCTCGGGCGTAGTCAGCCTGATTAGTGAAATCGTAGAGAATTTGATGTTCCACGGCTGGAATATGGGCGTAATTTAGTGCGCAGTAAGTGGCATATTTATCATCGGCCATACTACCGGCGCCGTAAGAATTAAGGTCAAATTTGTACCCCACGATGTAATGAATCCGCCCGGCTTTCTCAAGACGTTTTACCCAATTTAGCGACAAAAGCTGGAAATTAATATTTTCCTCTTGACAAATAGAATACAGTATGCTACAATAAGGGTATAAGCCCTCAGTATTTGACTGTAGGGCGGGGTTCTTGTTGACTGGAGTGCGAAGATTAGCAGCGTTTTCCGGTGTTTTTGGAGACATGGCTTTATTTTACCATATTTGTGGTCAAACAGATAGGTATATTTGTGCTATCAATTAAGTAGTATTTGTTCTGCCCATTTCTAAGTAACACTCGTTCTGTTTATTTCTAAGAGACGTTTGTTCGCCGCTTCCAAGAAGTGTGCTATAATAGACATAAGAGATTTAACTAAACAAAAAGGAATTTATGGAGCCAAATATATCGCCGACCCCGCCAAATCAAAAACCAACACTTGATCCAGTAACGCCAGCGCCCAATCCGCAAACTAATCTAGCGGCGTCGGCCGGCGTTGATCCAGTTTCGGCTCCAACTTCGGCTCCTGCTTCAACTTCCAACGACGCTTCTGCTCCTGCGTCAGTGCTCAATCCAGCTAAGCCGGCATCCAAGCCATTCTATCAGCAATGGCAATTTTATACTATAGTCATACTCGCAATTGTGGCGGTGGCGGGTTGGATTTTTGGTGCTTATGGTATTCAGGAAGGTCAGACGGCATTCGGAAAAGTGGCCGGATTAGAAAATGAAATTGCCGAGAAAAATCAGCTGCTTGTGAAATATGGAACCGAACTGGGCTATAAAGTCGACCAGTATGGTCGCCCAATTCCAGAGGAAAAGCCAACCACCCCAAGTGATGAATCGGAGTATATTTACATTGCTGAATGGGGCTTGAAGTTTAAAATTCCTACTCAGCTAAAAAATGTTTCTTATATGTATAGCGGCGTGGAATATTACACCGAAACCATTAATCGCTCGACTGATGTCTGTGTTACTGGCACGGTGGCGGAGGCGACCGGCTTGCCAGGTTTTGCAGATTTGCGTCATATCGGTTGGAGCGGGTTGGGTTGTTTGGGGCGCTTCCCAATTGAGACTGACGGCGAGATTGTGAGTGAAGAATGGTACCAGGCTCAGCGCGAGGCGGCGGTTTACGAAGATGATACCTACTATTATGTCTTTAGTGCGCCGCAAGCCGCTTTTAGTGCTGATCCGAATGAATTGCAATGGGAAAACAAAGCCACGCAACTAGTGCGCGAAATGCTGACCAAAAATATGTCGACTTTCCAAGTCAAATCATAGAATATTGCAAGTGACGTGGCAAATTTGATGCGAAATCCTGCGTAAGTTGCATTTCGGCGTTAAGTTGAAATTTACTATTTCAACTTGATAATACCGCTGAAGTAGAAATGATCGTCATCGGTGCGTTTAAACTGATATTGATATTGGTTGAGCAAGCTATTATGAGTGGCAAGGTCGTTCTCGGTTACATTAGTAACTGCGGGGTGAAAGAGATTGTCAAAAGTATAGTAGGCGTTTTCGCCCTGGTTATAAATCGTCGCGACGGTAATGAAATATAAGGCATTGCCTTCTTCATAGATATTAGTAATTTCTTCCAAGATTTGGCGCGAGGAATTTTGTGTACAAGTTAAATTAGGCGCGGTAAAAATATCATTAGCCTTATCATAGCTAAAGCTTAAACAGTCATGAGTGAAGCTCTTTTTGACAAAAGTATTAGCATTGCCAAAAGTATCAACAAAAGCAGTACGGAGATCAGCCGCGGGAACAGTAAGAATATTGTTATTGGCGCTTGGACTCAGCTGATTGTAAGCCATGCTGAGTAGGTACTCCGGGGCAATGTCATCAACTTTGTAGTCACCGCTATATAGATAATAAGCACTAACCTTATCGGCGTCGAGATGAGTCTGGAGATTATCAAAAAGATTACCATAGTTTTTGCGATACCAAGCTAAGTCTTTTATAATTTCTGGCTCAGGCTCTGGCTGTGGCTCAGTGGCCTGGTTCTCGCAGGAGCCACTTTGATTATCTTGGTCGCAGACAGGAAATAAGAACTTAAATTCGCCGTATTCATAGAGCCGATAGGCAAAAAAGCCGGCAATTACGATTAGAATTAAGATTAAAATGTCGCGCACCACTACGCCAAAAACGCGACGACGCTCGGTCTTGCGGATTTGGTTTTGCATGACATGCTTCATCTCATTATGGACACTTTCTTGCAAAGCGGCAACGATCTCGAACTTACAGTTTTCGATCTGATCGCGAATTTCGGCTTGAAAATCAGGGCTAATAGCTGTATCAGCTTCAACGGTATTAGTCTTGGTAGCTGCGCTGACTTCAGCAGTCGCGTCAACTTTGGTAGCCGTATCTACCTCAACGGCATTGGTTTCGGTAGTCTCAGCGGCTGTATCGACTTCAGTGGGATTAGTTTCGGCATTTTTCTCGCTCGTTTCAGTGTCTTCTGTAGCAATTTCAGCGCTTTCTGCAGTGATTTTAGCATCTTCTGTGCCCGCAACTCCAAGTTGCGCCGTAGCTTGGGCGGCGTTGGTCTTGGTTGATTTCTTATTTTTCTTGGATTTTACTTTTTTGGTTGCCTCCGGTGGTAAATTTGTTTCGTCTTTTGCCTGCCCTTTTTCATCTACGGATTTGTCGGCCGTAGGATTTTTTGCATCGTCTGCCATATTATTACCTCTCTTGTTGTCTTGATTATAGCAAGACTTTAGTTTTGCGTAAACACTTTTTCTTGACTTTTTCTGGAAAAAGCTTATACTTATATTGAGTATTATTACTTTTAAACGTCTTAAAAAGGATAAAATATGGCGAAAACAACTGCGAAAACTACTAAAAAATCTCGATCTGTGGCAGCAACTACCGCACCACGCGAATATGTGATCCCTGATGATTATGAGCCGATTGGCATGTGGGGCTATTTTGGCTATCAGTTCTTGTTTGCAATCCCAGTGGTCGGTTGGGTACTTTGTATCAGTTTTGCTTTTATGGCTCGTAATCATAACTTGCGAAACTTCGCTCGTTCGCAGTTTTGCTACTTAATTATTTACATTGTGATTATCTGTCTGTTAGCTGGTTTTGGCGTCTTGCAAGCCATTGTTCAATCAGTTATGTAGTTGAGAATAGTAGACAGAATCTGAAGAGTCATATATAATAGACTTATCATTAAGGAGAATATAGATGAGTTTAGGTTGGATTATCGCAATTGTTGTGATTGCAATCGTAGTAATTATAATTGCTTTGTTCTGGGGCACATACAATAGCCTAGTGAAGCTAGATGAGCGCGTTAACGAGGCTTGGTCTGATATCACAGTGCAGCTCAAGTATCGTGCGGATTTGATTCCAAACGTAGTTGAGACCGTGAAGGGTTATGCTAAACATGAGAAGAGTGCTTTTGAAGACGTCACTAAGGCTCGTTCGGCAGTAATGAGCGCCAACAGTGTTAAATCGGCGGCCGAAGCGGAGCGCACGCTTGAAGGTGCTTTGTCGAAGATTTTCGCTATTGCTGAAGCATATCCTGAGCTCAAAGCTAATACTAACTTCCAGCAACTGCAACTACAATTGCAAGATGTAGAAGATAAAATTCAGGCTGCACGCCGTTTCTATAATGCTGGTGCCAAGGAGCTTAATACTAAGATTAAGATGTTCCCGTCAAATATTATTAATAATATGATTGGTCATTTTAAGAAGCGTGAATATTTCGAGGTACCAGAAAACGAGAAGGCTACAATCGAAAAAGCTCCTGAAGTGAAATTTGAGTAGTGTGAAGCCTTTCTCCACTGGAGTATAGCCATGTACAAGCAAATCGCCGCTAATAAACGCAATACCGTATTAATTATGCTGTTTTTTGTGTTGATTATTGCGGCGATTGGCTGGCTGGTCGCGTATTTCATGAAGGATTGGTGGGTGGCGGTCTGGGTATTAGCAATTGCGACAGTTTATGCAATTATTCAATATTTTGCTGCCGGCCAGCTGGCGGTGATGATGACAGGTGCTAAACAGATTACTAAACGTGATAATGCGCGCTTGTATAATACTGTAGAAAATATTTCAATTGCCACTGGTTTACCGATGCCAAAAGTTTATATTATTGATGATCCGGCGCCAAATGCTTTTGCGACAGGTCGTGATCCTAAACATGCGATGGTGGCGGCCACGACTGGATTGCTTGATATTATGGATAATAAGGAATTATCGGCGGTTATGGCGCATGAAATGTCGCACGTCAAGAACTACGATATTCGGGTGTCGATGATTACTTTTGGACTAGTTTGTTTAATTGGCTACATCACAGACTTAAGCGTACGCATGATTTTTTATACTAATCGTAATGATAGTGACGATAACAGTCCAATTGGCGTGATCGTACTGTTTATCGTATCGCTTTTGGCGCCGCTAGCAGCTTCACTAGCACAGCTTGCAATTTCGCGGGAGCGTGAATATTTAGCGGATGCGTCAGCAGCACATATTACACGCTATCCAGAAGGTATGATTTCGGCTCTCAAAAAACTTGATACACATGCTCGGCCAATGCGCCATCAAAATCCTGCTACCGAAGGCTTATTTATTAATAACCCTTTACGAAAAGGTGCCATCAATGGTTTGTTTAGTACGCATCCGCCGATTGAGAAACGCATTGAAAGGCTAGAGCATGGCAAAGGCGCCTTCTAAAACAACTCGTCGTTCCACGAGTGCCCTATGGCGACGCACTAAGCGAGCAGTCACGAAGACTAAAACGCGGTGGCGAGATTTTCGCTCTCAACGTGTGCGGTTGCATCGGAGTTTTAAACGTTCCTATCGTGAAGATTATGTACGAGAAACTAAAGCGCCAGGTCTGTTGTCGCACGCAGTGACAACTTTTCAATTTTTCGGTAAATACTGGAAAACTTTTGTACCATTTATTGCCGTGATGGTGGTAATGTATATTTTGCTAGTGGGATTATTAAGCGAAGATCTTTATACACAATTTCAGGATTCAATTGATAGTACTGACGCGGAATTAGGTGGTCAGTCAATTGGCAACTTTGCGAAGGCGGCATTGCTTTTGCTATCTACAGTGACGACAGGAGGTCTTGATTCCGGCATGGGCGAAGTGCAAATGGTGTTTATGCTACTGTTGTTTTTAGTGATTTGGCTGGTGACAATTTATCTGACTCGACACTTCTTAGCTGGCGGTAAGCCTAAAATGCGTGATGGTCTGTATAATGCTTTATCGCCTTTAATTTCGGCTTTGCTAGTGTTTGTGGTGATTTTTATCCAAGCTATCCCGATTATGTTGGTCATTATTACTTACTCGGCAGCCGTGGCGACTGGCTTTTTGTCGACGCCGTTTTATGCTTTGGTGTACTTTATTTTTGCCGCTTTAATGATTCTAATTTCAGTATATCTTCTATCTAGTTCACTAATTGCACTAGTAGCGGTAACAGCGCCGGGAGTTTATCCGATTCAGGCTTTGGCTTCGGCTTCAGATTTGATGGCGGGGCGGCGTACAAAATTTATTATTCGGATTATCTATTTGTTTATTGTGGTGGCACTAGTTTATGCAGTGGTTATGACACCGATTATCATGCTTGATCTCTGGCTCAAAAGTATGTGGGACTGGCTTTACGGCGTGCCAATAGTGCCGTTCTTCTTACTTATGGTCACTTGTTTTGTCTTTATCTATGCGACCATTTATATTTATCGTTACTATCGCTGGATTTTAGATTATCAAGAAAAGTAGATGTGATTTTGTGGAGGTAAGAAATGAAAATTGAAAAAGCGGAAGCCGAGCAGCGCATTCTCAAACTGAGAGAATTAATTAACGATTATCGATATCATTATCATGTGTTAGATGAATCAATTATGTCGGAAGCAGCGGCGGATTCTTTAAAGCATGAACTTTCAGAACTAGAAAAAGCTTTTCCGGAATTAATCACGCCTGATTCACCTACGCAGCGGGTGGCGGGTAAAGCTTTGGATAAGTTTGAAAAAGTCACTCACCAGGAGCGTATGATTTCGCTGGCGGACGTTTTTTCGGAAGATGAAATTCGGGAATGGGTAGCTAGCAATGAGAAACTGGTAGGTAAAATTACAGAGTTTTTTACTGATATTAAGATGGACGGTTTGGCATGTGCGTTGCATTATGAAAATGGTTTCTTGGTGCAAGCGGTAACACGTGGTGATGGTTTGGTGGGTGAAGACGTCACCATGAATGTGCGCACGATTGAAAATGTACCGCTCCGGATTCCCGAGCAAAGCCATGTAGAAGCGCGCGGCGAGATTGTGATTTTTAAGAAAGATTTTGAAGAGTTAAACGTTAAGCAACGTAAAGCCGGTGAAAAAGCTTACGCAAATCCGCGTAATCTGGCAGCTGGTAGTATTCGTCAGTTGGATCCCAAGATCGCTGCAAGCCGCCGGCTGAAGTTTATGGCCTATGATTTAGTAACGCCAAACTTAGCCAAAAATAGTGAATCTTATGCTAAGCTGCGCGAGCTGGGTTTTCGGACTTCTGGACAGGATAAAGTTTTTACAAGCATGGAGGCGGTTTTTGCAGAGATCAAACATCTTGATGCAACGCGCCAGGATTTGCCATTTAATACTGACGGCATGGTGATCAAAATTAATAACCGACCAGTTTTTCAAAAACTAGGCATCGTCGGTAAAACTCCGCGTGGGGCGGTGGCCTTTAAGTTCCCGGCCGAAGAAGCTACTACCAAAGTGCGAGACATTGTGATTTCGATTGGTCGCACGGGTGCGGCAACGCCAGTGGCAATTTTTGATCCAGTGCAACTAGCTGGTAGTACGGTTAAGCATGCCAGTTTGCACAATGCTGATGAAATTGCACGGCTCGACGTGCGCATTGGTGACACGGTGATTATTTATAAAGCTGGTGATATTATTCCGCAAGTGAAGGAAGTTTTGACGAGTTTGCGACCAGCTGGCACACAGCCATTTAATTATGAAGCCGCGTTGCATGAGCAATATCCAGAATTGGAGTTTGAGCGAGCGGATGGTGAGGTGGTTTATCGGGTGAAAGGCGAAAACTCAGATCTGATTCTAAAACGTGCTTTGCAATATTATGCTTCCAAGCCGGCTCTCAATATTGAAGGTTTAGGCGAAAAGAACGTCGTAGTGCTGGTAGATATGGACTTAGTAAAAAGCATTGCGGATTTATATCGTCTTAAAGTAGGGCAGTTGATGCAACTGGAAAGATTTGGTGAACTGTCGGCGCAGAATTTAGTAAATGCGATTGAGCAGAGCAAACGACCGCCGCTGAATAAATTCATCACGGCTTTGGGAATTCGGCACGTGGGGGCACAAACAGCAACAACTTTGGCACGTGGGTTTGGTAGTATTGAAAAACTTGAGCAAGCCACCGAGGAAGATTTGTTGCAAATGTCGGATATTGGCAAAGTGGTAGCGGAATCGATTTTGGCGTATTTTGCCGATGAAGATAATCTTAAAATGTTGCAAGAATTACGTGAACTGGGAGTACGGCCGGAAGAGGTGAAGCTGGATGGTCTGCCGTTGGTTGGTAAAAGTTATGTCGTGACGGGCACGCTAGACCGCATGGGGCGCGAGGAAGCTGAAGATAAATTGCGAGCATTGGGTGCTACGGTGACTGGCGGAGTAACCAAAACTACCACTGCATTGATTGCGGGCGCTAAGGCTGGCAAGGGTAAAACTGAAAAAGCTGCCAAACTCGGTATTACTGTGATTGATGAAGCAGAATTGTTAAAACTTTTGGGCGAAGAATAAATATTCTAGTTAGAGCTTATAATTTAAGTGTAGTTTTTAGTGCATCTTTTGTGGAAAACTTCATAGTTTGATTTTTTGTATCGCGATTTAAGATTTTGTATGGTATAATTGAAATGTTCTAACTAAAATCAACTATAAATATGTGAACCGTTTCTTGGTGAGACATGTGCTTCCGTGCGAATAATATACGGCATCGCAAGATCAATTCGTAGGCTGCACAGTTTACTAAGTTGATTTGGTTAGAACACCACTTGCGGTGTCGTTTTTATTATACATACTTTACGGTTAGATAGCTCTATTACTTATTAAGGTAAAACATAGAAATGACATTGTAGGCCAAGTATATATACTATCAACAAAAAGGAGGGCCACGATGCTACCAGAATTATTAAT
>CAZWCY010000001.1:0-105226 GCA_964633035.1 uncultured Candidatus Saccharibacteria bacterium | reverse complement strand
ACGACCTTTTGGTTATGAGCCAAACGAGCTACCAGACTGCTCTATCCCGCGACGTACTTCTATTATACCGCATTTAGCGAGAAAATCAAGAAGTTTTAAGAATTTTTTGAGATTTTTGCGTAACAGGCGCCTTGGCTCGAGATCTAGACGTGGCTTGCGCCTGAAAAATCAGATATAGTAGCGGTGGTATCAAATAAATATGCAGAGCATTTGGTAACCCCGAGAAAAAGTTTAGAGTCACTAAATACGCCACAATCAAGGCCACTAATAATGGCAATGCAGGGTGCTGCCAAAGCATGTTGACAGGCTTTGCTGCAACAGCGGCGCGCCCATCCAAAAACTTGCTGGTAAAAATTCGTGGCCAGAAAGCTACTAGCAAACCGAGAATCATTAAGCCAATACCTACCAAACCCGATTCTAACAGTAGGCTAAAACCTTCGTGCTGGACAATTTCTTTTGGTGATGTCACTTTGTCTGGATAGGCATCATGCATCGCAGTACCAGCACCACCAATCCCCACACCAAAAAGTATGCGCGCAATATTAAATTCCAAGGCCTTCGATTCTGGCGCTGCGGGCTCCGACTCACCTAACCAAGTTTTCAACGCTACCTGATTAAATTTAAGTCGGATATTGGTCGATTCTACCACATAACCCTCAAAAATCGCGTTATTAGGATGGTCATCACTATCACTATCAAAGCTTTCTACAACTTTTTCTCTATCTGAACTAGAATTTTCTACGGTTATATCGGTGCCCCCATCGGCTCCGGCGTCCGTATGGTTGCCCATGATAGGGCGTAAATCGATAATTCCCAATGACAGTTGATGTACAGATTTTGCGACTGCTGAGCCGAAAGTTTCCGCAGTTGGCCCAACTGCCGCAAAAGTTCCCTGCAAGCCTAAAGCTAGCAGAAAGCTTACTACCGGCACGGCAATTAAACGCCAACGAAAAGTTTTGCGCCGAACAGCAAAAACTAACAATACGATTAACGCCACTGCATAAGCGTAAATAGCTCCCCGTGAAAAAGTGAAGAAAAGCGTCATCGATAAGAATCCCGCCAGGATTGTCATACCGATTGTCTGCCATTTTGCCCAATTAACGCGCGGAATCTTCACCTGCTCATGCAAAACTGTCTGTTCGGCCATATCCTCAAGCTCATCAATATCTTTGGTTAATCTACGGTAGGCTGTGCGCTCCCGAAAAACCAATAAATAAAGTGCTGTTAAGGTAGGGGCCAGCAATAAATTACCCATAAACTGCGGCTCAATTGCAAAACCCGAAGGATGCGGAAAACCAAATGAGCGATAGGTGCAACCCAGACATAACAGCGTATGCTCGCGGTCAACACCAAGAATATCCATGATGCTTTGTGCATAGCAAAATTTGCACACGAGTACTGCTGATACAAAAAACACCAGCAAGACATGCGTGCGTAGTTTGCGCGGTTTACCATCAAGCGGCAATACAAATAACATTGCAAAGACGGCAAAAAATACCAACCATATCACACCAATCGTTAGCAATCCTCGCAACCGATTGGCTGACCATAGCACAGTAAAGGTTAAGTATAATGGAAAAAGCGCCAGCAAAAAGAAACGCCGATCAGAAATGCCGGGAAAACTTGTAACTCCTAAACGTTTTTGCTTGATTCCCCACCCAATGAGCCAGATAAACGCCAGGACATCAAAAACTACTAGCCAAATCAACGGTAATGATAACTCAAAATTCATCGAATCGTTGCTACCAAATGAGATGACTGGATAATAAGAGAAGAATAATACTGCCGGCAAAGCGTAGAGCAATCCCCATAAAATCTTTTTTAATATTTTCATCTATTCCTCCTTAGTGTTTCTGGCGCTGACTATGTTTTTGATGTCGCAATGGGGTCGGAGTCACGCTAGCTCCCAAGCCTTGCGCTACCAGCCGTTGAATCTTGCGCCGAAATTCTATCGCCGCAAATGGCTGCGCCGAAGCGCTCACCTGAGAGCGGTTAAACTTAATACGCTCAAATTCCTCTATCGCCGCCACAATCGACGATGCCGTCTGCTCCGCAAATAAAACCCCGTTTTGTCCCGCCTTAATAAAATCTCGGCTACCGCCTTCATCATATGCAATCACTGGACAACCAGCTGCCAATGCTTCTACGGCCGCAATGCCAAATGGTTCCAAACTCGGAAAAATATATCCTCGCGCATGTTGAAGATAAAATGCTAATTCTTCAGTTTGCACCCACGGCAAAAATTGAATCCATGGCGAATTAGCCGCCAAATCAACTAGCCGCGCATGCTCTGGCCCATTGCCAACCACTAAAAGCGGGCGCTTTGCCTCCAAGCACGCCTGAATTGCCAAATCAACCCGTTTCCATGTCACTTGTCGGCAAGCGATAATATAGTATGGAATTGTTCTTTTAGAATTCTCACTGTGGAAAAATTGTGGAAAAGTTGTGGAAAAACTAGCTGTATTTGTGGATTTTTTAGCTTTTTTGGCGAAAAAATCGCTCTGAATTGTGGATTTCTTAAACGAATTGGTGGATAAATCCGCGGCTTTAGTGGAAAAAGTTGGTTTTTTAGTGAAAAACTTTTGCACCTCTACTGGCGGCGCAACAACCTTAGCCTCACGATGATAGTATTGCTGAATCCGCCGCTTAGCATAGTTAGAAATGGTCACAAACTGATCCGGTCGCTGCGCAGCTGCATAATCAGCTTTGCGTAAGTGCCCCACGAACAGCCTTAAACATGTCCGAATTATGGGGTTCAAAAAACCAAACCCCGGATTCTCAATATATTGATCATACATTTGCCAATAATATTGCGTTGGCACGTGACAATAACAAAGATGATACGCCTCGTGCGCACCATCGCGCGACTTCGTGCGCACCGACTTTGCTTCTGCTCCAGTGACTGAAATCACTACATCATATTCCGATAGATCTAGGTGGTTAAAATAAATTTGACGGAGCGGTCCGAGAACTTTGCGCAACTTTGCCGGAAAGATCTGTAGCCAGCCTGTGCGCACCTCTGCATCATCAAACCAATCAATTCCCCGCCGTCGATATTGCGAAGTATAAATCGGTGCTTGTTGATACATACGATGCAATTCCAATAGCACTTTCTCGGCGCCACCTGGCGTAGTCAGCCAATCACATACTAAGGCTACTCGCGGCTCAGATTTGCATCGGGTCATCATAAACTTTTATTTTGCCCCTCGACATAATAACACCGCACCAACTGTCCGAATGATAATCCTGAGATCCAGCCACACTGACCAATTTTGAATATAATACAAGTCCAGCGCTCGCCGTTCTTCAAAAGAAATATCCCGCCGCCCCGAAACTTGTGCTAAACCCGTTAAACCAGACTTAACTGACAATAGCAACGAACGATCACCGTAGTGACGCAACTCTCCTGGCACCAAAGCCCGCGGCCCCACTAGCGAAATATCACCCTTAATAACATTAAATAACTGCGGCAGCTCGTCTAGCGAAGTAGCACGTAAAAACTTACCAAACTTAGAAATCCGTGGATCATTCGGAATCATGTCACCATTAGCACGATATTTTTTAATTAAGTTGGGTTTGCCCATAGCCTTAAAGGCCTCCTCGGGCGACAAGCCG
Source organism: uncultured Candidatus Saccharibacteria bacterium (assembly GCA_964633035.1). Classification (GTDB taxonomy): domain Bacteria; phylum Patescibacteriota; class Saccharimonadia; order Saccharimonadales; family Saccharimonadaceae; genus Nanosyncoccus. The sequence continues at coordinate 101,611 of CAZWCY010000001.1, read as the reverse complement.
TTATATTCTGGCTTCATGGAGCGGAATTTATAAATCTTAAATCGCTGATTGTAGCGCGATAATCGAATCTCTGAATACAGGGCTGGCGAATGTGGATCAGAAATCTTTTCCGCCAGCCAGATAATTCCCATTGGAATCAGCGCTAACAATAAAATAATCGATCCTAAAATCAAATCACCACAGCGCTTCACGAACCTTGCCCCACCGGCCAGCGGCGTTGCTCGTACTAAAATCGCCGGCGTACTACCAACCAGTTCTAGTTCCCCCATCTGCGCGGTCAAAGCTGCATTAGAAGGTACAAAGTAGTACAACAAGTGATGATTAATTGCCTGCCGATAAACATATTCGGTATTACGATCATCAGTCTGAAAAATCACATCCGGCCGCGTTTTCTTTAGTGCTTCTTTAAGCGACGAATATTGCTTGCGGCGTAAATCTTTTGGAATAAATCTAGCGCCCGACACCACACCTGCCAACCGAAAACCCGACTCTGGATAAGCCGCAATATAATCGGCTAGATATTCAGTATTTTTAGTATTACCAACAATAATCGCCCTTAGAGCCGTGCGCCGATTCCGTTTAAGCGCAAAATTGCGTCCCCAACGAATCGTACCTCTAAACAAACCCAGCAAAATAAAACACGCGATCATGGCATAGATTGCCATCACGCGTACCGGAAAAAGATCCATCGCAAAGAAAAAGTCACACGTAATAATTGCCATCATACCAATCACCGAGGCTAGAAAAATCCGCCCGGCTTCTTTCCAGCGACTACGGCCTAGCACAATCCTCTTACTATATAAGCCAACAGTAGCCAAAATAATCAAGAATACTGGCACCATCACCACCATCGACAAAATGAATCGCGACGGGTCAGCATCAAAATAAAACGGCCGCTGATCCAGGTGTGTACGCATGAAATACGCCAGCCAAAAAGAGAGCAAAATCGCACACGCGTCGCCAAAAACCAAAAAGATGTGGAAAAATAACCCCGTGTCTCGCTTCATATACTATATATTATAGCATATTCTAGAGAAAACCGGACCGTTTTACATTGTGGTCGGCCTTATTCTGTAATTTTCAAGACCAAACCGGTTGCGGCTTACCGCTTACTTAACATTTTCATACAAAGCAATGCCGTCACTGGTGCCACCAGTAGCATCACGATAATAATTTTGGCAATATCAAAGTTCCAACCCACTAAAATAATCGGCCAAGTAATATCTTTTACGTAAGCTACGGTTAACAGATCCGCCACCGCCGAAGCATTGAGAATATTTACCACTACAGCAATTCCTAATCCCAATAGCACCGCAAATCCCACTGCCAAGAGACAAACTTCTAGCATATATGATAAGTAAATTTTCATCACATCACCAGTCGAAGCGCCCAATGAATAATAAAGCGCAATCGTCTTTTTCTCATTATGCAAAACTTTCAGTAAAGTAAAGAACGTAATAACTACTGCAATTATTATCAAAACCGCTTCGGCAATGCCCAAACCCCACCAGACTAGGTCTGCGGTTTCGGCCAGAGCTACACGGTTATCAAGCATTGACTCTAGGAAAAACTCTTTCTCGCAACCCATACTACTTTCGTAAACCTGACAAGTATTAGCCTCCGCAAAACGTTGCGCATCCTCAAAACTATCAAACCGCAACAGTGCTTGCAACATATTCTCGGCAATTGAACTACTACCCATCTGAGCTGCATATTCGCGTACCGCCGTCGAACCATTATCTAGCGTTATGCTACTATACATAGTTGAATTCATACCCAAAAAGTCAAGAATGAAATCCAAGGGGTTAAGCGACATGCCGTTGCTTAACCAATGAATACTACCGTTCGGAATCACACCAACAGTTTCTGCAAGCCCGGTTGGCACATACAAAGTTTCGCGCACGTGCCCAATATCGTCATTAAGAATTCCCTTACGCATTAGATTTGCCTTTTCAAAGTCAATCTTCTTATAGGCATTTTCGCCATAAAGGTTGAAGAAAATCATATTAGGATCCAAGAGTACCGGCACTACGTCATCCGGAACCGTATCCATATCAACCGTAATAAACTGCGCGACTTTTTCTGGCGGTATCAGCAAGAGTTGGTCAGTCGAAGTAGCGAGAATTTCCCCGTTCGCAGCTTGGACTTTTTGTTGCAGTTGTTCCAAATCGTGCGGCTCACAAATAATATTAAAAGCATTAGGTTGATCCGGAATTGGTTCCTCGTGACAGCGTTTTTTGTTGTAAAAATCCGTCTCAATCCCCAGATAATAATTCTCGCCAATCGCGTCGTCCGCGGCACGCCGAATCGCGTTTTGCGCACCCTGAGTCAAGAAGATCACGCCCATCATAAAACCAAAAGTCACGCCGATAATAATAATTGTAGTTAAATTGCGACGTCGATGGCCAGCTAGGCTACGATGTCCAAGTTTGATGGCTTGCGAAATTCTCATATTTCAATTATATAGCAGTTCTAAATTATGCGCGAGTTTTTGTGCTACAATGAAATTATGCCAACAATTGCCTTACACAATGTTTATAAAACTTTTAAAACTAAGCATGGTCGCAAAGATGTTTTGCGTGATGTGAGCTTGGAAATTCCTAATCAGAGTTTCACGGTGTTGACTGGTGAAAGTGGGGCCGGCAAATCGACTTTGCTGAATATGATTGGTGGCCTAGAGCTACCTACCGAAGGCGCGATTATTATCGACGGACAAGATATTAGTCAACTTTCTGGCAAGGCGCGCACTGATTTCTATCGCCATCAAGTTGGATTTGTCTTTCAAGGTTTTTATCTGCAACCGCAATTAACTTTGGCTGAGAATATTGCTTTACCAGGCACTTTTGCAAATCTTGATAGTGCGGCTTGTGATAATCGGACGCACGAATTGGCGCAGATGCTCGGTATTACCGAAGTCTTAGCGCGTAAACCTGATGCGGTGTCGGGCGGGCAGATTGAGCGTGCATGTATTGCTCGGGCACTTTTTATGAATCCAAAAATTATCCTTGCCGATGAGCCAACCAATAATCTTGACCCGATGAACGCGCGCAACGTAGTACAACTTTTCCAAGAAGTATGGCAACAAACTGGCGCTACGATGATTATTGCTAGCCATGACGAACGACTTTTTCACGTTGCCAATCAAGTTTTACATGTAGTAGATGCCCAGGTACAAGATGTCACTGATCAATTCCGCAATACAAACCCAATCGATCAACAACCATTGATGATCGACCCAGAAACTCAGCAGCCTGCGCCGAAAAATGCAACTTCCGCCACCACGCCAAATTCAAGTAATTTAGCCCATGAAAATACGCCAACTCCTCAAGCTTAGCCATGCTGATTTCGCTGCACGCAAGAAAACTATCGCGTTTTCATTGCTTGGCGCCGGCCTGATTTTTGTTATTCTGCTGACAATTAATTTCCTTGCTAACGGAGCTGAACGCATCATCATGCATGAATCAGGTAAGATTTCTGAGCCAGTTTATTTATTATTAGGTCTCAATACCGATAGTGCCGGTGCTGCTAAGCGCGCCCTGGCAACTTCTTTAGCTAATGGCGGCGAGTTAGTCGCACAAGTTGCACCCGAACAATTCCCAGAAGACGGCGACTTGTCAACGTTAGAAATTTTAGCTAATTTAGCAGATTTTGATCTCAGTAAAGCCACTATCAAGCCTAATCAATCCTTCATTGAACATGACGGCATTGAAGAACTATTCCAAGATTTTCATGTGGCCGACCTCTTCTTTGGTGGTAAAGTTGCTAACTACAGCCCGGATTCACTGGGTAATTATGAACCTCTCAACCAAGCGGCCGCCACGCGACCAATTACACTAGTCAGATTTCCGGATCCTGCCAATGCATATAAAACTTACCAAACGTTGTCCGAAGAGCGCCGAAGCTTTCCTGCTATCGAATTATTGAATAATTCTTACAATAGTTATATTCGCTTTCATACCAGCGATGGCCTTACTACTCTACTCCAGGTTGCCTTCTTAATCATTGCTGGCGTCATCGCAATTGGCACTTACGTTTATCTGCTTGATCAAAGTATGCATTCAATAGTAGTTTATCGTGCATTAGGCGCTAATACTTTTGATTTGATTATTATTTCGCTCGGATATATTATAGAAGTTAGCTTAACACTTTTACTTTACGTTTTTCTGGCTTCACTTTTGATTGCTTTGATTGTTAGCGGACTCGATGCTTCGTATCTAACCAAGTTATTGACTGATTTTTATGGTTTCACACCTAGCAATACTTTAATGATCGGCTTCAATATGGACACGCTTTGGATAATTCTGACAATTTTACTCACGGCTCCACTGAGCGTGCTTTTAACTTTGGATCAATTCTCTATCAAACGACTTTCACAAAAACTCAAGCAAGATTAAAACTTTTGAAGCTTAATAAAACCAATAAAACATTATATTTAATGCTTGCTGCCTTACTTACATGTTATAATGAACTTAGATATGGGAAAGAAGATTTTAGTTACAGGGGGCACGGGATATATTGGTTCACATACAGCCGTGGAATTGATCCAAGCTGGATACGAGGTGGAGATTCTGGATAATCTCTATAATAGCAAGTTGGATGTGCTTGACCGAATTCAAGAAATTACTGGCACCAAACCGAATTTTTATGATGTTGATTTGCGCGATGCTGAAGCTTTAGGAAAGGTTTTTGCCGAAAATAATTACAACGCAGTGATTCATTTTGCTGGCCTTAAAGCCGTTGGTGAATCAGTCGAGCAGCCCTTGCGCTATTATGAAAATAATGTTGGCGGCACAATTAATCTACTTGAATGTATGCAAGAGTATGGCGTCAAGAAAATCGTCTTTTCTTCCTCAGCTACCGTTTACGGCGTACAAGCAACACCTAAATATGTCGAAACTATGCAAGTTGGTCACGACATTCCTAGTCCCTACGGTCGCACTAAGTTTATGATTGAAGAAATCCTCAAAGATGTCGCTACCGCCGATCCGGCATTCTCCGTGACGATTTTGCGCTACTTTAATCCAATTGGTGCACACCCATCTGGACTACTCGGCGAAGATCCAAATGACAAACCTAATAATCTCATGCCGATTATCGTCAAAGTTGCTACCGGCGCGATTGACCAACTTTCGATCTATGGCGATGACTACCCTACGCCCGACGGTAGTTGTATTCGCGATTATATTCATGTGGTTGACTTATCAAAAGGCCACTTGGCAGCATTAGATCACATGCAGCCAGGAGTACAAGTATATAATCTCGGTTCTGGTTTTGGCACTTCGGTCTTCGACATGGTAGAATATTTTGATAACGCCAGCGGCAAAAAATTACCGTGCCAAATCGTTGGTCGCCGCCCCGGTGATTTGCCGGAGTTCTATGCTAACCCCAGCTTGGCTACCAAGGAACTTAGCTGGACGACCGAACTCACGATCGAAGACGCCATGCGTGATACTCTCGCTTTTCTAGAGCACGAGGGTCTCAAGTTACGTGAAGACATTTAATTATTTATTTTTAGATACACTGATCTACCTGCGCTAATTATTGAAACTTTTGAATGCGTCAAGTCACTTACGAGCCTGATCAGTTGCGGATTTTCGCGCCGCATACTTCTGCCAAGCCATCTTAAAAACTGGTAAGCCGCATTGCAAACTACGCATTGCAAGCTTGTCGCGCCGCGAAGCTAGCGGATTTTTGAGTACATCGTTTTTATGTTTGCGCAAATATTTCACCACATTTTGTTGCGCTAGTTTAATTGACGCCGGGTCATTGGTTTGACTAAAATCTAGCATCACAATCTGACGTAAGATGCTAAACCGCGCATGCATACGGCGTTTTTTAGTTAAATTTTCTAGAACTAAATGTTCTCCTGGCTCCAACTTTTTGCCCCACTGTAACAGATCGTCGCACATCTGATCTGTTAAATCAATCAAATCCATTTTGCGCAAAGTAAAATCTTGTTGCGTAATCGAGCTGGTATTCTGATAATAATCATAGGCTTGCACTTTCGACACCGCGATTTGCGGGCATTGCATTACCAGACGATAGGTAGTACCGACATCTTCATAGAGTCGGCGCTCCGGAAATTGTACTAAATCAAATAGTTCCCTTGCATAAAGTTTACCCCACGCCGACATCGAGAAGCCATCTTCACACAACATCGCCGTGAGGCACTCCAGCGTATTTAGGACTTTTACACCTGCAGCGCCTAGTTCTTTGCCGGTAATCAGACTGGCGGCGTCAACATTTTTATCCACGCTCCGCTTGCCCGCATTAGCCAATTGATGCTCATGGCCATTAGATTCATTCTTCCCTTCGCTACCCTCTCTAATCTCACAATAACTACAAATCGACATCTTGGTGCGGTACTCATAACACATCCGATGCAATAGATCAATCATCTCCGGCTGGATCGTATCATCGGAATCAACAAAAGTAATCCATTTACCAGTGGCAAGTTTTAACCCCACGTTGCGAGCGGCCGACAGGCCTAGATTGGCTTGATGAACCACTTTTACCCGCGCATCTTTTTTGGCAAAAACGTCACAAAACTTGCCGCTCATATCGGTTGAGCCATCATCAACCAAGATAATTTCTAAGTTTGGGTAAATTTGCTTGCGCACTGATTCGACACAGCGTTCCAAAACTTTTGCCACATTGTAAACAGGAATAATTACTGAGATTAGTGGCAAATAGCGATTTGCGCCCACGCTTTGATCTTTCATATTACGACTTTTCTTTTATCTCGGCAAATTTAGCCAGCGCTGCCGCAATCGTCTTATCCATATCATAGTAAGCATACTCACCGAGACGGCCACCGAAAATTACCGACTCTTCTCGAGACGCCAAGTCTTGATATTTGGCCAACTTCTCTCGATCTTCCGCCGTATTGACCGGATAATACGGTTCATCATCACGCGTCCAAGTTTTACTATATTCACGTACAATCACAGTCTTGCCCGAGTTGTCGGCATAACCATCGTTATGTCGCTCCGGATGAAAATGTTTGAACTCATGAATCCGTGTATACTTCGGCTCCAAATCGGCATAGTTCATCACCGGACAACCCTGATAGTCATCTACATTTACCACTTCTTTTTCTAGCTCAATACTACGCCATTTGAGTTCGCCGAATTTATAGTCATAAAAACGGTCAATCGGACCAGTATAAATTGTCAGAACTTTTGCATCGCGCAATTTCTGGATTTCTGGATCAGTGAAATAATCCGTCTCTAGACGCATTTCCACTTTGTCGCCGCAACTATCAATCATCTTCTGGAACCAAGCTTCATAACCTTTAACTGGCAAACCTTCATGAGTATTATTAAAGTAACGGTTATCATAATTATAACGCACTGGCAAACGCTTAATAATGTCCGGCGAAAGCTCCTCAGCCGGAGTCTGCCACTGCTTAGCGGTGTAATTCTTGATAAAAGCATCAAAGAGCGGCTTGCCAATTAGCGAGATTCCCTGCTCAGCCAAGTTTTGCGGTTCAGCTGGCGCACTCGCCGCTTGCTCGGCGATTACTGCACGTGCTTCATCTGGTGTATAGGCTTTGCCAAAGAATTGGTTGATTGTACCCAAATTAATCGGCATCGGGTAAACTTCGCCATTATGTGTAATATAAACTTTGTGTACATAATTTGTAAAATCCGTAAAGCGATTCACATATTCCCAAACCGCCTCGTCTGAAGTATGGAAAAGATGCGCCCCGTATTTATGACATTCGATGCCGGTTTCCGGGTCAAATTCTGAGTAACAGTTACCGCCAATATGATTACGTTTGTCAATTACAAGGACATTTTTGCCCAACTCGTTAGCGAGCCGTTCCGCCATTGTTAAACCAAATAACCCTGCACCCACCACCAAAACATCGTACTTTTGCATCTTGCCTCCTTTACTTATTTTATTGCCACAATTTTTCATACGCCTCGGCGACTTTTTCCGGCTTGCCCTCCGCCATCACTTCGCCATTCTCAATCAAAATCGCACGGTCACAAAAACGCCGCACATTACCCATGTCGTGCGTCACTAGAATCACAGTCTGTTTTCCCTGCAGGCTCGCAAAATAGTCATTGCATTTCTGCTGGAACTCCGCATCGCCTACCGCCAACACTTCATCGAGAATCAAGATATCGCCCTTGGCCCGAATCGCAATCGAGAACGCCAAACGCACCTGCATGCCCGAGGAGTAATTCTTCAGCTTGGCATCCATAAACTGCTCCAGCTCGGCAAATTTTACAATTTCGTCGTACATCGCGTCCATCTCTTTGCGCGAGAAACCCAGCAGTGCACCATTGAGATAAACATTTTCCCGCCCAGTCAGTTCCGGGTTAAAACCAACTCCTAGTTCAATAAACGGCACCAACGTTCCATTTACCTCGATTGTACCGGAATTGGGATAATAAATCTGCGCCAGCAACTTCAGCAGTGTCGACTTGCCAGAACCGTTGCGGCCCACAATGCCCAAGAACTCACCCTGCTTAACCTCAAAACTCACTCCTTTTAGAACTTCATGCTCGGTATAGCCTTTAATTCCCTTCAGCCAGTTAAAGATGGCTTGTTTTAGCCCAGCTGCTCGCTCAGTTGGCAAGCGAAAACTTTTGCACAAGTTTTCCACCTTAATGACGGTTTTTTGCGCAGGTTTTCCACTGTCCGTGCCGAAGTTGTCCACTTTTTTTGCGTCGTTTTCCACTTCTGCCTGCGTTTTATCCACCATACGATCTGACTTTTCCACAGGCCTATCAGCATTGCTGCACATTTTTTTCACAACTTTTCCACAGGCTACATCACTTTTACCGGACTTTTTTAAGGTTATTTTAAGCTTCTTGCTCATCTACACCTCCTCCGCAAAATGTTTTGAACGTTTCCGGAAGAATAATGCCGCTAATGCCAAAACAAGGAAAACTAGCAAAATTGGGAAAAGACTGAGCGGAAATTCTACTAAGCTCCACGTCGTCACCGTAGCATCAGTAATCAGATTGTAACGCACGTCTTGAATTACCTGCGCAATTGGGTTTAACAAGATCAGATTGGCCGCCAACTGCCCAAAACTACCCTGCGCCAACACCATGCTAATCGGATAAATAATCGGCACTGCATAAAACATTGCCTGCATCAAAACATCCCAAATTGAGGTGACGTCACGATATTTAACATTAATCGCCCCTAGCAAGAACGATATACCTAGCGCAAAAGCGTACAATTCTAACACCAGCGGAATCACTAGGAGCCAGCTCCAGCTCGGCGTCACTCCATTAATGAGCGCAAAAATCACAATCACGCCCAAGTTAATTGCCAGGTTAATTAACGCCGTCGCCGTAGCGGACACCACGATAATATATTTTGGGAAACTAATTTTACGCAAGAGATCGCCGCGTTGCACAATCGCCTGGATTCCCTGCCCGGTGCACTCAGTGAAAAAGTTCCACATCACTGTGCCGGTCATCAGGTAAACTGGGTAATGCGGAATATCCGCGCCAAAACGCAATAACTTTGCAAACACGATGTACAAAATCGCAAACATCAGAAGTGGCCGCAACACCGCCCAAAGATAGCCCAAAACCGACCCTTGATAACGGAGCTTAAAATCAGTCTTAACTAATTCTCCCAGCAAGATACGATTCTTGCGGCAGAGCACATTTGGAACACGACCCATAACTACTTTATATCTTAGCATACATAGGGAGAAAAGGCAAATGTAGGGATGCCGCTGCACTGTATTAAAAATGTAGATTTTAAGGAAAGTGGCACAAATACATATATGCAGAAGTTTAAAATTGCGATATAATAGAATTGTTCAAACTGTTATACAATTCGAAAAGCTATCATGTTTTATTTATTCATGCTACGCAGTATGCATAAATGGCACCAGGAGCCACAGCGTACTGCTCAGCAATGATGATAGCACAATGTGTAACGGTTTGAACACCTGCTCGTGGTGCCATTTTTGTATCATGAGGAAATCTGCTAAATTTAGCTTTGATTCGTAATCAATGTTAGATTTTGTTTAATTTTTCTCACTCTATTACTTTTTTGATGCCAAAAATGTGCCGCCCGATGTATATATACTAAATCCTTGGGTTAAAATTACGCAAAGTTTTAGCCCACAAACCTACAAAAGGAGGGCGCAAAAGATGCAACGCAAAATAATATTAAACGCTAAGAACGTCCAGCCGGGGATTTATCTCCAGGACGGACAAAAGAAACTTCATAGTATTCCAATAATTAATAAAGTGAAGTCTAATGTGTTATATAGTATTCCTTGTAGTTGCGTCTTTGCTCTCCTTTTGGTGGGATTTATTAGTTTGTTTTCTACTGATACAACCTATGCAGCAGAAGAAAGCGGAGAAGCAGGTGATATTACATCTACTACGTCTACTGCTTCCCTTACTCTCACTAACCCTATTATGAAAAGTATACCAGTATCAGAAGGCGGAATAGCTACAGCGAGTACGGACGTAAAAGTAGAAGTAACTAATGCCGAGAGTTATAGTCTTACGCTAGCAGTAGATAATGCTAATCTTACTAACGGTAGCACTACCATTAAACCAGGTAATGTAGTTGATAATAATACATGGGGATATAAGTGGGATAATGCTTCTGCTTATACTGCGCCTACAACAACCGGAACTAACTTAACAGTACCAGCACTTACTAACAATTCAGTAAGCTTTACTAAAAACCTTACTTTTGGAGCTAAGTTTGGGACTAACACGGATGTCGGTACTTATCATGCGAGCGGGAGCTTGAAGTTGGTGGCGACGCCAAGAGTGGTGGTACAGTATACATACACGCTTAATTTTGATCCTAACAATGAATTCACGGACGACGCGTTAAAAAAATTTCATACGGATTTTCCCGAGCAATCTTCGGGGCTAACATCAGCCACACGACATACATTCACTATTCCAAATCTCTTTGGCACTTGTTACCAAGGCAAGGATGGATATGATTACAATCTAACCGGATGGTCATCTACTGCTAACGGCAACATTGAATTTAACGCGTCAAACTTATCAGTTACACTACAATCAACAAGCTCAAATAAGACTCTATACGCAAAATGGTATAAAGAAGAATTCTGGTGTCCAGATTAACCATACTATACACAATAAATATGGTATAATATACCCATGAAGAAAATTTCCGTGATTGTTTCTTGTTACAACGAAGAGGCAGCTTTGCCGTTGTTTTACAAGGAAATGGAGCGGGTGCGCAAGGCGGATTTTGGTGATAAGGTCAGTTTCGAATATATTTTCGTAAACGACGGCAGCCAAGATCACACCTTGCAAGTCATGAAAGATTTAGCCGAAAAAGATCCAAAAGTTAAGTATCTTTCCTTCTCGCGGAATTTTGGCAAAGAGGCCGCCATGCTAGCTGGGCTCGAGGCCGCTACCGGCGATTACATTACGCTGATGGATGCCGATCTCCAAGATCCGCCGGCTCTGCTTAAAGATATGTATGTCGCAATTACCGAAGATGGTTATGACCGCGTTGGCACACGGCGAGTTTCGCGCAAAGGCGAACCGCCAATCCGCAGTTTCTGTGCACGCATCTTCTACAAACTTATCAATGCTATGTCAAACGTCCAGATGGTTGATGGCGCCCGCGATTATTGGCTCATGACTCGCCAAGTCGCCGATGCGCTTATCTCCATGCCAGAATACAACCGTTATTCCAAAGGTCTGAATAGTTTCGTTGGCTTCAACACTAAGTGGATTGAATACGAAAATATCGAACGCGCCGCCGGCGAGACTCACTGGTCGTTTTGGAAGTTATTCAAATACGCACTGGAAGGCATTACCGCTTTCTCCACCGTACCGCTAATCATTTCTTCTTTCGTGGGGCTACTATTCTGCTTAATCGCCTTTATTGTAATCATCTTCATCGTCGTGCGCACGCTTGCTTTTGGCGACCCCACCAGCGGCTGGCCTTCCCTAGCTTGTATTATCGTCTTCGTCAGTGGTGTGCAACTTTTCTCCATTGGTATTATCGGTCAATATCTTGCCAAAACTTATCTTGAAGTCAAGAAGCGCCCCATCTATATCATCAAAGAAAGCAATATCAAAAAGCCAAAAACTGACTAGTAATTACTTTGCGAGCAGAGTACGAGTGTATACCCCACAAATTTTTCTAATTGTGAGCAACTTACGGGCGCACACGCAGAAGTTTTTAAAAACCAAATATTTATTTGCGCAAAAAGCGTTTCAGCGCCCGACGCATTCTCAGCACGCGGTACGCCATACGCGGATGCTTAATGATCGTTTTCAGCGCCACCCAATCCTTTGTACTAAAATCTTCGCGCTTGAGTAAACCTTCTTCCCACGCCGATAGTAACTCTTGCCGCCAAGTTTGATAAAATTCTTTTGCCGGCGTTTTGCCTAAGCGCTGAAAGTTCCAGTGGTAATTCCGGAATTTGGCCGCATTCATCGTAGTGCCAAAATCCGCAAAGATTCCCCGCTCGCACAGAAAAGTCTCAATCTCCGCATACTCGTCCACCACGCAATTAATCTTCTTAGTATCATTCACCGAAGAATTCTCATTGTCCACCCGGTAATGCACATAGGCCTCTGGCAGTAACACCACCTTCCGAGCCAGGGTCCACACCTTAAAGCTAAAGCTCAAATCCTGATAAGAAGCGCCCGGCGTGGGCAAAAAATCAATTTGATTATCCTCCAAAAACTTCCGTCGATAAATTGCCGACCAAATCGCAGGGGCAAACCGAAAAACTTTGCGCTCGTCACGCGGGTTTATTACCTCTTGCTCAGTAATCTCCGCCACCGGTTGATTCTCTACGCCATTTTTAGCACTAGTCTTACAACGGTAAAAATTTGTTTTTACCACATCAGCCGGCGCCAGTTTGGCAGTCTGATTTACCGTATCGTCTTGAGCAGCCTTATTGTTCTGATTCACTCCGTCGACTTGAACAGCCTTAGCTGCCAGATACATTTGCTCAAACGCTACTGGCTCAATCCAATCGTCCGGCTCTACAATGCCAATGTATTCACCTTGCGCTTTTTTAAGACCGAGGTTCATACTGTCGCCATAACCAGAATTCTTTTTATCAATAATTTTAATGCGCGCATCATTTCGTGCAAATTCCTTCACGATCGTCAAAGAGTTATCCGTTGAACCATCATTAATACAGATGATTTCTAACTCTTGCAAAGTCTGGTCAACAATACTTGATAAACATTGCACCAAATACTGCTCGACGTTATAAATCGGCACTAAAACGGAAACTTTTGGCTTCATAATTTGATTATAACACAATTTTACGCTATAATACAGATATGGACCGAACCAAATCAGTCAATCAAGATAGCTCTAAGCCTGATTTAATCGACAAATTAGTTGCTTGGGGTTGTAAAATTTTTCATTTGACTAAATATCAAAAAACTTTAACCCAGCTTGCTAAATTCTTCATCGCTGGCGTCGCTACGACGTTATTTGATTGGGCAATTTTCTATGTGCTCGTATATCTAGTACAAATGGCCCCGCTAATCGCCCAGATCTTCTCTTTTACTATCTCTACCTTGCTCAGCTACTTTATCAATACAATTTGGGTGTTCAATACTACCAAAAATAAAACCCGTCGTCGTTTAATTACCGAATTTTTCGTTTTTAGCGGGATTGCCTTTGCAATCTCAGAAGTACTGCTCTACCTATTCATCTATCAACTTGGCTTGAATGACATGCTCGCAAAGATTATCACTACAGTTGTGACGATGATTTTCAACTATATTACGCGTAAACTCTTTCTGGAAGATCATAAAGCGAAATCACGAACCGCAAAATAGGTCTCGCAACAAAAACAGTTAGTCAATGCCGACATCAAAGTCGCAGCAATATTATCGTAAGTGCATCACTCCCAATACTTTCTTCACGGCGCGGTTGCGCTTCGACCCATACGGCAAAATCCGCGTCAATTTAGCTCGCGCTGTACCGTCGACCGGGAAAGCCTTGGTTAGCACTTCATTCTTATGATGCTTGGCACGATAAATCGCCAAATCGGTGCCATGCTGCAGCAAGTTCTCATAAAATACCGTCTGGCGTGCTGCCTGCCAATAAATTTCCGTAAGCGGCGAAATATCTTTTTCCCAAGGATCGTGCGGCAGATAAACAAGCATACCCGGATCTTTTTGCGCCTGCAAAAGTTCCTGATATAGTTCTAGCGGCGCATAAGGAAGCTGATTCTGCAACAATGCATCCGATGACAACCAAGTTCCCCACCGCAAATCACAGTGCTCAACATTTTTCTCGCACAAAATATTGAGGATTTCTTCTTTGGAACGAATTTGTTTTGGCTCATCTGGAATCGTGTAGAATTTTTTGATACTAGTAGCTTTCTGTTTCTCACGGTAAGCGGCAAAATCCCAGATAAAAACGTTGATACTAAAATAATTATACGGATCATACATCACTTGATCAAGATGACGCGCCAAAGTTTCATAATAAACGTCATTCACACGCGACACAATGAAAGCATTGCGCGGCGCCACAATCATGCTTTCTGAATTCCGATAAGCTCGCCACATCTTTGCAATATTATCACAGAACAACGTATTTTTATCCACCACAAGCGCTTTATCATAACTAGTCAGTACAAATGGCAAATATGGTAAAATTGAGAAATGCCAATCGTCGTTTTCAGGATTCTTTTTTCGCAACATTACCTCGCGCTCAGTTTCCTGAAAACCATACTTATCCATCAGTAATTCACGGATTGGCAAAGCCGGCACAAAGCGTAGACTGACATTCTCAAATCCCGCCGCCATTTGTAGTAAAACTTTTTGCGTATAATCCGTAAAGTCAGCAATCGCTAAGACATCATATTGCACCTTTTCATCAACATGTTCCAAAAAAGTCTGCCAAACCGGGCCAAATCTCAACGGATCACTATCGGCATAATCAAAAATCAACGGGACATGCTCATCATCAAGCGGATACAGCGGCTTAAAATTCTCGAATGGCTCCGTATAGTTAAAATATACCAGCGGCACACGTTTAATTTTATATTTACCCGTCTGCTGCAAATAATAAACAAAACTACTGCTAATAATCTCACCCATAAAACCATAGATACGCGTGAGCTGTTGGCAATAATGCGACAAATCTACTTTTTCTTCCAACTTTTCCAGTGTCTTAAACTCGATTTCGCAAAGCTGGTCAAAAAGTTCCTTTTTCATCACAAAACAGTTAAAGCCGAGGAAAGTTTTACCGTTCAAATATTCTCGCGCCGCTGCGCCCACTTCGGGAGATACCTCTGACAGAATATCCAACATCAGATCTAGATCTTTGTGCATAACCAAGGCACGGTCGTGTGCTACCCAATGCTCATAGGCTGTGCTCTTAGCACCACGTGGCGTATAAAGCCGGCTCACCGTTTGCTCCTCGCCCACCACCACATCATTCTCGGTAATAATTTTGCGCATCGCATCAACATCGTTGAGACCAAAACGCTCAATATTATACGAATTCATTACGCTAGCTTCAATCTGATCACGGTAATTACGCTTAGCTTGACTTGGTGCATTAAAACACAAAAACCGCCGGTAATGGCACAAACCGTAATAATCAGCCTCTAGGTTTTTCCAAGCCCAATATTGAGCTGTTAATTCACAATAAGTCGGATTTTTGGCAGAAATATTCTCCCCCTCATCATCTTGCTGCATTTTCATGCGCTTACTGGCATTTTTTGCCCCCACTTGGATTGGCAAAAATAATTCATTCTCTGGCAATTCCGCCGGTTTATGACAAGCTACCAAAATCTTAATCTTATCCACATTCACTCCTTTACGCCTATTATAACATCTTTCCCTATGTTATAATAGCCTTAATGAAAGCTAAAGTCACATCGTCTCAAAAAACGCCAACTGAGAAAGTTAAAGTTTCGGTGGTGGTGCCAATCTATGGGGTCGAAAAATACCTACGGCAATGTCTTGATAGTATTATTCAGCAAACTTTATCAGAGATTGAGATAATCTTAGTAGATGACGGTTCACCGGATCAATGCCCGGCAATTATTGATGAATATACTCAGCATGACCCGCGTATTATCGCCATTCACCAAAAAAACGCTGGGTATGGCGCCGCCGTCAAT
Source organism: uncultured Candidatus Saccharibacteria bacterium (assembly GCA_964633035.1). Classification (GTDB taxonomy): domain Bacteria; phylum Patescibacteriota; class Saccharimonadia; order Saccharimonadales; family Saccharimonadaceae; genus Nanosyncoccus. Next base: position 85,509 of record CAZWCY010000001.1, on the reverse strand, counting down.
CATGGCCTATCACGCGCTCACGGCGAATATATTAGCATTATTGAATCAGACGACTGGGTTGAACCAGAGATGCTAATGGAATTATACCAGGCCGCTCAGTTAGATCACGCCGACATTGTCAAAGGTATGTTTTGGAAAACTAATTCCACTCTGCCAAAGCCGCAACAAAACGTGGTTTTCGCTGATCCGTCGGGCGTTGATTTAAGACTAGCACCTACTGAAGCTTTCCAAATTACCGAGTGGCCTACATTATTAGCTTTTCATGCTTCCCTCTGGTCGGCGATTTACCGTCGCGAGTTTTTGCACGCCGTCGCTCCAGATAGCAAACTCTTTACCGAAACTGCTGGCGCGGCTTACCAAGATTTTCCTTTTATCATGCAAGTACTTTGCGCCGCCAAGAAGATAAAAATCGTCAAAAAACCGTTCGTACATTGGCGTAACGACCCGGACCAAGTTCATTCTACCAATGCTACCAATCAAAAAGCCTTGCAGATGGTCGCAAGTTGCCAGACTGGTATTGAGATCGTCAAACAGTCCGGCCACTATGACCAGCTCGAAGAAGCACTTTACATTCATGCGCTCTGGACTAACGTTGGTTTTTTCTACAATATTAACCGCAAATATCAAAAAGAATATTGGCAGGCTCTACGCAGATTACTTTTACCAATCAAACAAGATCCAACTTTCACTTATCAGTATTTTCGTCCCTACGATAAATTGTTTTTCCGTATCATTACCAGTAAGTCTTGGTCGGTAGTGAAGCTTGGCTTACTAGCAATGTCCGGACGCCGCAAGATTCGCAAATTTTTACAGCAAGCATAATTTTGCGAATCGTCTAGTTCGATAATTTCTTGTAAATTATTCTTATGTAAAATCATAGTTTTCTGTTTCCTTTTATGCTATAATGAAAAAATCAGGGTGGCATAGTGGAGGAAAAAATGAATTACACGATTCAAAATCTCGTGCTACCAGTTGACGAGAAACATCAAGCTTGTCGCAAACTATTTTACCGCGGCGATCACGGCATTATCGATGAGAAGAAACAACGTTTAATTTTAGGCTTTGCGCAACATTGTGATTTTACTACTTATCTCAACGCTTGCTCGTGGCAAAAATGGCAAAAATACACTCACGCCGAGAATATTACGCTACATCTATATATTCGCGGTGATGCCAAAATTAATCTAGTAGGCTACCACAAAGAAGCTTTTTCAATCAACCGCCACAACTTTTATACTAAAGAAGTTCATCATGATACCTGCAAAGAAGTGATTTTACCCTTCCCTGATAATCATGAACAGATGATCGGTTTTGAGATTGTGGCACTTTCCAAACAGACTACCATTTATAAAGGTTTTTATACCACTAAAGTCGAAACAGAGTCACTCAATCCTATTTCTCTCCACATCGCCACCACTACTTGCAAAAAAGAAGCTTACATTAAGAAGAATCTCAGATCATTACAACAAGAAATTTTTAGCAAAAAGAATGAGCTATCTAAGAACTTACACGTTCACGTAGTGGATAACGGTCAAACTTTGCAGCCCGCCGATATGCCAAGTGTAAGCTTTACTTTACACCCCAATCTTAACACTGGCGGATCAGGTGGTTTTGCACGCGGTATGATTGAAGCGCTTGACCGCGAGGCCACACATGTATTACTAATGGACGATGATGTTCTTATCTTGCCAGAAAGCATTCGGCGTACTTTTAATTTGCTTAAGCTTTTACGCCCGGAATATCGCGACCATTTCATTAATGGCGCCATGTTGTATTACGAAAATCCAGAGTGTCAGCACGAAGATGTCGGCATTCTACAGCGTAATGGCGTCTGTAATCCCCTTAAAGGCGAATTTAATCACGCTTTCTTACGCGATAATCTTCAGAACGAACAAGAGTATCCGACTCAAAATGGCGTCTATGGCGCTTGGTGGTATTGCTGTATTCCGCGCCGAATCATTGCACGACATGGTTTACCGTTACCAATGTTTATTCGTGGTGACGATGTCGAATATAGTGTGCGTTGCCAAGCCAAATTTATCACTATGAATGGCATTTGCATTTGGCACCTTGGTTTCGCCTCAAAACACAGCAACATGCTAAAATATCAATCGCAACGCAATCATATGATTACCCAAGTACTTGATCAAGCCATCGATGAGCAGAGTATTCTCAATACTATTTATAACGCTTATCGCCAAGAAATGTTGCGTTTTAACTATGACGGCGCCTATGCCAGTATTCGAGTGATTGAGGACTTTTGTAAAGGTCCTAACTATCTCAAAAATATCATTGGCCCAGAAATTATTGCCGAATTTACTCCGCATGAGCAGAAGCTCATTCCGCTCAGTGAGATTGAAGGCGGTAATAGCTTCCGAGTTGAAGATGTTTGGCACGGTACACCAATGAGCTTAAAGACTCGCTTCTATCTCAAACTCACTTGGAATGGCCAACGTTTTTGTCGTCAAAACGCCAACAAGCGCGGTACTAATCAAATTATCTTTGATGGCGACTTTTTGCCAGAGCGTGTTGTAAAATTTTCTCGCTTATTGGCAGTTGAACCATTCTATATGATGGGAACCTTCCAAGAACTAAATCGGACAAAGTTTAAGGAGCTGCATCGCCGCTACCGTCAAGCTATGAAGTACTATCATCAGCATCATAGCCAAATTGTACAAAACTGGCAAGATGCCCGCGCCGAACTAACTTCTTTTGAATATTGGCGCGACCATCTGCAGCTCAAGTAATCCTTATTTTATGATTTCTTATGAATGCTCCATTTTTGGGCGTCAGCGCCGTTTACTTCCCAAAGCCGAATATTATTACCACTCTCGGTGATACCGTCCGCCAAATCCAAGGCTCGATCTTGGCGACAATCTGATAAGAAATTATAATAACCATCATCTGTTTCTATAATGTGCCACTTTTGCGCACAAGCATTCGTATTCTGCCAAATCTGGATATTCGTCCCAATCGCCGTATTAGCTCCTGACACATCCAGTAAACGTCGCCCATCGCCTACATTTGTAATTGTGTAATAATCCATCTGCGCATTATATTTAAAAATCCAATCCTGTGGCCATTCCCCATTAGCTTCCCAAAGCTGCACATTTGTACCGTTCGCGTCTACGCCGCCCGATACATCAACATTCATATCAGGATCTTTTTTCGCGGAAATCGTGTAAATACCATCAGCAATCAGTTGGTCATTATGAAATTCCCACTTTTGCGCATCAGCGTTATTAGCTTCCCAAAGCCGAATATTACTTTCATTCACTGCTTTACCATCAGCTAAATCAAGCGTACGGCTTTCCGAGCAATCCGAAATAAGTGTATAAGATCCATCCGGCGTCGCCACAATCTTCCACTTTTGCGCACAAGCGTTAGTATTCTGCCAAATTTGGATATTGGTGCCAATTCTTGTGCTGGCGCCAGAAACATCAAGCAATTGACCACTAGCCGGGTTAGTTAAAGTATAAAGCCCAGTTGCATCATCATAATCCGCCACCCAACGTTGTGGCCACTCGCCATTAGCTTCCCAAAGCTGAACATTCGTACCATTCTTGCTATTGCCGCCCGCGATATCGATTTTCTTCTCGTCATCTTTCTTAGTCGTAATTGTGTAAACGCCCGTCTCAATCGTTTCTCCAGCCCGCAACTTCCATTTTTGCGCTAAGCAACCATTTGTAATCCATAATTGGATATTAGTACCAATCTTATTAGAGGCTTCATCTACATCAACCACCATACCTGGCGCACAAGCCGACTCTAAAGTGAGATAATTATCTTTAGTCTGATAAATTTTCCAGCGCCGTGCGCAAGTAGCGGCCGATTTTTGCGTCAATACATTCTCACGCAGCTCCACTTCTTCATTGGCAACGGAAAGATATTTACTAGTCGCTACATTTCGTAACTCGTAGTATCCCGAAGCCGTATCACGCTTAATATTCCAGCGTTGCGTAGTATCATCTGTAAGAGCGGCAAGCTCAATATTATCATCATCTACACCTAAAACTCGTGTTGTAGAAGTTTGCGACACCAAAGTATATTCTCCATCAGGGATAACTACTACTTCGCCATCCACTACTGCCTGCGTGCTACCAAACCAATCCGTAAAGTAAAGATAAAAATTGCGATTACCGTATGCCGAACAGACATCACCTGTGCCGTAGCCGGCATTTAGCGCAGCATTATTAGGCTGATATGGTGTATAGCGATACAACGCCGCCGTTGCACGATTCTCAATCTTAATATGACTACCACCACAGCTAGAAGTTGGGTGATACCCCACGTAAACTGTCTTACCTTCTGGATAAAGCGCATAACCATGATCCAAAGTATAACGGAACAGTTCAGCCGCGCGATAAATTTGATTCTTAAAACCAAAATATTTAGAATCACAGGCCGCCGTATCTGGGCAACCGTATCCAGTGGCTTTACGATAATCTGAGGAATTCGGTACTTTATCGGTAATTAAACTAGTTTCCTTCTGCAATAAGACCAATAAAACCTGCGGATTAATTTTATTCTTTTGTGCAGCATCATAAATAATTTCTGCCGCCGTCATTCCCTCGCCAATAATCTCACCATCGCCAAATTTTTCCTGCGCCAAGCAAACAAAATGCCCATTATACGGTTCCCCCTCCCAGTGCCAAGCAATAGTCGGATGCGCCGCCGTATACTGCAAATATAAACTATAGTTCTGATTATCACACTTGTTCTTGCTATCGAGAAAGTTCTGAATATCTGTCACCGACATCGAACTATAATTTGCCATTACCGTGTCGCTAATAATATTACCAGGTAAAAAGTTACCCAAATTAGCCGCTGAAGAAGTTCGAATATTGCCTGCCATCAAAAATGACGCAACAGCCGCCATACAAAATACAAAAACCACAAAAATCAAGTTTCGTGAAGCTTGAAATTCAGTTTTAAGATTTTGGACGAATTGTTGCATTTTTTGACCTTTCTGTTTTACTTTGATGTTTATTTTTGACTATTTACTTTTCAAATGCTAATTTCACCAAGGATTACACCTTGTTTATTATCGCCGGTAATAACCACTTTGATTTGATAATTCCCTGACAAGCCTTCTACCGACAAACTAAATGGACCACAGATCGATGTGGTTACATCTGGTGTCGCAACCGCCGAAGCAGTACGAATCGTAATACCATCGCGTTCCAAATTAAAGACACATTGACCATCACTATGCAAATATTGATTAATACTCACCGCAGAATGTAGCACTCGTGTTTCCGGGTCAATATCCTGATACGTAATCACGCCGGTTAATTCGCCAAGCTGGTTTGGGTCCTCACCCTCATATTGCGGCGTCTTGTTCTCAAGATTATCATCTGGCTGCGGTTCTACCGGTTCTGGCGGAGTTACATCAGTATATCCCGGAGTGGTCGCTGTCGGGTTGCCAGTACTATCATTAAGGTTCTTGCAAATCAAAACCGTCACCACAATCACAATTGCCAGTATGACCAAAAAACCACCTATCACTAGCGGACGTTTATACGGAGGCACACGATGTGCTCTTTTGGCTGTTTTTGGCGCTACTGACGCATCGGTTCGTGACATGACTTGCTCCTATAATTAGTATAGCAAAATCCTTGAAACCGTCAATAGTGCTCCCTATATACAAATTTTAATACGGTTTGCTTCTCGACGAGTTTATTCTGCCAACTCAATTCCTAAAATTTCTGCCGCCAGACGTAAAGTTTTTGCTTCTTCGGGATTGGCACGATTCAGTCCCTGCTGAAACAATGCGGTTACTTCCGGATAAGACATATCTACCACTTCCAGGGAACGCGCCGCACCCGGAGTTTTGCGTAACGCTCCCTTGGCTACTAAATTATCGACATGTTCCGCCACTGCTGACACCGAAGAAAGTCCTAATGCTGACATAATCTCTCGATAGGATGGAGACTCGCCCTGACGAGCAGTAAATTCCTTAATAAAATCTATAATAAGCGCTTGTTTTTTAGTCAATTTTGCTTTCATATGTTATAATAAGTATATCATAAAAAGTTATTTTGGGTGAGTCTAGATTATAAGTTTTAGGCTACATTTAAAGCGAAAAATACAACAGGAGTAGAATGGCAAAAACCTCAATTGATGGTCTTCGGACGCGTGAATCGAGCGCAAAGCGACGAGCTGAGCGGGCTGCGCAATCTTCGAGCGCGCATATTGTTGATATGACTACGCGACACTCCCAAAAGCCCAAAACCAGCACATCTTCACGTCAAGAAATGCTTGGTTCAATTGATCAGATCCGCCATCATCAAGCTTCTGCCAATGATTTCCTAGATCCAGTTCAGACTTTTGATTTTGATGCCGAGCCTACTAACGAGAGCTTTAGCGCTGCCGCCGAAGCCGATTGGTCGGATTTACTGAGCAATCTTAATACCAACCCTCAGGCTCAAAAATCCACGCAACATTCTCGCTCTAACCGCCCCCAAAAGCAGTTAGCTTTGCCAGCAAGTACCAACTTAAACGCTGACCCATCCACTCTTTTTGATGCCTGGGATAATCAAGATAATAAGTTAGATAATGATACTACACTCAGTGACAGTATTTTTGACGACGACGAGCCAAGTGACCCAAAACCAATAAAAAAGTACAAAAAACCACGTCGTAAACATCATCTTGGTCGCATTATTGCCCTCTCAACGGCTTGTCTATTAATTATCGGTGGCGGCATCTTTTATAAATGGGGAGATGAGCTTATTTCCCGTTTAACCGGTGGCAGGTCAGGACTATGGGATGCAATCACCTCATTTGTTTCCGACGAAATTCCCTTTGAGACTGATATTAACGGGCGTACTAATGTCCTAGTTTTTGGTACCGAAGGTTACAATATGAATGGTGATACCGCCTATGGCGCTCATGATGGTGCACAACTTACTGATTCAATTATGGTGGTAAGTTTTGATCAAAAGACTAAAGACGTTGCTCTACTGAGTTTACCGCGCGACCTTAAAGTTCCAATGGCTTGTTCAGTTGGTAAAATCAACGAAGTCTTTTGGTGTCATAACCAAGATGGTACTAAAGAGGAGGCTGGTGCTCAAGCTCTCATGAATCAAGTTAGTTCGGTTTTAGGCGTCAATTTTCAATATTATGCTCACATTAACTGGGCTTCACTGATTGACATTATTAATTCTCTTGGTGGTATTACGGTTACTCTTGACGAGGATATTAATGATTATGGCTGGACAGGTGCCGTTGCCAAAGCTGGTGTACCAATGGAAGTTAACGGCGAACAAGCACTCGGGCTTGCCCGTGCGCGACATGGCACCATTGGCGGCGACTTCACTCGAGGTAATACCCAACAAAAAATCGTTGAAGGTATTGTCCATAAGCTGCTTGATAACGGTGTTGGCGTTACTGAAGCCTTCAATTTACTGAATATTTTAGGCGATAATCTCCGCTCTAACTTTTCAACTGACAATATTAAAGCTGGCGTTCGACTAGTTAGTGGCTTTGACATGAACAATATTCGTCAAGTTCCACTCGTAAACTACAATGATAATACCTTCTATATGACTACCGCTACCATCAATGAAGTCTCCTATGTGGTCCCAGCAGCCGGTACTAATAATTACAGCGAAATCCAAAAATACGTAGCCGAAATGTTTAGCAGTAATCCTACGGCTCGCGAACAGGCTCGTATTATCGTTTACAACGCTAGTGGTCAATATGGTGTTGCCAGCGCCGAACGCACACGTTTGCAGAATGATGAATATAATGTAGTTGACGTTGGCGACGCCGCAAGTGGCAGTTGTCTAGAAAACTATTGCCTTTACGCAATCAATCCAGATTTTAATCATACTCGCGAAGCGCTCGAACAACGTTACCAAGTGAGTGCCCATAATGCCGAAGAGCTACCAGAAGGTATCACACCTGGAGACGTGGACTTTGTACTAATCATTGGTTTCAATGAGGATTCCGCTTAGTAAGAAGCAAATCGTCCGGACTAATAAGCTCATTAAAAATACACCATTCCAAATTCGAAGTATGGTGTATTTTTGTAATCCCTACAAAGCTTTCTTATCTATATATAACTTACGCTCTTTACCCACCCCCTCGGAATGAGTCTCAATATCAGAATAATCTTGTGCTACTTTATGCACAATGCGCCGATCCGCCGCATTTAAATTTAAGGTCTTAGTGCGGCCCGTGGCGCGTACTTCCCGAATCCAATCTTCAGCCTGCTCAGCAATACGATCTGCTCGCTGACGCTTGTAATCCGCCACATCCACATTTACACGGGTTAATTCCCCGTCGCGACTTACCAAGGCCGCCGACACCACATGTTGCAGGGCACGTAAATTATTAGCTTCTTTGCCAATCAAGAGTGAGTTCATTGAAGTGGAAGGAATTGAAAGCTGAATCACTTCATCGTCAACCGTTGAATCTACTGCCACATTAATACCGAAAAACGACAATAAATCCTCTAAGTATTTCGTCGCAAAACGTATTGATTCATCTTTATTCATAGCTAACTCCTTTTCTTGTGCCCCTTCCGACTCTTTGCTGAAATCCGCGTAATTTTAACGCCGGATTTTTCCTCGCTTTTAGCGGCATTTTTACTTGCCATCCAACGCGCATTATTGGTCGGTTCACTTACAATCTCACCCTCGGCGATTTTCTGGAATTTTTCCGCCTTTTTCAGCTGACTCAAGATCTTGCGATCCGCTGCCACTTCCATATCTTCTTCATTTTTGCTTAAGATATACTTCTGTTGCACTCCAGTAAAGAGGTTACTGACAAAGTAATAAAACGCCAACGCACCCGGTAAGTTAATCATCAAAAGCAAGATAAAAATCGGCATCATGTAGGACATCTGTCCAGAAACAATCTGGTTAAGTTCCGCTTGATCTGGCTCTTTGCCTTCGGCCGCCTCGGCCATAATCTGACGAAAAGTCTTACCTTTCTTCTTAGACGGCATCTGTTGCCGCGAAATCCAATACTGCGTAAAGGCCGAACCAAGTGCAAAGATTAAGATGACCGCTGAACTAATCGAGGTAAACCCGGCTTTTACATCCAAATCAACTACACCAAACAACTTCGGGTGAAAATCATAAGACACCTCTTTTAATTCTGAGAGCTCCTTTTCTTTCTCTTCGTCGCTTAAATCACTGTTGTTACGAATTTCATCACGCTCTTTATTATAGGATAAGTATGACTCCTGTAAGTTAATCACTTCGTCAACTCGCTCCATCTGTGCAATTGGGGTATAAGCCCGAATTGAAAGATTATCAGTTGGCGTTGGCAAAACCATTACTCGTACCGCTGTATAGAGAGCAATCAAAATCGGTAACTGAATAATCAGTGTCAACATCGAACGAAACGGCTTAATATTGTTTCGTTTATATAAATCCATCATCTGGAGCGATTCCAGTTGACGATTACCGTTACAATTCTTTTTGATCTCAGCTAGCTCCGGCTGAATTTTGCGCATCAGGCGCGTCTGATGTAACTGGCGCTTCACTAGCGGCCAGAGACAAATCTTTACTAAAATCGTAAAAAGAATAATTGCCAAACCGAAATCGCCCACCAAGCCGTAAATCAGGAATAAGATATTCGTAATCGGCCGTACAATAATTATGTCAATAAAAGCGAACATACGTCTATTATATCATACCTTCCCTATTTAGGCTAGATGGGCACGCAGAGTTTTAGGGTGTTTTAAGAATTATCCGGAATACTGCGCTCCAGTAATTCCCTAACCGCGCGGCGCAGCTCCGTAAAAGACATTGTCACCACGCTCTTATTATAAACCACAAAAACCCGATCAATCGGCTCCGGAAAATCTGCGATTTCCAGCCGCAGCGCCTCGTAAACCCGACGCCGGATCTGGTTGCGACCCACCGCCGATTTGAGAATCTTTTTCGAAACCACTACTGCATAACGCTGATGGTTACGCGTATTTTTTGCAAAAATCACCGAAAATAACGGTGTCCGCACTACCTTACCGTATTGATAAGTATAACGCACTCCGCCCCGCGAATGGAACCGATATTTTTGGGATAACATATCTTTATTATACTATAAAACTATCGTTTTGACCAGTATAACTTCATTCCGCTTCAGGTGTAACTTCCTTCATATAGAAAGTTTTTCATTATGCTTCCCGTCTAGTTCGAAGTTCGCATAAAAATATCCCCCTACGGGGATATTTTCAGCTAAAATTTAGCGACCTTTAGATAGCCAGCTTGGCGCGACCCTTAATACGACGGCGCTTCAGCACTTTTTGGCCATTCTTAGTACTATTGCGTTTCATGAAGCCATGCTCAACTTTGCGTTGACGCTTGTGTGGCTGATATGTCCTCTTTGGCATAAAATCTCCAATTATTATTCTCTTGCTTTTAATCTTACAATTACTTGTTCTAGTATACACCAGTTTTCCACTTTTTTCAAGAAGTTTTCCACATAATAGATTAGAGGTTTAGCGCCTCTTGTGGAAAAGTTCACCTCTGTTAAAATTTTCTTATATTATAACATCACCGATTTTCCCCTAAAAAACTGTGGAAAAGTCAGTAATTCTTTGCTATAATAGGGGTAGAAGAGAGGAGGTCACGGTAGCTGTGTTTGACGTGTGGAAAAACATTTTGGCAGAAGTTGAACAGATGATTCCGAGTGAGCAGTTTTCAACTTGGTTTACCGGTACAGAGTTAATTTCGGCGGAAGATGGCGAAATCAAAATTGGCGTTCCCAATGTTTTTAAGCTTACCCAACTACAAGCCCGTTACTCCAAACATATTCAAGATGCTTTTGAACATAATAACATCCCCGTACAAAATATTAGTTATGAAATTCTCACTAAAGAACGCAGCCGTCGACCACGTAACTCCGTACATCGCCCTGAAGCCGAAATCGCCACCGTGCCAAATACCGCTACAAATAATTATCGTTCTTCCGCCCCTGTTAACGGCTCCTTGCAGACTGGCCTCAATCCTCGTTATACTTTAGATAATTTCGTCATCGGCTCCAATAACGATCTCGCTGTCAGCGTCGCACGCAATATTATTGATAACCCCGGTGTGAGTTATAATCCATTCTTCTTATATGGAGGCCCAGGGCTTGGCAAAACTCACCTCGTGCAAGCCATTGGTAATGCCTTAATTCAAAAAGATCCCAAGCTAAAAATCCTTTACACTCCGATCTCCAGTTTCTATTCCGATTTCATTAAATCGATTCAGGCTAAAAAAGGTGACGAATTCCGGCAAAAATTTAAAAAGCTAGATGTCTTGATTATTGACGATTTCCAGATGATCATGAATAAAGACGCCTCTCAGGTAGAGTTTTTCGACATTTTTAACGAACTTTATCAGCTCAATAAATGTATTATCGTTACCTCAGATCGCTTGCCTGATCAAATTAAATCAGTTGATGAACGCCTAGCTTCGCGTCTCACTTGGGCTGGCGCCTACGATCTTCAACTACCACAATTTGAAGACCGCTGCGCAATTCTACGCTCAATGGCTGAATTCCGTGGTATTGAGATTGAAGATGAAGCAATCGAATATATTTCCGAGAATATCAAAACCAATATTCGTGCCCTAGAAGGCGAACTGAATCACCTTCTCGCAGTAGCCGACCTCAAAAACATGACTCCTCTAGAAGTTATTAATGAGGGCTACGTCAACATGAATAAAGTGCCACAAAACAAAGTTGTCTCGCCTAAACAAGTTATCGAAAAAGTCGCCAAGTTTTACCAGCTCACCCCTAAAGAAATGTGTAGCAAAAGCCGCGTCGCGAATATCAAAAATGCTCGCCAAGTCGCCATGTATATTCTTTCCAAAGATCTGAGTATGAGTACGCCTAAGATCGCTGCCGAAGTTGGCGTTAAAGATCATACCACTGTAATGCATGGCATCAAGAAAATCGAAAGCGATCTCAAACTTAATTTTAGCTTACGCGACCAAATCAGCGCCATTAAGGAAAAGATCTATGGCTAACTTCGCTAAATTACTCAATATGAACTTGTATCCTGCTTTTTTATCTTCAGTCTTCTCTATTAAGCATATCTCAGCTGTGGATAAAATGTGCAAAACTCTGTGGGTAAGCCGGTGGATTTGGTGTGGGGAAAATTTCCGGTTTTTGTGGAAAAGAAAGTTTTACACAAAAAATGTAGTAAACTTACGAGTTTTACACGTTTCAGTGGAAAAGTTTTACCTATGGTTTTACACAGAGCTTTACAGGGGTAAATGGAGGGTTTTGCACACTTTCCACAGACCCTATTACTATTACTACTAAATATAATAGAGAATTCAAATAAGGAGTCATTTATGGAAATTAAAATTGCACAAGAAAAATTATCGAAAGCTCTAAATACTGTTAGTCGGGTAGCAGCGGGAGCAAGAGCAACCTTACCAATTCTTAACAATGTTTTAATTAGGGTAGATGATAATCAGGTTAGTCTTACTACCACCAATCTAGATATGGCGGTGATGAGTTATTTACCAGCAGTTGATGCTAAAAACGGAGTTATTACGGTACCAGCGCGTTTAATTGCAGAATTTGTGAGCAACTTACCGAGAGGTGAGATGGTTACCCTGACATCTAATGATACTAAAGTAGAAGTAAAAGCTGGCAACTGTGAATCTATGATTAATGGTGCTTTGGCGGATGATTTCCCAGAGTTACCGGCGCTAGACATCGAAAAAACTGTCACTTTTAAGGTGGGTACAGAAGAATTTAAGAATGGGCTAGGGCAAGTAATGATGGCAGCTAGTAACGACACGACACGGCCAGCTTTAACCGGGATTTATTTTAATACTAATGACGGCAATCTTTACGTGGCGGCCACCGATGGCTATCGTTTGGCGGAGCGATGCTTGGCAAAAAAAGTTGATGCCGAGGTCTCGGCGATTGTGCCAACTGGCTCTTTGCAGGAAGTTTTGCGTTCATTAGATGAATCGCAAGAGGAAATCGAAATTCTCTTTGACGAAACACAGGTAAAATTTCGGCTAGATAATGCTGAAGTTACCTCAAAACTAATTGACGGTTCATTCCCTGATTATCGTCAATTAATTCCAAAAACCACGGAAATTTCTACTGAGATTGATCGGAGTGAATTGGTACGGGTGACGAAATTGGCGGCGCTGTTTGCAAAAGAAGTTGGTGGCTCGGTGGTTTGCACTACTAATGCAGAGAAAAAAGTTTTTACAATTGCGGCAGTGGCTAATGAGTTGGGTGAAAACAGTTCAGATATCCCAGTAGAGGTAAAAAATGATGGCAAGGTGACGCTTAATTCGCGCTTTTTGCTGGATGCGCTTAATGTAATTGGCGGTGAAAAAGTTAGTTTTGGTTTTTCTAATAAACTTGATCCGGTTGTAATGAGAGGTAATAATAGTGATTATATTCATATTATTATGCCGCTAAAATCCTAATTGATTATTTCGAAGCCATGATTATTAAATCTGTAAAGCTAGCGAATTTTCGTAGTCACGAGAGTTTTGTCTTAGACTGTAAAGAGCAGACCACTACGATTTTGGGTGAAAATGGTTGTGGAAAAACTTCGGTTTTAGAGGCGATTTACGAAGTCTTACGCGGTAAAAGTTTTCGGGCAGTAGATCAAGAAATACTGCGGCGCGGCGCGGATTTTTACCGCGTAGAACTGGAATATTGCGATGGTCGTAAAGTGGTAGCAGTTTATGACGGAGTTAAGAAAGAGTTCTTAACGGAAGATAAAAAATCGCGTCGGTTACCAAAAAAATTTCAGTACCCGATTGTTTTGTTTGAGCCAGATGATTTACATTTAGTGGGGTCAAGTCCGACTAGTCGGCGTGGATATTTTGATCGCGTGTTTAGTCAACTATCTGATAGTTATGGCGTTAGCCTGACACGGTATAATAAAGCTTTGCGTCAAAGAAATGAGTTATTAAAATCAGAAACTGTGCGGCCGGAAGATTTGTTTTCTTGGGATATATTATTAGTGAAACATGGTATGGAGTTAGCCGAAACGCGACGCGATTTTTTGGCCACTATCAATCGGCGTTTTACGGAAGTTTATCGTTCGATTGCAGAAAATAACGATTTTGTGCAGCTGGATTATTTGAGCGAAATTACTTCAGAGAGTGAATATTTGCAGAGGTTAGAGCGGAATTTTGCGCGTGATTCCTTGCTTGGTCATACTAGCTATGGAGTGCATCATGATAATTATGAGTTTATTTTTAATCAAGTTAAAGCTGATGGTTCGGCTAGTCGCGGTGAAGTGCGTTCCAGTATTTTGGCGCTAAAGTTCATTGAAGCTGAGATGGTGCAAGAAGTTTTAGGTAAAAAACCAGTAGTATTATTGGATGATGTGTTTTCTGAGCTAGATGAAACCCGGCAGCGCTGCTTAGTGAAAAACTTTCAAGATAACCAAGTCATTCTGACTTCGGTGGGTAGCCAATATGATTTGGAAAATTGTATTGTGTTGAAATAGAGGTATGCATTTTAGTTTACTTAAAGATGAATGGATATTTTTGTTGGGTTTTCCACAGGTGTGGATAACACACCTATTGTAAAACGCGTAATATATTCTGTGATATGTACGGTTTGTTCGGTAGAAAAAATCAAGAATGCTGGTAATGTTATTCGCAGTGTGTGTATAACTTCCGGCAAAAAGTGTTCGGGAAATAGTTTTTGTTCGTTCGGTTTTACGATTTTGTTCGGGTGCGATGTTCGGTTTGATAAGGTGATTTAACTTTATTGGTGAATATTACGCGAGTCAAGTAGAGGTAGTAGGCCAAATAAAAGCCTCACGCTAAATAATTAGTGTGCTGCAAAAATCATTCAATTACTTTAGGTGTATGGTTGAAACAAGTGATACGAACTTCTAATGTGTTTGTTTTTTGTATGTTACGTAATATCTTGATTTTATAAGTAATAAAGTATCTTACGGAAAACGTAAATAATAGAATCTATCATCTATTAATAAGTATAGTATGATCAGATTTATTTTTTAGGCTACATAGTTCTTATTACGAATATCTGCATATACTATATATTTATGGTTAGTTGCATTAGTCTCTAACGGACCATCTACGGTGTCGCTATTTTCAATCGATAGTCGCTCATTTTTAGCATCGGCAATTACATCTTCGCTAGCTAACTTTAGTGTCATGTCTTCAATTGCCACGCGCAAAGTTGGGTCGTAGTCGCTAATGTATGTGTAGTAAGCGACAAAGGCCAGTACGGTCTCAGTGTTCTCCATAGTAAGACCAGAGATTTGGGATAGATAACCGATATAGGAATCTTCTACCGGGTGAGATTCAGCATAAGCTTCCTCGTAGGCTATTACCGGGTTAGTAGATCCTTCATAGGCGCCCATTTGTTCTAGGATGCGCTGGTCATTGATGTATACCTGATAATACTTCCCTTCACTGTTCCAGAAGTCGCTATTCTTTTCTGTGTTGCTACACCGGGTATCATTAGCCCACTTTACATTATCGCCGAGAAGTTCGTTAGCTGCATCAATGCCATCAATAACGTCGCCTATGATGGGAACATTGTTTAATATGAAGAAATCACTGCTATATCCAAGATCATTCAAAATATTTTGATCTACTACGCCAGATGGTGAATTGCGGTTATCACAATAGGAAATAAACTTAGCCAGATTGGATTCCTCATTGATTTTGCAGTTACCATCTTCATTGCAAGTGAGATTTTTAATCCCGTCGTCATTCTCAAATTCTGTGAGAACGTGATTATAAGTAGAATCGTCCGGATCTAGGTTAATCATTTCGGTACTCATATCACTAGTGACAATCGGATTACAGTACATATCACCCTTCGCCCCAATCTCATCAAGTAGTGGGCATTCACCAAAGGTTGTCGTGTAAGTAGATCCTTCCCCTTCAGCTGATACTCCACTCATTAGGGATGATAGCGAGGTGCTGGTGGAGCGTAAGAATGAGGACAGCCCAGTAATTTTAGAAGAAGTGAAAGTCGGTAGTAGGCTATATGCAATACTGCCAAAGAATGTGTTGGGGTTGCTAGTATCAAATGGACTTAATCGATGGCGATCCTGCTCGGCTTCCATCGCTAAGACTTCATTGTTGACTTTATTAGCGGCGAGGATAGCCTGTTCGCCAGACGGAGTTTGAGCGCTACCACGCCGAGCGGAACTCATATTAGCAGCTGCGGCACCACGGGCTAAGAATTGCCCTCCCGGAATGCCGACAGCGGTATCCATAACATTACGGAAGAAAATATTAGCAAGTGTTGGCACTAAGAAGCTAAAGAATGCACCCATTGAGACGGTAAGAAGTGTCTGTTTAAAAACTCCGGTAAGAAAGTTCCCTGCTAATGCTACGAGGCCAGCCGGAGATAGAGTGACGGCAATTGAAACAATACTATTAATTAATCTGACGCCAGCACAGGTCATCGCAGTACCAGCACCGAATACTGCGGAACCGCCAAGAGATTTAATGATGCGCTCTAGGGAATAATTTTGCGTACTATTACCGACTGGTGCATTGGCAAGTAGATTTTGAATACCGCTGGCTTCAACTGGCGCACCTGTCTCTTGAGTCATTTTGGCTTCTTGTGCTGGCGGTTCTTCGTCGTTACTGAGATTACTTAAGAATGGAAATTCAAAGAGGGTTGGGCTGTAATCCTGAACATCGACAGTTTCTGGGGTGGTCATAAAATTAAGTAGGCTATTGATGCCAGATTCACTACCATAGCCAGCCTTCATTTTACTAATACCCTCCATTTGGGCCATAAAGTAATTGATCGACTGATACATTTCCATGGCTGCGGCAGCGGTGCCAATCATACTGCCAACTTTAAGAATAGTACAAGTTGCTGTGCCGATTCTACCTACGTTGTCAGCAATAGTGCCAATCATGCCCTTAGCACTTTGTTGCGCTTCAATCTCGGTAGTACTAGAAGTCTTTCCATTACTCTCACCACCTGGATGGCTCTCGTGATGAATAGTATCAGTTTCCGTGGTGCCGTCTGGTTTTTTTATGGTTACTTCTTCGTCCCAATCCTCGGAGGCATGAACGCTTAGATTGGTATCATCGCCATCAAACTTCGGTCGTAGGGTTTTATCATAATTATCTGCATCCACTTCAGCGTTACCGGTTTGAACGTAGCTCCTTTGAAGATTACGACTAATGCCGAGCTTCTTGTAGATTTTATTAGCAACATTGTCGAAGAAGGTGGCAGCGCGGCCGTAGCGAGCGTTAGTGTAATCTTCGCGGAACTCTACATTTTCATTGTACATTTTCAGGAAGGTATCGGCATCTATATTGGAGATGGTTTCGGTGCCACCAGTACTAGTGATGTGAGTCCAGGACATCCTGGTATTACTACCAGTTCCCTCCACTTCAATATTATATGTGGCAAGACGAGCCTTAAGTCGATTTGGAATTCTAGTGTATTTCGCCTTACCAGTAAATCCAGTTGTCACAGCGCCACCACTATTGTGTTTCATCATATAGCTAGTAATGTAACGGCTACGCAAAGTCCATGAGCTATAATTGGTCTGGGTTTTATTAGTAAACAATGTGCTCATTGCTGGGGCTAGGAGCGAGTGTGATGACGATAGAAAGATGCCGCCACCAGTTAGGAACATCAAAATGGTAATCAAAGCACCTTTGCCACGCAAGAATTTCCCTTTGGGCTTATTTTTTTCATCACTATTTCGACCGGCACCAGTGTACAACGAATCGTTTTTGGTATTACCAACATAACTGCGTTCACGTTGAGAGAGGGCGTCGTTTTCAGCATTGCGGAGACTTTGGGTGGCCGACTCCTGCTGTTCGCGAGATTTGCTATGCTTACCGCTTTGCTCTAAATCCGAGGCATCTTGTTGGCCTTCGCCATTGCTTAAGCTACTGCTATACTTACCCGCGTCCTGATCCCATGGGTCATACTGATACGAAGGCTGTTTGCCAGCCCTTGTATCGGATGAACTTTTGCGAGTATTAGTAGCCATAATGAATTATTTAACGTTTATCTCCTGGTCGAGTAGTAATTAGTGATTCTTCGGTCTCAGATGCTACGATTTGTAGGTGAACATGATTAGAACCAGCGAAGAAGAGGCCGTGCCCTACTGGGAAGTTGGCTAGACGCTTGCGCTCTTCGTTAGTAAGTTTAAACACGTCAGATAAGACATCTACAGCGGAAGCGGATTGTTTTAGTAGTAACTGCATAGAGGAGTTGGCAACGATGGCACGCCCCATTTTACTACTCATAAAGTCTTCCACGTCCTGCGTAATTGTGGTTAGCCCAAGATAATATTTACGGGCGCGTTTAGCTAGACTGAATAAGAAGTTGGCCGAATCATCATATTTCATGAGCTGCCAAGCCTCATCTACGATCAAAAGACGGCGTTTCTGGTCGGCGCGTACAATATTCCAGATATGTGAAAGAATAATATACATTGCCACCGGACGCAGTTCATCTTCAAGATCACGAATATTGAATACCACCATCTGGTTATTGATATCAATATTGGATTGCTGCGAGAAAATACCCGCAAAAGTGCCCGTGGTATATTTACGCAAGCGCTGTGCAAGTTGTGGCCCAGTCCCACCCATGTGTAAGAGTGTATCGTAAAGATTAATAATAGTTGGTGGCATAGATTGGTGGGTAAGTGGATCACTAGTAATACCGGCACGGGCGTAAGTATCAATCAGGGCTTGGTCGAGATCGGCCTCTTCATTGGCAGTGAGAGCTGGAATGATTTGACCATTTGGGCCAATTTGTCCACCACCGAGCATTAAACGAAAAAGACCATGCAAAGTAACGAGATTAGCGCGCAAAGCATCATTGGCGTCTTCACTGTCGACTACTTTTGGCAAATCAAATGGGTTAATCCGTACATCAGAGTTAAGTGAAAGCCGAATATAACTGCCACCAACAGCGTCACAAAGACGCTGATATTCGTTTTCTGGGTCGATAATGAGGATTTCTGCGCCAATCATCATCGAGCGCAAAGCTTCGAGCTTGACGGCAAAAGATTTACCAGCACCAGACTTAGCGAAGACAACCAAGTTGGCATTTTCCAATGAGAAACGGTCAAAAATCACCAAGCCATTATTATGCATATTAATGCCATACAGAATACCTTTTTCTTGAGTAAGATCGGCTGATGTAAACGGAAAGCTAGTGCTAATGGCACCAGTGTTCATATTGCGTCGAATTTGTAACTGATCAGTGCATTGTGGCATGGTGCTATTCATTCCCTGCTCTTGTTGTGAGCTGGCCACTTTTGAGAAGACCATTTGTTGACCAAGCATAGTTTCGATTTTATGCTGTACAAAACCAAGCTCATCCAAAGAATCTGCCCATAAAGTAATATACAAACCAAAACGGAAGAACTTTTCGGCGCCAACTTGGAGCTTATCACGTAATTCCTCGGCATCGTTAATAGCAGCTTCGATTTCTGGGTCACGTACTTTACCGCGTTCAGCGTTCACATTGTAGCTTGCCTCGAGCTGGGTGACTTTTTTACGTAAGTTTTTCATCACAACGGTAGTTTCAACTGGATAGACATACATCGAGACATCTAGAACTTCGTCAACATTAATTAATGGCGAAAGCCAACCAGTATAAAGCGTGCGTGGATAACCATAGATATAGATAGTGCGACCGTATTTTGTGCCCAGACGGAAATATCCGGAATGAATCTCAATCGAGCTTGGCGAAATCAAGTCACGCAAAGTAGTAATACCTTGCTCAAACGCTTGCTGAATCTCGGCTTCTTCGGCCGCTTGCGATTGGATTGCGATTTCGGCGGCGGTTAGTTTACTTTTCTTGCTCATTTGACTTCTCCCCTTTCCTCACATAGGTAGTTGCGAGTTTAGTAAAATCAACTAATGGTTCGCGCACGGCGGTATCTGGATTATTGAAGTTGTAGTAAAGTTCAGCTAATTCCCGAGTATTTAAACGTACAGAATGAATACCGATATGGAAAAGACCAGAAATCACCGCTTCAACGCGATTATTGAGTTCATCAACCGCTTTATTATAGGTATCACGATTAATTCGAGTCACCATCGGCGTCTTCTTGAATCCTTTGAATAAATTCTTAGTCTGATTTACGAATGCTTCGGCGTCGGCAGAGCTATAGAATGGAATCACGATAAAGAAAGACTTATCCATAATGTTAGCTTCTTGTGACAAAATATCAATAAAGTTAATATAGTCATCCATCAAAATACCAAGCAACATATTATCGTTGTTGCGACGAATCATGGATAATCTTTCAATATATGGGCCAATATCAACTCGTTGTGAACGCACCAAGATTTGGATGGTAAAGTTGAGTGAGTTTAAGAAATTTTGATAACTATACTCTACACCTTCTCGCTCCTGTTCAGACATAAGATCGAAGTTGATTGATTGACAGGCCACCACAGCACGGAAAGACCCATCTTTCATAATCACTACACCGTCACGTAACTCAGAAATCATTAATGTGGATTGTGTGGAAATTGGGTTTTCGGTGACTTGCGGAGTGGTATCTTGTGAACCTACGGCTTGTGGCCCTTCTAGTGGTTGTGCGCCGACCATGTTAGCGTTGGTAGTCTGCATAGCAGCTTGTTGCTGTTGAAGAATTTGTTGCTGATTAAACTGCTGCTGCCCGTAATTGGTCTGAGCAAACTGAGCTTGCGGATTTGGCTGCATACCCATCGGCGGCTGCATGGTTGGTTGCCCGGCAGGCATAGGCGGGTTACCCTGTGGAAAAGATTGACCGTTTGGTGGTAACGGTTGATTCTGCGGCGTGGCCATGGTAGTCGTAGCGGGTTGATTTGGCGCGACTGGATTTGGCTGTCCAAGAACTCCGTTCGGATTTTGATTATTTTGTGGATTCATTAATTTTGCTCCTTAGTGCAATGATACATAAACTTCAC
This sequence comes from uncultured Candidatus Saccharibacteria bacterium, assembly GCA_964633035.1. GTDB lineage: Bacteria > Patescibacteriota > Saccharimonadia > Saccharimonadales > Saccharimonadaceae > Nanosyncoccus. The sequence goes on along the minus strand of CAZWCY010000001.1, from coordinate 64,639 downwards.
TCTCGTTTTCTTTGCGGATGCGATCAGCCTCTTGTTGGATGTTTTCGATTGGACGATTAGAATACGCTAATGTTTCCATTTGTTGTTGGACAAGATCAGGGTTGCCAAGATCTGGGTCAGCAGGGGTTTCGGCAGGTGTAATTAGCGGTTGCACTACGGCTGGTGATTCAAAGCCAGAAAGTGTGCCGGGCGCACCGGACGGAGAAAAATTATTATTAGCATTAACATAGCCATCGCGCGGTTGTAGAACTTTTTGATTTGGTAGTTGAGCAAGATTTTGATTGGCGTTGCGCGCTTCGTAGTTATAATCGGATTGTTCAATTGCGTTGCGCATTTGTTCAACCACGGCGGCGCGACGCTCGTCTTGCTGTTGCACCATCATATTGTCTAAGTTGTAATTATCGTTTTTGTCAAAAATATCAGTCGCATTGTAAGCTTCAGCATAGAACTCATCTTTCATTGGTGTGCTGGCGCTTTTAATGGCGTGACCTTCTGAGTCAACGATTTCGGCCAAGAACGAGAGACGATGACCCGCTTCGTCAGACGAAAGGTTGCGGGCTCGCGGAGCTTCCACTTTTTTAGGTGCGGTGATAAGAATAGTGGATTCGCTCTGCCCTGGCATCCAATAACGTTTGTTGGGTTTGGTGTAGAATGACCAAAGCGCGGCCACATAAGTTTCCATCGGTTGATCTTTTTTGAGCGGCAAAGCGAGCACACCAAAAAACAGTGCAATCGGTAACGGGATTACTGCCAAGATTGGATAAATCTGGAATAAGCCCACCGCCAGCATAAATAAACCAAATACAATCATCAGGTAGATAAACTGACGAAATGTAAACGGCCCCAATAACTTATCGTCCGCCTCAACGTCTTGCGGAACTTTATACGTTGCCATACTACTATTATATACTAAAATGTAGTTTTTGCGGACAATTTTATAAAGTTTTTATGGCGCAGTTTTAGGAAGTTTTTAGTTATTTTGATCGGCAGTATAGATAAGGTCAATAATAGCTTGATGTAGTTGTTCGATTCTTTCTTGTTGACGTTCATTGGCGTGAGCAATTTGATCGATCGCGTCTTCAGTCGAATCAGGTGCATCATCATAACGATACTGATCGATTAGGATTTCACATTCGCGTACCAATGGCTGTAGAATCTCAACCTCATTAAAGTAGTCAAGAAGCTGTGCAGCTAGTACTTCATAATCGCTAACAGCATAGAAATAGCCATTAACAATTTCTAGGATATTGTTAATATTATTAGCTTCATTGCGACGTTGTTGAGCGCGCCGACTACGTTCAAGGCGATTAGCAAGCTGTTTAGTACCAGGGCGACGAGCAGGGTTGGTTTGTTGACCGTTAGATGTAGGGGTACTTCCGCTGCCGGCTGGCCCGCTATGTCCGCCGTCAGTTGGGGTGGTCGGAGGCGTGGTGTCGTTGCCATCATCTGTCAAGTCATCTGTATCGTCCGTGGAATCTGTTTTGCGACCAAGAATTTGGTCGATGCGCTGCTGTGCTGCTGCTACGCCAGCTTTCAAAACGCTTGGATCTGGGTTATCAAAGATATTCATGTCGCCCTGTAAGCGATTTTCAAATGCGCGCTGCTCATCGAAGTTGTCAATACCGATTTTAGTAAGGGTACTTAGTAAGCCGCGGAGCGCTTTCAAAGTATCTGGCTTCATGCTATCCAAGACAGCCGGTGAAACATTGCGGTTCAACATACCAACCAATTTACTGGCAGCTTTCGGAATAATTTTGTGCCGGAGGCAGTTCTTCTTATCTTCAAGCGTAATACTAGGATCATTATGGTTAATCTCTTGCCAGTATGGTTGACCATTCTTATCATATGCCAGTCTCCAGCCATCGAGATGGACACCATTGACATTGCGATAGTTTTCAATATCGGCATCCGGGAAATATTCTGCAAATAGATCATCGTCAAAAGCACAGCTCACTAACTTAGCCCAGTCATTGATAGCATAGGCATCGTTTTGTAAGAATGAGCCAGCCTTAGAGGCTACACTGAGGCTTTGCAAGTTCGCAATATTATACTGCCCGATTGAAGTGATATAACCGGCGTTAGCCTGAGCGGTAATCATTGGCGTCACCTCGGCTGCGTGTTCCTTATAGCGAGTTTCCAGCATTGCCGCAGAAATAGTACTGTGGTAGCGCCGCAAGATACCAGTTGATTCCCCTTCGGCGTGAGCCACACCGATTTCGGTGAGATAGCGACGGTTGATCGGATCGCCAATCGCGATATCATCGCGTAGCAACTCCTTCATGTAGCCGGCGTCATCTTCAAACACGCGCTGTACGGGGTCGCCGTTATCGTCGAGAATATCAAAGTAGCGCACCTTGCGGTAGTTTGCCCGCTCGTCGTCGGACAAGATATCATATTCTTCTTTGGTCAGCTCTTTACCGCTAGTTTTATGTACAGCAATATAGTGTTGCCAGGATTGACGCTGGAAGCCGGTCGGTTTACCGTTTTCATCATATTCTATCAGGTGGTACTGAGTGTCTTCAATAGGAATTCCATCGGCAGTGGTTTCGTAGCCATTATCATTGATGAAGGCTTTATCGAAAGTCATACCACGCATTTGGGTTTTTGGTACACCAAATTTAGTTGCCACGATGCGTGCTTCGGCGCGGCGGCGATTTTCAATATTGGAGCTGTTGACGATTACCTGCCCCATAATTGATGATTCACCATTATGGAAGAGGCTGCCAGCAGCATCTTTAATTAAGCGGTTATACTGGTAGGTGTTGCGATTTTGGTTGGTAGCCGCGCTAAGATAACGATTGAGTAGAAATTCCTGGTCGGCCTGAGCTTCATTTGCGGTTAAGAAGCTCTGTGCCATTGCGTCAAGGTAAGCTTCCCCGCTAGCCTCATTGAGGCGTTTGGCGGCGGAATTATGATCACCGAAGTGTCGTCCGTAAGCAGTAACGGTATTCTTATAGGCGGATTGAGCAGTGCCAGCCAGTGTTGCGTAGTAGCTAGCACTCTTGGCGTTACGAGTGTAACGATTTGGATCGCGTTCCCAGGTGGTGTTACCAAGCTCGTCGCGGCCAGTAATTGATGATGCTTTTGTATAGGCGCGTGTCGCAGCACGATTTTCGCGCGCCTCTTTGGCGTTTTGCGCATCCAGTAAGCGCAGCTTCTGGCGATAATCCAAGAATCCGCGCAAGCGTGAGCCAGTAGAATAAGTATTGTTCCAATAGTTTTGACGGCTGCGGTCGGCATGTTCAGTCGCCCACCCACTCGCAAACTGTTGAGCAGGCATTGTAGCCTTGCGCATGGCGGCATTGAGAGTGCCAAGCACAGAGCCAGACATCTTCATGAGTGACCAAGAACCGAACAATGGGAAAATCTGCACCGCCAATCCTAAGAGAATGGTGGGCGCATTTGGTGCCGAGGCGATGATTGCCCAGCCGGCCAATTTAGAAGCACCAAACAGGAAGCTAAACACAGGATAAAAGATGAGCATGCGAGTGAACATCTCTTTCCAGCGCCCAAACCATTTCTCGGTGTTGGGAAGTAGATAAGCTATGAAAGCTAGCGGTGCTATCATCACTAGCAATGTGATAATGGCTTGGCGCGCCGCAATGGTAATTAAGCCCGTGACGATGGCCACTAAGCCAGCGATCAAAATTGGTACGAGCGACCACAATAGTGCCCCTACGCCACCGGTAGCTGCAATCGTAATGCCAGCAATGGTGCCGCCACCCAAAATTACTGTCAAGATTGAAGTTAGGGAGATATCAGGCATTTCCCCAATAGCACCATTTAGGGTGATTGACTCTTGAATTCCCTGGAAGAAATCTCGTAAATTGGTACCCACTATATTGCTGACATCGGTTAGTAAAGCGCATATATAAAAACTCAGATTTACTAGCATTACAGTGATAATCAAGCGAGGCAAAACGCGCTTAATACCGTAATTATTGATGCCGAGCCCAGTAATTTGTGAATAAATTACGATAATCAAGAAAATGACGAAGATAATATTGGTGAGACTACGCACATATTGCCAAACTTGATAGACCGGTGAATCATTGGTCATCTCAAGAGGATCGACCGTTAAGAAATCGTTAATTGCGGTATATAAGGAATCGGTAATGTTTGATACTAGGCTAATCGCTGGGCAGACAATCCAGTATAAGCCACCAGTTTCCTGTTTACAAACATCCACCGGTGTTTCCTCGGTGGTGGCTGCGTCGGTATCAGAGCCATCTTCGGTAGTGGCGCCATCGGTGTTATCTTCGGTAGAATCGCTAGGATTATCTTCGGTAGAGTCAGTACCGCTAGGATTATTAGGATCCTCATTAGGGCTATCATTTGTGTCAGTATTTAAATCTGTTTGGTCTGTACTAGGTTTATCGGTAGTATTCATGGTGTCGTTTCCCTCTCCTGGTACGGCGAAGGCGGGGTTTGAGAAAGTAGTCGCAAAGGTGAACCCAGCAAAAACCACGCTGAGCGTCAGCAGAATTGGGGCGACTAGCTTAGTTATAATCTTTCTCATATGTTTTCCTCAAAAAACTCCACCCTAATGAATCTTTATAGGTGTTGGTGGCTGTAGTTTGAAGCTTATCGAATGGCCACAAAAACACCACCAAGGCCTATTTTCATAGGATAAGTCCATTATATCACACATAAGCTCTTTAGTCAATAGTTTTAAGCAATTTTCTTAAGCAAAAGCAATAAAATTGCCGAAAAAACTGTAGTTTAGTCAAATTAGTGTTAATTAATTATATCTCACGGGTTAAGTGAAGCCCTGATTCTTAACGCTATTGCTTTTTTAATTACTTCTTATGTAAAATATTGTACAATATAAAAATATAAGGGCGCGAAACAATTATCAAAACGCGGAGTGTAGCTATCAATATACAAAATTGGCAAAATTCTTTAGTGAAAGGGTTGGTTTTTTGGGCGAATAATGATAAGATGAAGGTATGAAACGGAAGATTTTGGGAATTTTGGGGGCAATATTGATTGCCTGTGCGGTGTTAGTGCCCGCCAGCTCGGTGATGGCGACCGGTAGAGATGGTGCATCTTCGAGCGCTAGCGGTCCGTCTACGGGCAGAAGTGGTACGTCTTCGGGGTCCAGTAGTGGCACATCATCAGCGGCGGCGAGGTCTGCCAGTGATAGTTGTGATAATTCGTTTTTGGGCTTAAAGCCGTGGCATGCTGGCCTCTGTAGTGGTGGTGAGCTAGTAGCGGTTTGTGAGAAGGATTCTGGATGCCCAACGCCGCATGTGAGCCTGCGAGTATTTGTTTGGCGGGTCATGTTAAACGTCTTGTTTGATATTACTCTTCTGATTGGTTATATTGCAGCAGCGATGGTAATTTACGGCGGTTATATGTTCATGATGTCGCAGGGTGATCCTACGCGTGCCGCTAAAGGTAAGAAAACTCTTACCTCGGCAGTGATTGGTATGGTAATTAGTATTGGTGCCTCTGTGTTTGTGAATACCATTATCAAGATTCTAAGTATTACACCAAGTGCAGGCTGGGAGCAAAATGTCGACAAATTTACTCAAATGTCGGCCATTCAGGGTATCTTTAACTGGGCGTATGTAGCAGCTGGCATGGTGGCGGTTGGTTTCTTAATCAAGAGCGGTATTGACTATATGATTTCTACTGGTGATCCTGGCAAAACTAAGAAAGCCACACATAGTATTATTTATTCAATAGTTGGTTTGGTGGTTGTGATTTTGGCTGCAGTCATCACTGGCTTTATAATTAATGCTATTGGAGGAGCGATGTAATGCGTAGAGTTTGTAAAACAATTTTTAGTGTTTTTGTTTTGATGTTTGCCTTGAGTTTTGGCTTATTGCGGCCGGTAGCGGCAACGGGCGAGATTCAGGATATTTGTGCGGAGTTTAATTGCGATTCTGGGGGCGGCGAGAATGCTGATATCTGTGCGGCTTCTGGTTGTACTACTGATACGGATGCAGGTGTCTTTGTGAATAATCTGTTTAGCGTCATACTAGGATTAGTGGGGCTAATCGCCATCGGTGTCATGATCTTTGGTGGTATCATGTATACTACTAGCACCGGTGATGCAGCAAAAGTGCAGCGTGCTAAACATATTATTATGTATGGCATCATTGGTTTTGGCGTAGCAATGCTGGCCTATGCAATTGTGTTGTTTATTACTAAGGCGATTAATGGTTAGCGGAACCTTTCGCATATAATGCTAGCCACGAAAGCGTGATATTTCTTGCTTAGATATTAGTAAAACTCTAGACAGATCTTACGCAATCATGTATTATAATAAGTGAAGGTCTAAAACTTTTAGAGAAAGGGAGTATATACTAACATGAAAAAACTATTTTTGAGCTTGGCGGCAGCCGTGTTGACTGTTTGCGGCATGGCTGGAATTGCGACAATGTCACCGGCTGCGTATGCTGCGCCTACCTACATCTGTCCGGATGGCAAGCCTTCTAGTGACGGCACTTTTGCTGGTTGTTATGGAGGTGTTAATGATGATTTAGCTGGTCGTGATCTTAACACTACGCTCAATATCATTATTAACGTTATCATCGGTATCGTCGGCTTTGTTGCTGTTGTGATGATGATTATGGGCGGTATCAGCTTTATCACTTCCCAGGGTGATAGTGCCAAAGTTACTAAAGCTCGCAACACGATTCTTTATGGTGTAGTTGGTTTAGTAGTAGCTTTGCTAGCCTTTGCAATTGTCAACTTCGTCCTATCAAATGTCTTTGGTAGCTAAAGATAAGGGATTATAATAATGAAAAAGATTTTAGCGACTTTAGCTTTGGGGCTAGCATTGGTGGGCGGTATATTTGGTGCTGAAAGTACGTTTGCCGCCGAGTGTCCAACTGGCAGTGCTCGTCCTACCTACACAAATAACATTGCCGAGTGTGGTATCCCAGCAACTCCAGACGGCACTTCAAGTGATCTTTGGGGTACAGTGAATAACATTATTAATATCGTAATTGGCATCGTTGGTTTTGTGGCGGTGGTAGTGATGATTATCGGTGGCATTTACTTTATCATCTCACAAGGCGATGCTGCCAAGATTACACGTGCACGGAATACTATCCTCTACGGCGTAGTGGGCTTGGTGATTGCTTTACTCTCTTTTGCAATTGTCAATTTCGTTTTAACTAATGTATTTCGTAGTACTACCCGTACTGGTGGCGTTGTGATTACGTCGGTTGAACAGCTTTAATATAGCCCGATTTTTAGATAATATCTCCTCAGCTTCAATATGGGGAGATATTATTGTGTGGGCCTTTACTATTAATCCCCTGTCTAGCAGGTGTTGTTTAGTAAATAGACTTTCCGGTTTAATTGTACAATTCCGGTCTACTAAAATGCCACCCCGTGCGGAGTGGCATTTTAGTGTGTGAGTACAATATATCGACTTAGTGAATATCGATTACGCGCATGCTGTCGAGTTTTTCTTTCTCGAAAGAAATGGTAAGAACGCCATCTTTAAGATCGGCACGGACAGAGTCTTCATCTTCCTTGACTTGCACAGGCAAGACGATGGTACGAGAAAATTCTCCCCAGTAGCATTCCTGAATATGCCAGGCGGTGGTGTTTTCGTCTTCGCCGCCGCTTAGAATACCGGAAATCGTCAGGATATTGTCGGAAATCGTGACATTCAAATCGGATTTGGAAATCCCAGCTGTACGAGCTTTTACTACTAGTTTGTCGGCCGTCTCATAGACATCTACAGCGAGCTGTCCAGGAAAATCATCGGCATTGTCATCCCACTCATCATCGTCCACCCCTGCGTCTGCTGGCGCATCGACGCGCATTGCCGCTTTTGGGCTTGGTTCAGCTACGGGAGCTGGTTCTGGCTCAAAAAAGGCTGCTAATTCGTCTTCCATCAGCATATCATCGGCATCATTACTTCGTGCCATGCTCGAATTACCTCCGTTATATATTGTTATGCTTTATTATAATGGCATTCTGTAGTAAAATCAATAGTAAATATGGGTTTCGTTGTAAAAAACACAACAGAATTTGGGCTATTAGACCTACTATGTCCGCATACCTGTCGAGGTTGCGGGCAATTGGGAGCGGTACTTTGTAAATGTTGTAAAAAAAACTTGCTAGCGCAAAAACAGCCACTCTGCCCTATCTGTAAACAAATAGTTGCCAAACCAGCCAAAAAAGTTAAAAATATGACCAATGGTCAGTTTGTGGTAGCAGCTTCGGTCCAAAAAACCACAAAAGACCGCCAAAATATTCAAAATATTCAGTCTGGTACGGATTTTTCGCACATAAGTGACCAAGCCGAATTAAATTTCGCATCGGCCATTCGGTCCTGCCCGGATTGTGAAACGCCTTTCTTGGGGTTATGGAGCTTTGGTTGGCGTGAAGATGTTTTGGAAAAACTGGTTGAGGAATATAAATATCAATCCGTCCGGGCGATGAGTGAGGTGTTGGTAGAATTATATGATGAGATTTTGCCGGCAAACCTCCGAGATATCGTTGTGGTTCCCTTGCCGACGATTGGTCGTCATGTTCGCGAACGCGGCTTTGATCACACGTTAACTCTAGCGAAGAAGCTGGCACGACGTCGTGGTTGGCGGTGTGAACAATTTTTGGGGCGTGCCGTTGATACGGTACAGGTGGGCGCCAAGGTGGCGGATCGTAAGGCGCAGGCGTCCAAAGCCTATGTAGTACGTGGTAAAGTCGATCCCTGGCAGCACTATTTATTATTGGATGATGTTTGGACGACTGGCTCAACCATGCTGGCGGCCGAGCAGGTTTTGCGTGCTGCTGGTGCAGAAACCATTTCCGGTGTGGTGCTAGCGGTCAGTAGATCAAAAACGGCGCCAGACACAGAGTAGTAACATGGTATAATTGAGGTAGTACTTTAGAAAGGTGGTGAGAATATGGATCAGTCTATGATTGCCTCGCGTTTTTACGCGGACACTTTTGCTGGTGGTTATGACCCATGGAGGCTGCATTGCCTTGACCATCCAGAATGCTGTGCTATTGATGTCGGTGAAGACGTGAGTTATCGTACTCCTTTCCGGGACGCCGATGTCAGGCAGGCTGAAGCAATTTTTGATCAGATCATTGCTGCGCGTAAACAGCGCTAAACTCGGTAGGCAGTCGTGATCTTTCTGTACCAAAAAGCCGCCCTTTTTGTCGGGCGGCTTTACAATTCTTTGAGCTACCAGATATCCCGGATGATAGAAGTTACAGTTGTAAACCTTGGAAGTTTTAAACGTCAGGCTCTAAGCTGCTACCGAATCAATCGCAGTCAGCACAAAGTGAATGATTGCATAAGAGAGTACGGCAATAATGAGACCAATAATCGCATAGAGTACAGTGTTTTTGGCGTCAGTGACTTTTTTGCTATCGCCACCTGACATAATATAACGCAAGCCACCCCACAAAAGCATAATTACTGAAATAGCACCTATTACGTATAGCGCAATACCAGTGAATTTAGTAAAAACGCCATCCGCACCCACTAATTCCGCTGGCATTCCTTCGGCACGAGCAGCATCGGCACCCTCTTGGGCGGTCATAGCTAAGACTTGTCCTGAAGCTAAACTCAGCGTTGTAGCAACGGTGATAAAAATTGATACAATAATCTTTGCGATCTTCTTCATTTTGTACTCACAATTAACTTATATTAAGCCAAAGGCTATCTATAAAATGGCGGAGGGTGGGAGATTCGAACTCCCGCTCCAGGTTTCCCCAGACTAACGATTTAGCAAACCGTCCCCTTCAGCCACTTGGGTAACCCTCCAATACCTTTAATTATACCATACCTTCCCCAAAAATGAACAACTTTGCCATAAAATCATGATGAAATCCGCATCCTATGTGCGATAGGGCCATTGCAGCCCCGTGACTAAAATGTTACAAGTTTGGTCAAAACCGCTCCAGTATGATATAATAGTAGTGTAAGAGAGGGATTCATTTAATCCCTTCTAATTTTGGTGGTGTACTTTATTAGATTATGAAGGAGTGGTAATCATGTGGCAACAGCTTTCTCTGGATGGCCAGAGTATTGACCTTAGCAAATTGCCGAGCCTTGACGAACCGGTGGCAATCCGCGAAGAAACTTTTGACCGCTGTCCGAGAATCACAATCTGGAACTTGCCCGGCTATATCCACGTGGTGGATAGCGCGGACGGCCAGGTACATGTGAGGGTGCGAGGCGCCAAACAGCTACTGCAAGAGCTCAAGCTTGCCAAGCGCGACAAAGAAGTGGAGCTGATCTATCGCAACCAAGAGCAGATTCTGTGCTCGGATTGCAACAAGCTTACCGAATACGCGCAGTTGCCGCGGATGGCAGCTTTGGCGAGTCGGGCAGTGAGCGGCTATTTGCCGCTGCCTGATGACCGCGTGTTGCAGGTGCAGATTGCGGAAGTGCTAAATGTAACTGTTGAGCTGCCTCGTGGCGTGTTAATCAATTACTTCAGTGCTCCCGATGCACGCTTGCAGGTCGACGCTACGCAGGCTAATTTGCAGCTGAATCTGCTGAATGGTGGCGTGGCAGTAGCTCAGTCAGTGCACGATCTAAACGTTCGCGCGGAAAAGGCTGGTAGTATCTTGATGGTGGAGGAGTTGCAGGCCGACGAAGCAATTTTGGAGGCCAGTGACAGCGCAATCATCTTGATTAAGCATGGTCAAGCCGAAAAACTGCGGGCGAGCGCGACTGATCGTGGTAGCCTCATAGAGGCTCAAGTCGCCGCCAAAAATGCACGTTTGTTTGTGACGGGGCGCGGCGAAGTGGCAGTGCGAAAAGCCGGCTGGCCGTATGGCAACTGTGAGCTGCGCCGCGCCGGTGCCGGCATAATTCGCGTTGGTAAAAGAGTTTACCGGCACTAATCCCCTTCTCGGTCTAACCGCTGGACTATAGAGTCTGGCGGTTTTATTTTGGGAAAAACTGCACAAGCAGGATTTTATGTGGTACAATAAAAATGTTCAACTAATTAACTACACAGGCAATAGTCTGGTATTTGTATAAAACACGGTAGAAATGGCATCGTGAGATTAGTCAGCTGTGTTTTATACATTTGCCTGGTTAATTGGTTGAACACCTGCTCGCGGTGCCATTTTTATATTCCCTATTGCTTATGTAGAAATGTGCACCTTGGGTAAAAGTATATATACAACAACCTACAAAAGGAGGGCGCAAAAGATGCAACGCAAAAGACATATTAACTTTAAATACTGGAGAAAGACTATAGCAGAATCTTCCACTTCTGCTGATAGCTATAATAGTATCCAGAATAAGCTTCATAGTATTCCAAAATTATTAAATATGAAGCAAAATGCTTCTCAGAATATTAAAGACGATAATATTAATGAGAATAATGTAGAGTCTAATGTGTTATATAGTATTCCTTGTGGTTGCGTCTTAGCCCTCCTTTGTATGCTAGCTATGTTTATGTTGTTGAATAATAGCTGTTATGCGATTGAGATGTCAACTGCTTTAACGCTTTCTACGCCGAATATGATTAGTGATACCGCGGTTCCAGGATCAGTTGCTACAGTTGGCACGAGTGTTTCTGTGAGTGTAGCTAATGTGGATAGCTATGATCTCGTGCTTAGTTTTGATAAAACCGTATTAACTAACGGTGATACAACTATTAATGCAGGAGATTTAACTGTTGATAACACATGGGGATATAGGTGGGGCGATGCTATTGCGTATTCTGCGCCTACCACCAGTAGCGCTCATCTTGATGTACCGGCGTTAGTTGATAATGCCGCCAATTTTGTTCAAACTTTAACTTTCGGGGTGCGCTTTTCCCCTAATGCTATATCTGGGCATTATACCAATACTGGTGTCCTGAGTTTGCTGGCTACGCCAAAAGTTGTTCCTACGATTACATGGACTCTTGCCGATGGTACCACTGGCCCTGATTCTGGTATAACAACTATGCAGGAAATGACCCCTGCTATATGTAACTTAGTTGATACTCCTGTGGCAGTGAAAGCTATTGAGCAGACTAAGGTACCTACCTTATTACTGAAAGACTCGCGCGATGAGCAAGAATACGAGATTGCAAAATATCCAGACGGTAGATGCTGGATGACGTCTGAGCTGTCTTTACAAGGCGATAAAGAATTAACTAAAGATAATTCTAATGTATTAGCTAACTGGACTCTTGTAGCGCCACTTACGTCACCGGATAAGCACTTTGATAGCAATAATTATTATGTTGCTGAGTCTTATCGTTCTGGTGATGTAATGCTTTATTCTTGGACGGCAGCAACTGCCGGCGCTGGCGGTAATAGCAGCATTATTTCTGGTTCTGTCAATACGTCAATTTGTCCTAAAGGCTGGTCTCTACCTACGGGCGGAAATTCTGGAGACTTCAAGGCCCTTGTTGATGTTGCACTTGATAATCCGACAGACATGACGCATGCTAAAATTTTCAATAGTGCACCATATAATTTTGTGGCGAGTGGTTCCGGTGGTGCTCTTGTGGATTATGTGATTTCTAGAAATGGATGGTGGTCACGTACAGCCAATAGTGCCACGCAGGCGTATGCATTAAGAGCGACTGGACGGGGCGGTATAGAATCAACTTATATTATTGGTCGTTTTGCTGGTTATGCGGTACGGTGTATCGCGGAAGCTCCGGAGCCAGAAACTTTCACGCTTACTTACTATGGTGATAGTACGAGCGCACGTGGTTATCTCGCCGGTACTGTTCCTACGGCGCAGACTTGTACTACTAATGATTCGTCGTGTTCGATTAAAATTAGCTCCGATACGGTTGATCCCAAACATTGTGGAATGGATTTTCTTGGTTGGAGCACTGATATTGATGCTACTAGTGCCGATTATGCAGCTGGAGCTGACATCATAATTGATAGTGATACTAAATTATACGCTATCTGGAGCGTACATACTTGCGGCGGAGCAATCAGCTGATTGTAATACTAACGGTAGAATGTTATGAGGATCTTCAAAGTATCCGGAGACCATCAAAAACCACGAAGTTTTTCATTTTTTTAGAAAGTATGATACAATATAGGCATGGCGAGAGCAAAGACGGATATCATCACTTGGGAAGCCGAAGAATACCTAGTTCGTGATAAAAACGCGTGGTGGTATGTTGGCTTGGTAGCAGTTGGTCTAGTTTTGTGCGGCATTGCGGTGCTCTTGCAATGGTGGAGCTTTCTAGCAGTAGTAATCTTAAGTGTGGTAGCTTTGTTGATTTACACTATGCGTCCGCCTCGGATTTTGCGCTATACTCTAAGTAATAAAGGTATCAGTGAAGGTGATAAACTTTACGAATATTCCGAGTTTAAATCTTTCGGCTTGTTACGCGAGGGCAATAATTTTGCCATCGTCCTCACGCCGATGAAACGGTTTTCGCCGCGGTTGATGGTGTTCTTTCCACAAGCGCAGGGCGAAGAAATCGTTGATGCCTTTGGTGAACGCTTGCCAATGGCCGAAGTTAAGCTTGACGTAATTGATAAAATAATAAAGTTCTTGCGAATTTGATTTTTGTGGTATAATAGAATATATACGATATAAAATATTAATGGTGGGTAAAAAAGATTATGAATCAAAACCGCAATAAAGACAACGATTTGCAGCGCGCAATCGATGAAATTACTCAGAAGGGTGGTGCAAATGGTGGCGCGAAGCCAGCTGCTCCAGCGCCAATGGCTCCAACTATGCCTTCAGCACCAAAGATGCCGACACCAGCAGCTCCGCAGATGGGTATGCCAAGCATGCCACCAATGTCCGCTCCGTCGAGCTATGGTCGGCCGATGGGCTATGGTGCCGATATTTCTAAGGTGAAGGAAGCCGCTCTTAAGGAACTCTTCCCAATTATGGATCGGGTAGAAGTCGAGCCAGAGAAACGCTTCTTGCTCTATCAGGAAATGCTTACTACCATGCGTGATAAGGCTGTAATCGCTCCAGCTTACGAGGCTGCTCGTCAGATTCGTGATGATAAGGTTCGGGCTGATTCCCTGCTTTATCTCATCAACTCGATCGACGAAATGAGCTTGTAATTTCTAGCTTTAAGAACGAGTTTTAGAATATAAGAAAGACCCCTGTAAATGGGGTCTTTTGGCTTTCCGAAGACCTTCAGGTTGTTCGGAGCCAGGTTGGTGCAAATTAGCAAATGTTAGCTTAACCACTACACGCGCGTTGTGCGGATGGTGTCGGGGCTGAGGTTAACCGGTACATACTGCCCTTCTTCCTGCAACTGAGCCGACCAGGCGTTGATTGTGTTGACATCTACCTGAATTCTCTGATTGACGGTGCCGTAGACTGTTACCTGGCCTTGGTCCATCCACTGCGGGTGGCAGAGGATGCGTCGAATCTCCCGCCGTGAAACGTAGCCCGACTGTGCCGGTATCAAGGTCTCGCCAAGGTAGTCAAATTCTACGGTTCGGCTCAACACTACGTACTGAGTGGACGACATCTCCATTAAGAGGCGCTTGATGGTACGACGAGAAATTTTGATCGTAAAGTCGCCGATAGGTGCGGGAAGTCTCAGGGTCGGTAGGATATAGCCAGCACTCTTATTGCGCCGCATAATGCGATAAAATGCCTCTAGCTCTTGGTAGGAATATTGAACATAGATGCGGCCGGTAGTTAATGATTTTTTGGTATTCAGTGTGCTTTTTTGGCACGTCAGCAGGATGAGGTTTGTGATAAGATAAGAGTCAATATATTGTTCCCGATCCCCAGGCATCCATGGTATGCCGGCTAAATACTCAACACTAAGGCCAAGTGTAACGAAAATTAGGCCTGACAATATGACTGCTGAGAGCATTACTATAATGAATGACAGCGAGTCATATAGCAGGATCTGTCCACGGAGGGCAAAGGATCCGCCGATAATGACGACGGCGATGGCGACCAAGAGAAAACTGAGGCCGAGCACTATCCTCGTAGGCAGAGAAAAATATTCGCGTGTTTTAATCATAGTAAGTTCCCCTTTCTATAACTTTCAACTAATTTGCTAAGGGACAATAGGGTGTTACGACCTAAGTCTTGAGATGATGGGGTGATTTTTAGCCAACAAAAACCCAAGCAGAGGTGTTAAATTTCACCCCAATACCTTCATTATAGCACACATTGCTCAAAAAGTCAATGCTTACAACCTCCATTCGACCCGCAAGTGTGATGCAATCGGTATAAAATTGACAAAAAGCCCAAGAAAAGCCCCTACCACTGGTAGGGGCGAAGGGATTATTCAGAAGCTTGGTTAGCGGACCAGCGCCCAGTTAATTGAGGGCAGGTTAATCATCTGCTCGTCGGTATAGATCAGGGAGTCGCAGAAATCCAGGAAGCGCGCGTCCATCTGGGTAGTTAAACCGATGTCGATGGCGGCGGTGGCTTGACGATTGGGTGCAGCAGCAGCGCGCTGGCGCAGAATCGCGATGTCTTGCCTGGAAATGAATTGCATTTTCGGGGGCAGCGGACAGTTACTGTACATCGGGATAGAAGTTTCCAGGATCAAGAAGGGCTTTTCTGCATTCTCGGACGTCTGGCGCATCTCGTCCAGCAATTGCTTGGCACTGTGTCGTGAGAGAGCCATTTGTACCTGACAATTGGTGCCGGGGATGTTATGTTTGTGAAAAACATAACATACACGATGCCTACGTTTCATCTCGCGGTAGGCGTGGAGCAATTCTTCGTACTGATAGCGCATCCGAATTGTCATCTGATAGGGGTAGCCGTCCGGGTCAAGATCAAAGCTTGCATGCGGCAAGACGCAGGTATGTGTAATGTAGTAATACTCGGCATAATGATCATGACTGCCATCGAGTTCCTTACCGAGCACGAAATGCTCTAAAAAACGCGGCAGGAAGAATCCTACTATTGCCATGATCACGAGAATTACCAGCGGTGTCACGACATCACGGTGGTAGTGGTTGCGCAGGTCAGCATTACCAATTGCCACCAAAGCGACGGCGCAACCTGCTGCGCCAAGCACGCCCACGATAATCATGAGCAGTGAAACAATGTAGGTCAAAGCGCAGAGGATTCGGTTGGCGGTTTCGTTGAGAGGTCTCATTTGCTCTTCTCCTTTTTCTGAATAATTTTGTTAAGGTGCGAAATTTCGTTAAAAATCGCTTTTGGTGAGATTATGCCCACAACGGCGGCAGGTATCCAGCCACGTCCAAGGCTGCAGCCCATCGCGCAGGCAATCGCGCCGTTGATGGAGCTTGTTTAGCAGCCCGCGGTATGCATCTTCGGCATCGGCGGCCGATACCGCGATGACGCAATCTTGGTCAACCAGATAATAGGTCTGGACCGGATGCTTTTCGGGCGTAGGTGGCAGCACCATGAAGATGCCACCGGGAGCAGCTTGCACGATCACATCGTACCAGATGCTGGTCGGGTCGCCTTGGACGGCGAGCACAGGATTGTTTTGTTCGGCCGGTGCCAGAATATGCCCGTGGTTAGCGTAGTAGCGCTGTAAGCCGGGATTAGTCTGGCGCGATGACAGAATGAGATACATCTCCGTGTCTGGCACGTGGTTAATGCGCGGATTCCCGCTCTTGGTTTTGCCAATGGTCAGGTCTCGGCGCAGGCCGTGCAGTCGCCGTCCAATTCCCCGTTCAGTCGGAACGAAGATGTTTGACTGCTTCTGCTGGCCGCTGCCCAAACTGATGCCGTTGATGTGGTAACGTTTGGTAACCTTGTGCCAGATGCTATAAGCGCAGTTCAGGTACAACATGCTACTTCCCCCTATAACGAAATTTACAAGGACATCAAAATACTAAAGGTTGATGAACCTGTACTATCATTATAGCACACATGCTTATTTTTGTCAATGAGGCTTGTGTGTCATTTTGTATATCGTTTGAGACTATATCATACTAATTATTGATGAGTGTTTTTTGGCTTTGAAGATGATTAATTGAACGGTGCATGGCGGCTATTTTATAGTATAATAGAATTATGGAGGCAGTTCTCCATGGGTTCTGGTGGTGACATTTATGGTCAAGCTCCGGTGTCTAGAGAACCATTTTATCTTTTCGGATCGTGAAGTTCTCCTGCAATGCCAGCTTGGCGTTTTAGGCTAGAAGCATTGTGCCCGGCTAAGGTTGCGCACAAAACGTAAATGAACTTCAAACCGACTGTGGCGGGATTTTAACAGATTTGTGGGGCTCGCTAAAATAGATTCCCTATCAAATTTGGACTCGAGCTAACGGCGTGAAGTTTTGCGATTCGCCGTATATTCGCTCCCGTTAATCCTTGCGCATTATTATGCTCACGCTTGAATTAGTCTGAGCTCGTTGGTACCTGTGATATTCGATCTGGGGATAGAAGAATAAAAATGCTCCAGTGGCGTGAGCTGCTGGGGTATTTTTGTGAGTGGCAGCGAGAGGATCGGGCTTGCTGACGCAATCCCTTGACCGCAGTCGTAGCGTCAAAAAAGAAAGTAAACTTTCTTTTTTGACTACCGCCACTCCCGCGTGACGAACCTACGGTTCTTATCCTCTCTCTTTTCCAAAAGAAAAGTAATAAAAATACCGCACGCAAGGTGCGGATTTTCATTACTTCCTGGCGGAAGCGAGAGGATTCGAACCTCCGAGACATTTCTGCCCACACGATTTCGAGTCGTGCGCCTTCAACCACTCGGCCACGCTTCCATGTATAATTATATCATATCTGCCGGCTTTTACGCAAAAATAGTTATTGACGCCACTGTGTACTCAAATCCATCAACGAAAAACAGTCATCAGATAAGACACTTTTGTGCTATAATGAAGAAAAGGGTTAATTTTTGGAGTTATCATGAGTAGTGTTTTTACGAAAATTGTGCAGGGCGAGCTGCCGTGCTATAAGATTTATGAAGACGAGCGCACTTTGGCGTTTCTCGATATTGAGCCAGAGGCGATGGGACACACCTTGGTAATTCCAAAGGTAGAAGTCGACCGGATTTATGATCTGAGTGACGAAGATTACAACGCCGTGATGGCCACGGTGAAGAAGCTGGCGCGGCATTTTGAAGACGCGCTGGGCGAGCGAATTATGATTAAAGTCGTCGGTACCGATGTGCCGCACGCACATGTCCACCTCTTACCGATTAACGAAAATTGGGCTGGTGAACGTCAGCTTAAACCCTCTCCAGAAGAAATGACCGCGATGCAAAATAAGTTAAAGATTGAGGCTTAGCATGAAATTTACCAAGAGTTACGACCCCGGAAATTTTGAACCAGATATTTATGCAATGTGGGAGAAGACCGGTGCCTTCCAACCTAAAGAGCCAGTTTATAATAGTAACGAAAATGACACCGATAATTGCTATTCCCTGGTGATGCCACCACCAAACGCTAATGGCAATCTGCACATCGGCCATGGTTTGACGATTGCTCTAGAAGACTCCCTGGCGCGTTATTATCGTCTGCGTGGCAAATCTACTTGGTATATTCCAGGGGCGGATCACGCTGGTTTTGAGACCTGGGTGGTGTATGAACGAGCGCTGGAAAAAGAAGGTCATACCCGTTTTGAGTATAGCCGTGACGAACTATATGCGCGGGTGTGGGACTTTGTGGAGCAACAGCGTGGCAACATGGAATTGCAGGTGCGGGCGCTGGGGGCGAGCTGTGCTTGGCCGGATTTGACCTTTACGCTTGACGAAAATGTGGTAGATCGAGTTTACAAAACCTTCAAAAAGATGTGGGACGATGGTATGGTGTACCGCGGCGAGAAGTTAGTCAACTTCTGTCCAAAGCATCAAACTGCTTTTGCTGATATTGAGGTGAATCATGAAGATGAAAAAGGTAAACTCTGGGACATTGCTTACAAAATCGTGAGCGTGCCAGAAGGTAAAAAGACTAAGTTAACGGAGATGATTGTTTCTACCACTCGCCCCGAGACTTTGTTTGGCGATACGGCGGTGGCGGTGAATCCATCGGATGAACGTTATCAGGATGTGATTGGTGGCTTAGTAGAGCTACCTCTAACCGGCCGTACGATTCCGATTATTGCCGACGAGCACGCCGATCCAGCTTACGGCACCGGTGCGGTCAAGATTACGCCAGCGCACGATTTTGATGATTTTGAAGTGGGTGAGCGTCATGATTTAGAGCGAATCCAGGTGATTGGCGAAGACGGCAAAATGTTGCCAAATGCTGGTGCGGCTTATGCCGGCCTGACGGCAGCAGAGTGCCGCAAGCAGGTTTTGCAAGATCTTGAAGCGGCGGGTTTGTTGCGTGGTGAGAAAGAGATCATGCACTCGGTTGCGCATTGTTATAAGTGTGGCGCGGTGATTGAGCCAATGCTAAAAGCCCAGTGGTTTATTGATGTGAAGCGTTTGGCTAAAGTAGCGATTGAGCATCTGGAGAAAAATGAGATTAAGTTTACGCCCGCCAATAAGAAAAAAGTTTTGATTAACTATCTTGAGAATCTGAAAGATTGGAATATTTCGCGCCAGATTCCGTGGGGCATTCCAATTCCGGCTTATCGTCAAACCGAGACCGACCAAGCGCCAGAGTGGATTTTTGACACTCGTACGCATCTCAAGAAGATCGAGGTGGGCGGTGTAACTTACGTGCGCGACGAGGATACTTTTGATACATGGTTTTCTAGCTCGCATTGGCCAATTGTCTGTACCGATTGGACCGAGGGTAAAGAGAATCCTTATTACCCGCTAAATGTGATGGAAACGGGGGCGGACATTCTCTTTGCGTGGGTGTCACGCATGGTGATGATGGGCTTGTATGTAACGAATGAAGTTCCTTTCCGTGAGGTCTATTTGCATGGCCTAGTGCTTGACGAGCATGGCAAGAAGATGTCTAAGTCTAAGGGTAATGTGATTAACCCGCTAGATTTGGTGACTAAATACGGTTCGGATGCGTTCCGCTTGGGTATCTTGAGGGGGCGCAGCGCCGGTATGAACCAAGCCTTCTCCGAGAATTCCGTGGTGGCAGGGCGTAATCTTTGCAATAAACTCTGGAATTTGGCAAGGTTCATCCAAAGCATGGTTGACGAATCGCAAAGTGGTAGCCCAGTGGCGGTAGAGATGGCAATGGCGGAGATGGATGCCGAGATTGTGAATGAAGGTGCCGTGATGGCGGGTGCGGAGCTTCCCTATTCTACTGATAATGTTGGTGAGGATTGGATTTGCCGTGAACTTACTAGCTGCAAAGAAGAAATTGAGGATGATTTTGCGGCTTACCGCTTCTCTGAGGCGGTAGAAACGCTCACTAATACGATTTGGGACAAATACGCTGACTGGTTTATTGAGAGCCAGAAGATCTATAAGAATGTGCCGCTGCTCAAGGTAACACTAGAAATGATTTTGAAGATGTTGCATCCGTTTGCGCCGTTTGTGACGGAAGCCATTTGGCAGAGTTTGAGCTGGACGGACGGTATGTTGATTAACCAGAAATGGCCGCCACGGCTCAAATTTGACTCAATTTCGGCCGCAAATTTTGATAGCCTACGTGATGTCGTGGTGGAGGCCAGAAGGCTCTCACAGGAGCTCTCCGAGCCTCTGAAGGGCAAAAAGGTTACGCTCTTGTATGGCGACGACGCTTTGGTGGACGATAATCAGCTGCTCGTGGCCAAATTGAGCGGCGCTAGCAGCGTGATTAGCTGCGAAGGTCAGCCGCGTGGTTTACGCTTAGCTTTGCCAAATCATGAAGTCTATGTTGATGTTTCGGCAGAGACTATTGCTAAATATCGCTCTAAGCTTGAGGAACGCATCCTGGGCGTAGGTCGCGAGTTGGATGCCCTAAATGCGCGGATGCTCAATCCGAATTACGTCGATAAAGCACCGGTGCATCTGGTGCGTCAGACCCAAGAAGGTATCGCCGAGAAAACGGCCTTAATTGAGCGCTTGAAGCGCGAGCTCAGTGTGATTGAGTAAAACTAGTTCAGGCCTTATTCCCTAAACTATACTTTTCCGTCGGGGCGCGCTGTAACTCAGGGCGCCTCCCTAAAACGGTATTGACTTTTTGTGCTGTTTACGCTAAAATTAGAGGTAGGGGGAGCTACGATTGTTTTTGAGGCATTGTAGCTAGAATGTACCTTATCAGATAAGATTGGTATTTCCCGAATTTTGTTGGCGTCGGTGACGCCAGAGAGGAGTATTCCAATGTCCAAGAAGCACAAAAAGCAGAAGCGCAACAAGCAGCAGAACCAGAGCCGGAATCAGGCTACTGATGCCGTGCAGACAGTGGCGACCACGGCCGCGGCGATTCTGGCTACCATGGCATCGCCGGTGCCTATGCCTGATCAGCCGACCGCAACGCCGGAGGCTACGGCTCAGGACTGTCCGCCGAATGTGCGGGCGAGCCAGAACCCTGATTTGCAGCGTGGCAACCTAAAGGACCTGCTGCCGGAGCAGCACCCGAGTAATTCGGAGGTGAGCGTGCCGGAAGCGCCGGTCGAGGCACCCCTGCCGCCGGCCGGCAGGATGCGGAGCCGGGCCATCTACAAAGTGTTCCAAGAGCTGTTCCAGTTGGCGCGCTCGTGCACGCTGAAGGAGCATTGCTATGCCAATGACAAGGAGCGCATGTGCAATCTGCGTGATCAAATTGATCGGCTGCGTCAGAACGACTGCGAGTTCGATTCCCTGGTGGCAGAAACGACACAGGATCTGGTGGTTCAGATGAAACGGATCAACTACTGGGGAGATCGGATTTATGACCTCTATCGCGCTCTGGACAGTATTGATGGTTGCGAACGCAAAGTAGCGGCGGCGGCCGACAAGCTGATGCTCGGCTAAGTCAGCCTTTTCCGCTGGCTAGAGAGCCACATCATCCCTGATTCCCTAGCTTGCGGTGCAATTTGTTTCGCTCCTATCTTTTCTTTTTTACCAATCATAATTTACCCGAGGTAGCTACGGCTTAAACCCTCGGGTATTTTTATTGGTCGAGTATAGCAGCGCGGACTGCTTCCCTCTTGCTCGCTATTTTTTATTATTGATAGGTTATAGATAGTGTTGTATATTTTACAACGTTTTTTAGGATTATGCTTCCCTGTTAGTAGCGTGATTAGCGATTTTTTAGCATAAACGGTATTGACTTTTTGACTCTTGCGTGCTAACATGAGATTATAGGATATTGTATTTGCGAGTGGGCACGCAAATTCGGTTTCCAGGTACCTTCAGCTCAACGCGAAGAGCTTTGTATAAGGGAAAAGTAAACGTACAACAATTTGGGGCTGGTTATGCTAATTTTTGGCGTAAGCAGCAAGGATTTTCACATGAATTTTTCGTGTATCGTGTGTAAGGTTCGAACAGGGGAAGACCAGTTTTTTGGGTGGTTTTTGACCCCAGTCATCATGAAAAATTGATGATCGGTTTTTGTGTGAAAATGGCTCTAGTATTTTGTATGAAATTATGTTCTAGCATGATAGCATTGGCGTCGTACAAGCTGATGTGTGTCATGATATAATAGGGAAGTGAAGCTAAACCTTCATGGACTCCAACGGAAGCAATTGAGGTCAAGCTCCGGCAACCCGCGGTATCCAGATTTAGGATCGAGAAGCTCTCCTATGCCACGAGTAATAATAATTCGTGTGGTAGGTTAGGGAATCAGGGACGGTTACGGCTAGCTCTGAAAGAAAAGAGCTTCGACTCTCGTGCTGAGTGAAGACGATTCGCTTATACCGGGCGCATGAACAATGGCTCGCTAGATTATACTGATAGCAACGGCAACTGGTGGTCGCGTACGGCGAACGATAGTACCAACGCGTACCGTTTGAACATCAATAGCAGCAACGTGAACCCAGGTACCAACAACGCCAACCGCTACAACGGCTACGCAGTGCGGTGTGTCGCCGGTTCCGATCCTAAAAAAGAATGTTTTGAATATAGAATCCCTAGGTGATCTGAGGATTCTGGCAATGAAAATGCCGCTCCAGGGGGAGCGGCAAGGTGTTTACCGATTAGGCTATCACGGGGGATTATGACCTTAATATTAGATGCCTTTGCTGATGTAGCGAGTATTCATACATTGAAGTACTCGGAGACGAAGCACAGATTGGGCTGGTCGCTATCGAAGGTGAAGAGATTGCACTGCTGGACTTGTGAGTAATCGATTGTTTCGGTGACGACGGCTTTGTAGTGGAGCGGCTGGTTATGATCCTGGCGACTGCATTCTAGGACTACATGATAATGCGTTTCAGCACCAGGTATCTGAAACTCCAGCTGAAGCGAGGCGCCAGGGTGGCCACTGAGGCTTAACTTGATGCGTTCAAGCCGCTTGGTGTCAGCGTGGCCGTATTCTAGAATTACGCACGCCGCTTTAACCTGGAATAGAATGATTTGCCACTTGTCGTATTCATAGGGTTCATCATGCAATATCCTGGGGTAGTTGCGGATAAAATCCGCGCTGGCTCTGTCTTGTTTGACGAAATGCATCAAATCGACATCGGTTTCGCCATCGAAACACTGCAGCACTTTCATACGGACCGAACCTCGGTATGGTCGATTTGTATGGGGCTGCTTATCGGCAAAAGGCTGCTCCATGTCGTAGCGACCCACGGTAAGGGGTTCACTGTCTAGCGTGCGGATGTAATTGATACGTCGCATAATGTTATCCTCCTTGCATAAAATAAGATTTTACGGGATGATTACGTCATCGCCCTCCCTCAGGTGAGAGTTAGCGAATTCCGCAATCATACAGAGGATAGATATCAGTAAACGAAAGGTGCGTAAGCTGGTGACTTATATCCACTAATAAAACGAGCGGGGCTTGACAAAATCTATAAGTTTGTTAAAATGGGCTTATATATTAGAGATTAGTTGTTCTCGATTTCTTCGAGAACAACTTTTGTTTTGTGCACGGTTTTGGTGGCGTGCACCTCTACCGCGTCTTCAAAAGTCACTCTAGCCATACAGGCTCCGTTTCCAAACATGTAAAATGTTGTTGATTAATAGTATTAGTATCGACCGACAACTTGCCAAGCTCTATCGCTCTACCTCTAGTCTATCAGAGGTAGGGAAGAATGTAAATGGGTTTTCTAGGCTTTTTGTTTGGATCTTTTGGCAAAACTTCTAATTTTTGCCGATTTTTTGATTTTCCTTGATTTTTCTGCTTGCCAAGCAGGTTAAGGTTTGGTACAATGAAAGTGTTATCGTAATTAAATTTCCAATAAAAGCATCCAAGTGATTGTATGATTTTTGTTGTCAACAGTTGAAAATGGCGCCATGAGCACCAGTTTACTGTTGGCGGCAACGCTTGGAGGAAATTGGTTACGATAACACCGCTCGTGGTGCCATTTTTGTGTGACCATTTATGGCTCTGCTGAGGGATGTTCGGGTTAAAAGGAGGGCCAAGATGCTACAGACTAAATACAAAACTAATGCGCTGATGCGTTGCAAGTATAGAAGTTTTGCGATTCCTCTGGGCAGCATCCTGACTCTCCTTTTGGCTTGTTTTCTCAATCTAAAACTTTGCGAAAACTATAAGGTAGTTGCTATAGATAGTGGTAATGAAGGCCCTGTTACGGATGCCGGCACTATTACCGCCGTACCAGCGCCAGTTGTACCTACCCCCACGGCTAGTTTAACTCTCAGCAAGACTAAAATCACTAGTGGCCCGGTTAAACCGGGTGAGGTCGCTACGGCTAGCACTGAAGTAACAGTCAGTGTAGGCAATGCCGCTAGTTATAGCCTTAATCTCAAAGTAAACAGTACGACTCTTAAGAACGGTAGTTCTATCCTTAATGCCGGTAATGTTACTACGGATAATACTTGGGGCTATAAGTGGGATAATGCTAGCAGCTATACTGCGCCCAGTACTACTAATGTTTCTCTTACTAGTTCTAGTAATCCTACCGTAGGCACAGAGTTATCTAACGATGGCGCTGAGTTTACTAAGACTTTAACCTTTGGCGCTAAGTTTGCCAGTGATGCCGAAGCTGGTGCTTACTCTGGTGGTGGTACTATTTCACTGGTAGTTACACCTAAAGCCGCCACAATTACTCTCGATAATCTTACGCAAATGCAACAATTAGCACCAGGTTATGCGCCAGATGCATGCAAAAACACAATTATTCCATCAGGACAAGATTATGCTGGACCATATACTTTAACCGATGTGAGAGACAATAATACTTATACTGTCTATAAGTTTAAGGATGGTAAATGTTGGATGACGCAGAACCTAAAATTAACCAATTATAATGTAGGGGCTATGAGCTATCCAGATGGGCGTACCTTGATTCCGTCAACTTCTGATGTTTCTTCGACTTGGACTCTCCCTGTCTCTAGTAAAACGGGCTTTAGCAGTGATACTGCTTCTAACACCTATATCACCAATAATACTGGCTACTACACCTGGTGTGCCGCTACAGCCGGAACTTGTTCTTCTGCCACTTCTGATGGTGCCAATGCCCCATCTTCCATCTGTCCTAAAGGCTGGAAACTCCCAGTAGGATACCAATCTACAAAAACCGATAACGATTTTTGGACGCTCTTTCGCAGTATAGGGCTAACTATTAGTAATGATAGCCTAGCCTCAAACTCTGGTAGTTATACCGGTTGGGGCTCTGGAGATCTTGCTGTAGTTCAAAATGCACCCTACAATTTCGCATATACCGGGAATATGTATAATAATACTTTTTATCCGTCCAGTTACCAAACCGGCGACTGGTGGTCGCGTACGGCGTACGATAGTACCTACGCGTACTATTTGCGTGTCGCCAGTGGCAATGTGGGCCCGGGCACCTATAAGTTTTACCGTCGTTACGGCTACGCAGTGCGGTGTGTCGCCCAGTAAGGTTCCGATCCTAAATATGAAAAATACCCCTGCCTAGCAGGGGTATCGTGGTGGGAGAGTCGTGCTTTTGTAATCGGTGACCGTCAGTTTGTAATTGATGATTAACTGAATGGTCAGAAATCTTACCAGCCAAATCTTTAATGCTCCGCATACTCACGGTCGCGAATGTAGAGGAGCTTGGAGTATTTCCAAAAATCGCCACCAGCGTAGCGCTCCAGAGCGCGGATGCCGGCGAGGTATTTCTTGCCGTCATTAATGGTGTTGCCATGAGTACTGTCGATGTATTCCGTGGTTGCCTGGGGATAGACCATGTCGATGTTGTCGTTGTCGAGAAATTCATCGCGCCGACTGCAAATAATCCCCAGTGGAATCGTTTGATCTTTGCGAAAACTCACGTGCGGGCCGTAGGCAATCTGGAACCACTGCGTAAACAGCAGGGTAAGGGAATAACGATTACCGCTGGCCGGAATCCACTTAATCTCGCTAAGCCAGCCGAGCGCCCAGTCGATTATCATCAAGATTGGCGTAAAGATTTTCATGACGTAGTAAATCGGCTTTTTGAGGAAAATCGGTGTGGTACAGGGGTTGATGGCGATCACGGGTACTTTGTTGTCGCAAACTCGGCGGATATAGTGCCCAACTTGGTCGCCTACCGAAATCGTATAGACAACGGCGTGGTAATAGTTCTCATCAATGTCTTTGATGATTTGCCCAGCGATTCGTTCGGGCTTAAACCCGCTCGGCAGATAATTGACTGCGGTGACGCCCTCACCCATAATCTCATCAGCCAAAAACCGAAAAGCGGTCAGAGGTTGGTTGAGATTGCCGGCGATCAGGTAGGTCATCTTGCCAGTACGCGGCGGGCTAATCTGTTGCAGATAGGCGCCGCCCGCACGGTAGAAATAAACGAAGTGCGTGAGGAAGTTTATGAGCAGCAGCGGCAGGATCAGGACGAGATAGGGTTGGATCGCGGCGAAGAAAGACATCATGCTTTTCACTCTCCTTGAACAAGATGGGCGGATGGTACAGGGCTGGTTACGATCGGGACAAATTAGCTACAAAGCTGGGGGCAAGTCTGTCCAAAGACCAAAAATTGCATCACTCTCCTAAAAATCAAAGTACTAGACAATCACTAGAAATATGTCTTATGACAATTATACCAAAAATTTGTAAAATGTCAAGCTTACGCTAATAACTTCGCACCGATATTTAGGGTAATTAAAGCTGCCGTTGATTTTATTGAAAATTCTCGTATGTTTGTAGGCCTTGTACGATTTTGCCTAAAAATCCCTAATTTAACCATTGACTTTTTGAGGTATGTGTGCTACAATAGAGGTATAAGGTTTAAACACAAAAATGCAAGATAAAAATAACGTTTCATCTACTAATCCTGATTCGGCAGCAGTTGCCGCGGCTTCGGCGGCTGGCAAGGCTACGCAGAGTGATTTTGTTCGCAAAATCGTTGATAAAATCAAGACTTCTGAGAATATTCTGATTGCTTTATCCAAAGATCCTTCGGTGGATGAGATTGCCGCTTCGATTGGTTTGGCGCTTTATCTTGACGGAATGGGGAAGCATGCCACGGCAATTTACTCTGGCCGTACGCCGGATGAGTTGAGTTTTTTGCAGCCCGATGATACTTTTGAAAAGAACACTGATAGTTTGCAAGATTTTATTATTGCTTTGAACAAGGAAAAAGCTGATCACTTGCGCTATAAACTAGAAGGCGAGTTTGTCAAAGTTTTCATTACGCCCTATAAAGTGCGTTTAACTGAAGATGATCTGAATTTTTCGTATGGCGACTATAATGTCGATTTTGTGATTGCGATTAATGTGCCATCGGCAGCTGACCTAGATAGTGCTTTGCATGAGCATGGTCGGATTATGCATGATGCCTCTGCAGTAAATATTACGACGGGTGATGCCGGTAAGTTTGGCGAAATTGAATGGAGTAATCCGGTGGCCAGCTCACTCTGTGAAATGGTGACGGAGTTAGTTTTTGCTTTGCAAGGCGATGATGAGACGCCACTTGACAATGATGTGGCGACTGCTTTGCTGACAGGTATTGTAGCAGCGACGGATAGATTTTCTAATAACCGAACAAATTCTGATACACTGAGCCTAGCATCTAAATTAATGTCGATGGGTGCTAATCAGCAGCTGATTTCTTCAAACGTGCGTGGTAATGATATTGTTCATAATGACGAAACCAGTCACGATCCAGAACCGACAACGCCAAAACGCGATGAGACTAAACTTGAAGTTGATCATGATGAAATTGCTGACGTGATGTCGGGCCGTGGGGTAAATAACTCTGGCACTCCCAGTACAACCAATAACCCTGGCACAATGGTGAATCCAGCTGCGCAAATGGCTCCGGCTTTGAACAATACTATGGCTGACCCAGCGACAATGGTAAACGGTACGAATAACGTGACACCTGAAGACGTAGTAGTGCAGCCAATTATTCCGGGCGCTGCTAGCAACGCTCCTGGACCTGCCGTTCCGACAGCTGCCCCGACCGGCATTCCAGCTGGCGACACCTTGCAAATTCCAGTACCAACACCAGCAGATCCGGTAGCCACCATGGCGATTCCGACTAGCGCCAATCCAGTGCCTGCGGCTGCAGCTCCGATGCCTGAGACAGCAAATCCGAACCCAGCGCCCGTGACTTTGAATCCGGCATCTGAAGCCGCTAATCCAGCTCCTGAGGCGCCAAGTGGGCGTAGTATGGCAGAATCCGAGCCAGCGACACCAACCACGCGTCAGTTTGGTACGGCTATCCAGCCGCCAGCTCCAAACGCGAAGGCAGAGAAGAATTATGCCGAAATGATGGCGGCAGCCCTAGCTGAGCAACCGACAAATCAGCCGGGTGTAGTTGCTACGCCGGCACCAGCAGTTCCGAGTGTTGCCACAGCATCGCAGCCAGCCAACCAGCCTGGCGCAATCGCAACGCCTGAACCGGCGCCAGCACAATCGGACGTAGCGCAAGCAACGCCGATAATGGAGCCGGTGGCAAACCCGAATGAAATTTTGCCACCACCGCCAGCACCAGCGGTTGGTACGGACGGCATGCCGCCAGTACTACCAAATGTGCAGATTACTCCACCAGCTAATGGTGCGATGTAAAAATGTGCTATGATAGTGTCATGAATGCAAAAACGTCGCCTGAGGGCGCAGATGGGATCTTGTTAATTGACAAGCCGGCGGGGCTGAGCTCGTTCGGCGTGGTGGCGCGCGTGCGACGGAAATTATCGGATGCGGCAGGCACGGTGACTATAAAAGGCAAAGACGGTATCCTGCGTCAGAAGCGTAAGAAAGTTAAAGTCGGTCATACTGGTACGTTGGATCCGTTTGCGACGGGTTTGCTGATTTTACTAACCGGTAAGGGTACGCGGCGAGCGCAAGAGTTTTTGAAATTAGATAAAGAGTATATTACCACGATTCGGCTGGGAGCGACCTCTACTACTGGTGATTTGGAAGGGGAGATTACAGAGATAGCGGATCCGGTAATCCCGAGTTTAGAAGAGGTAGAACGAGTAGTATATAGTTTTGTAGGGGAAATTCAACAGCGGGTACCGAATTATTCAGCGGTGAAAATTAATGGCCAGCGGGCCTATAAATTAGCGCGCGCTGGTAAAACGGTAGAAATGCCGGTGCGTCCAGTGCAGATTTATGAACTGGAAATTTTGGATTATCAGTGGCCGGATCTGACTTTGCGCTGCAAGGTGTCAAGCGGCACTTATATTCGGGCGCTCGGCGAAGATATCGGTGCGACTCTGGGGGTGGGTGGCTATTTGACAGCTCTCCGGCGAACTGAGGTGGGGAAATATCGGGTAGAAGATGCGATCTCACTGGATGATTTCTTGCTGCCGCCCGATTTATAAGGTGCTGTTATTATAGGGCTAATACTTTTTAAAGCAGCTAACAGAACATTTGTAAATTTGGGGTTGTACTCTGGTGGTAGATGTGATATAATCAAGGATATATGATTACTAGAGAGAAAAAAGCTAAGGCGATGGCAAAGCTGGCACGTAGCGATAAGGATGTCGGTTCTCCAGAGGTGCAGGTAGCGGTCTTGACGGAACGGATCAAGGAAGTTACTGAGCATGTTAAAGAGAACGCGCATGACTATATGGCTAAGCGTGGTTTGATGCAGATGGTTGGTCAGCGCAAGAAGTTACTGAAGTATCTTGAGCGCACCAATTTTGACCTCTACAAGAAAACAATTGCTGAGCTTGGCTTGCGCAAATAAGCATAAAATCACTTTGCATAAAATTCCTTTGGCAAGGCCGGGGAATTTTTTGTAGGCAAAGTTCTAGGCTATTTGACTCGACGCGTATAATAAAAAGCCCCTCCGATTGGAGGGGCTATGCCCGAGACGACCTTTGGCGGTGCGAAATGGCGATATAGTTCTGACGTACTTTATTAGGTGGAGAGGGAGATTTCCAATGAAAAAGTCTGACTGCGCTAAAAGTAATAGGGGTGAATACATGTAGGTACCTTTATCGCCAAAGGTGTCCGGCAGAGAAAAGGCAAAGTATTAGGCAAATAGACTAGGAATTGCGACGGAAGCATTAGGGCTTGAACCCGTAATAGTCGGGCTCGGTGTTGTTCCGCTGGGCTTTACGCCAGCAGTCCTGAAGATAGATTTCGACGTCTTTGTAACAAGCATAGCCGAACATGTAAGTCCAGTGTGCCAGCTCGGTCGCGGATAAAGTCCGCTCAACGCCGTTTTCACGAACGGTAGAATCTGCGCCATGGTTGGTAAAAACGTTGATGAGCAGGTTCAGGGTGTGATTCTCGTGGTTCGGGTGTAAATACACCAGATAGGTGATTGGCAACCGCAGGCTTTTGTTTTGTAATGGTTGACTGTGGTGTCGTTTGCGGCTATAAACTCGCTTGCCGCCAACATCACCTTCTGTCAATAAGCACTTGTACCGGTGGACAATCCTAACGAGATTGCAATTGTTGACCTGATCAAATGCGTACGAAGAAAGCCCCTGAGCAGAATTCGCATAGGCCTCAAATAAAGGCAGTCCTTCAATCGTAATAGCTACGTTGGCAGAGATAGGCTCTTCATGAGTGCAGGTAATACTATTGTCGCTGTAGGAAAAAGATACGACTGGTAGAACAGGCTCAGACATTCTTTTCTCTCCTTTATCTCGGAAAATTAAGGTTCTATAGGGTACAAAAACACCCCTACATCTCTTATTATAGCACACTATCGCTTAAAAAGCAAGAGTTTTTACCTAAAATGGCGGATTTTAAGAGTTTTATAATATATTTAGGCAGAAGGTGGGGAAGTATGCTATAATAAGAGGGAAATTGAGCTTGTTAATTAACTTAATTAAACTGGGAAGACCGCAGATAAGAACTCTAGTTGCGGGTGCCGACACGAAGAGCCAGCATGTGGCTGTCGGGTGGCGCAAATACTAGATTGAGCCGACATTGGTCTGCAGCAAACAACTAGGTTTCTTATCTGATGTTTTCCCAAGGAAAGGAAATAGATCTCGTGGATATTATCAATCCGAGTGGCAAAAAAACCTTAAGCGTGGAGACCGATTGGCTGGGGCGCAAATTAAAGCTAGAGATTAACCGAGTAGGGTTTCGTTCGACCGCCAGTGTGCTGGTGAGCTATGGCGATACTATGGTGCTCG
The DNA here is from genome assembly GCA_964633035.1 of uncultured Candidatus Saccharibacteria bacterium. Taxonomy (GTDB): domain Bacteria; phylum Patescibacteriota; class Saccharimonadia; order Saccharimonadales; family Saccharimonadaceae; genus Nanosyncoccus. The sequence goes on along the minus strand of CAZWCY010000001.1, from coordinate 33,305 downwards.
GCACGGTGATTGTCGGTAAGGAGCCGGTGGAGCAGGATTTCTTCCCGCTGTCAGTAGATTACGAAGAGAAGTTTTATGCGGCGGGCAAAATTAGTGGCTCGAAGTTTATTAAGCGTGAAGGCAAGCCGGCGGATGAGGCGATTCTGATTGGTCGCCTGATTGATCGGCCAATTCGTCCGCTTTTCCCGAAGAACTGCCGATTGGAAGTGCAGGTGGTGGCGACGGTACTATCGATGGATCCAGATTTTCGCCCGGATGTAATCGGGATGCTAGCGGCGTCGAGTGCTTTAATGCTCTCGGGCGCACCGTTTGATGGCCCGGTGGCAGGTCTCCGGATTGGGCGCATCAATGGCGAGTTTAAAGCTTTCTTAACGCCGGAAGAACGCGAGAAGTCAACTCTCGATCTCGTAGTGGCTTGCAAAGATGGCAAAGTGATGATGGTAGAGGCTGGTGCGCAGGAAGTACCAGAGGCGATGATTATCGAAGCGATGCACTGGGCGGTAAAGAATGTGCAGCCGGCGTTGGATTTGCAACGTGAATTAATGAAAGCAGCTGGTGTAGAGTCGGTGGACTGCGCGATGCATTATACCGAAGAGGAAGAGGCGGCACATGCTGAGGTGGCGGCTTGGCTGGAAGGTAAATTGGGTGAGAATATTCGTGGCAACGTCTTGGAACGCACCGAGAAGTTGGATGCTTTGCACGATGCAATGGATGCGGAATTTGCGCTTAAGTACGGCGAAGGTGAGACCGAAGAAGAGAAGGTCACAGATTATAATGAACGTTTGCAAAAGCTCTATGCCGATGCTTTTGAGTATGTGGTCTTTAACGATGTGCGTCGGGGAATTATCAAGGATGGCGTGCGTCCAGATGGTCGTAGCTTGACTGAGGTGCGGCCGTTGTCGAGCCAGGTCGGGGTCTTGCCGCGCGTGCATGGCTCATCACTCTTTACCCGTGGTTTGACACAGGCTCTCAATGCCGTGACTTTGGCGCCGTTATCATTTGCTCAGGTAGTCGATACGATGGAAGTGACGGATGGCAAACGTCGCTATATGCACCACTACAATGCGCCAAGCTATACGGTAGGTGAGACCGGCCGGATCGGTGCGCCGGGGCGGCGAGAAGTAGGCCACGGCTACTTGGCAGAACGGGCACTATTGCCGGTCTTGCCGAGTGAAGAAGAATTCCCATATGCGATCCGGAGCGTGACCGAGATTATGTCTCAGAATGGCTCGACTTCGATGGCGGCAACTTGTTCGTCCTGTTTGGCTTTGATGGATGCTGGCGTGCCGTTGAAACGTCCAGTTTCTGGTGTGGCAATGGGTTTGATTATGGATGTCGAGAATGGCGCCGAGATTACGGCGGACGATGTTGATAAGGCTTATGTGTTGACTGATTTGATGGACGCCGAGGATTTTGCTGGCCACATGGATTTCAAGGTGACGGGTACGACGGAAGGTGTGACCGCTTTGCAGATGGACATGAAAGTGCACGGATTGCCGGTGGATATTTTGGAAAAAGCCATCGAACAATCACACGCTGGTCGTATGCATATCTTGGAACACATGCTGAGCGTGATCGCAGCACCGAAACCAGAGATCTCTCAGTATGCGCCGCGCATTGAGAAACTGATGATTAACCCAGATAAGATTGGCATGGTGATTGGCAAGGGCGGCGAAACCATCAATAAGATTACTACTGAGACTGGTGCGATCGTTGATATTGATGATTCCGGCCTGATTACGGTGGCCGGTGATAGCGCCGAAAAGATTCAGAAAGCTTTGGACTGGATTCGGTCTTTGACGGAGGAACCGGAGGTAGGGAAGGTTTATGAAGGTACGGTAGCCACGATTAAAGATTTTGGTGCTTTTGTGACGATTTTGCCGGGCATTGACGGGATGTTGCACGTTTCGCAGATCTCCGATAAGCGGATTAAGAACGTGAGCGATGTCTTGAAAGTAGGCGACAAGGTAAAAGTGAAGTTGGTAGCAATCGACGATCGTGGCCGGCTCTCGCTGACGATGCGGAATATTGAGCAGTAAAATTACTGGGCGACAAAAATTATCCCCGGCCTAGATGGCTGGGGATAATTACTTGGGTAAGATATTTTGAGGGGATTTTGTTTGCATGCAAAAAAGAGGGCTAAGCCTCACCTCTGTTTCCGACCCCAATGCCTGACGCATCGTTCTTAACGCCGGAGGTAAGGACGCCCTCATTAATTACATTGTAGCATTGTATAGCAGATTGGAATAGGGGTAATTTATTTTTTACACAAAAGCATAAAAGTGTGTTATACTAAAAATGTTCATACTTTTATACATGTTTTATTAAGTCGGGTTAGTGTTGGATAGCATAATTCTAATGGACTAATTGTCAAGAATGGCACTACGAGCCACAAAGACAGTTAGCCATTAGGCCCGACGTTAATGTGTAAAGGTATGAACACCTGCTCGTGGTGCCATTTTTGTATCATGGGAAAAGTTCATAAAACTAAGTTCTGAAATCTAGTTTATTTCCACTAACTTAAAGTTTGTGAAAATAAGTCTTTAAGCTAAAACTAAACATGGTTTTTGTTACACTTTTCTCATTCTATTACTTTTTTGATACTTAAAAATGTGCACCTTGGGTAAAAGTATATATACAACAACCTACACAAAAGGAGGGCGCAAAAGATGCAACGCAAAATATTAAACACTAAGAAGGTCTGGTCTGGAGTTTATATCCAGAATAGGCAAAAGAAACTTCATAGTATTCCAATATTATTAAATATGAAGAAAGAGTCTTCTCGGAATAAAAGTTCTAAGGAGTCTAGTGTGTTATATAGTATTCCTTGCGTTAAAGCTTGCGCCCATGCCTTTTGTGGAATAAAGTTATTTAATAGTAATAAGTTAAATAATACGTTTGCGATTTTATGTTTAAGCATGATTAGTCTAGTTAGTCTTATGGGCGGAGATAAGTGTTCTGCCGCCACTTCCGCTTCCTTATCACTAAGTAATCCTAATATGACTAGTTCTGCTATTACTCCAGGTAGTACTGCTACAGTAAGTACTAATGTGACAGTGAGTGTAGATAATGCAGATAGTTATAGTCTAAGTCTTAAAGTAGATAGTACTACATTACAGAATGGTAGTACTATCATTAATGCTGGTAATGTCACCACTGACAATACTTGGGGCTATAAGTGGGATGGAGCTAGTAGTTATACTGCGCCCAATACGACCGGAACCAATCTTACAGTACCAACACTTACTAACAACTCAGTAAGCTTTACTAAGAACCTGACTTTTGGCGCTAAATTTGCCAGTACAGCTAATGCTGGGCATTATAAAGGTAGCGGTGTATTGAGTTTGGTGGCGACACCAAAGAAAGCTACTTTGTCTAATATCAGTAGAATGCAAGACATGACAACGGAAATATGCGCAGCTACATCTGAGAATGAAACGAAACAACTTATTGATACTAGAGACAGTAAAACATATTGGGTGGCTAAACTTAAAGATGGTAATTGCTGGATGACGCAAAATTTGGACTATGATGGTGGCGGCGAAAAACGGACTACAGTGTCAGAGTGGGCTGACACTACTAGTATTGGTGAATATTGGGATCCTGGCAACAAAGTTGGTAACGCTAGCGGAGATGATGCCACCAGCTCTACAGATCGGCATACTTTAGCTGGAAACTACTATAATTACGTAGCTGCATTAGAAGCTTGTCCTGCTGGTTGGAAAATACCAAGCAGTAATAGTACGACAGAAAGCGGATCTTTTGGAAAATTACTAAGTGGGATTAGTGCTGGTAGTAACTTGATTATATCACCATATTATTTCCAGTATAGCGGTCGTATTGGCGGTAAGATGTCTGGCCCCGCTTTTATGGGTGGTGGCAGCATTGGTACATATTGGTCGTCAACATTATATAGTGACGTCGGGGCATATATTCTGACTTTTTCTGACTCAAGCATCGATCCTTCCAGCCCGCAAAATAGCTTTGGTGCAGGCAAGGTTAATGGTTTGCCTGTGCGATGTTTGTTTAATGGTCCAACGACCTATAGCTTGTCTTTTAAATTGAGCAGCGGGCATACTGCATATGGTACTGCTTTGAGTACGAATTACCCTACACAAACAGCACAATCTAGTAACAATACGCATAGTTTTGTTATTTCAGGTGCCGGTGCTCAGATTAAGGGTAGTGATAATTGTAGGTATAGTCTTGGAGGTTGGTCTTTGACTGATGGTGGTGCTAAAGACTATGACTTGGGTAGTACTATTAATCTTTCTACATACGTTTCTAATGTGACCCTCTACACAGTTTTGGGCAAAGATTTAGGTTTATGTTGATTTGGCATGAACTGGCGAATGTGGATTTAGACTACGTCTTTTTAGATTAATCTTTTGCTTGGTAAGAAAGAAATGTTGATAAAACCTTAAAACCTGTGTTATAATAAGCTTATGTTTGGGAAAATTTTGAGTGGGCGCGGGCGTGGTCATAAGACGCAAGATGGTGCGGAGGCATCAGATAAAAACAGTATGCAGGTGAACGCTGCTCCAGATGAGCAGTTGCAGAAGCGGATTATTGCGTATTTTGCGAACGGTCAGAAAATGGAATTAATACCGGTTGGGCCGGTCGAAGTGACGCCGGCGCAGCGACAAAACGTGATCCAAAAGTTACAAGCCAATCAAATTTCCCCACGCGAGATTGAGCGTTTCTTAGAACAAATTTTATCGCCGATTCAGGATTTGAACGCTAACTTGAACGGAATTTTCCAGCGCATCAACGGTAATATTCGCGAGCGCCAAATTATGGCGGTGGCGGCAGGCTATAATGCGAGTAATTGGCAAGATTTTAGCAAGGAAGATTTGCGCAAACTTTTGAGCAAACCCGCTGGCGAGAAGGGTAGCTTCCAGACGCCGGTGGGTTTTGCGGGCTTCCGAGCGCAGTTTTTAGATGGAATTAAAGCGCAAGCTTCGCCGGAGCAATTTGCAGAATATCTGCAGGCGATGGATGATTTGGAACGGGATCTGTATAATGAACGCTTTGTGTATTATCAGCAAATTCAGCTTTTGGCGCATGAGGGCAAGGCGAATCATGATAATCAGATTGCCGACGATGACCAAGCTCGTAAGCAGATGCCAGCGCAAAATCCTGATGATTTGGCGCTGGATGCAATTATTGCAGAAGAAACTAGCCAGCAAAATGCGCAAGCCGATCAACAGGCTGCAGCAGGTGTGTTAAGCGCGGGTCAGCCCACAGTATCTGCAAAGACAAATCTAATGGCACAGATTACGCCAGAGCGGAGTAATAATATTCTCAGCCAAGCAGTGATTGAAGGCGATCCGTGGGTGCAAAATGGTACGGAATATCGCCTGAGTACGGCCAACTTGCTCAGTGGCGGCTTGGTGCCAATGTACGAAACTAATCTTGACGGTAGAGTAATTGCTTGCTCGGTGCCGTTTCAGTTGAGTGATGGGCGCGGCGCAGTGATCGGCTATGTAATGGATGGTAATAGTGCTAAGGTGCGGAGTTTTTATCTGAATCCGCGCACGGGCTTATGGCATTATGCGCCAGAAATTATTCGTGGCGCGCGAGGTGAAGGCATGGGGCAAATCGGTGACGGTTATGGTCTCGATGCCACGATGTTGCCAGCGAGTTTGCAACAGCAATTATCGGAGTTAGTAAAAGCGCTTGGTTTTCGTGAGATTACAACTGTAAATCCGGATTTTCTCTTTGCTGGCACGGCGATGGCTTATAATACCAAGCAGGAATATCGGGAGGCTTTGGCGCAGGGCCAGGCGCGCGGTGATTATTATAAAGAGGTGGATCGTGAGCCGATTAATCGGGGCTGGCAGCCACGCAATAACACTAAAAATGTGCCACAGCTGATCTCGGTGAACGCAGAGATGCAGCCGGACTTTCAGCAGTTGCTAGGGCAGTTTATGACTTACTCGATTTTGGTGGGCTCGGTGACGGTGAATTATTACTTGGCGCGAGATGGTCAGGAGATTTGGATGTTTTGTAGCGATGAGATGGGACGTACTTGGATTGCTAATATCGAGACTATGACGCCGATTACCACGACTGGTTGTCGGCGTGACTGGCTGCAATCGGGCGACCTGACGACGCCGCTCTACGAGCATAGCACTAAGGCTGGCAATTACGGCGACCCGAGCGACACTCGCAGAGGCTTAATTGGCATGTGGAACCAATATTTGAGTAAGATTCCGTTGATTCAGGAGTACGTAGCGGTAAGGAAGCAGCAGGGATAAAAGAAAGCCAGCATGGTTTTATGTGGTCTCATGCGTTTTTGCGATGCTTGCTAAAATAAGATTGATATCAAAAATAAGACCATTTACGGTCTTCTATAACTGCAGCCTAATTCTTCAAAATTTGGTATGCCCGACAGGATTCGAACCTACGACCTTTTGCTCCGCAAGCAAACGCTCTATCCAGCTGAGCTACGGGCACACACCGTACTTTTATGGCATAATATCCTCTCTTTCCGATCTTTGACCCTGAACAAATCACAAATCCCGGTGCGAAGCGTATTATGCGTTAGATTTTCCTTGTATGTGAGCATGTGCGTGATCGTGAAATCACTCAGATGCCCACGATAACAATGAAAATGAGCATTGTGGTTTCCCACAACATTCTCATTATAGCACATTTTTAAATTTTTGGTAGTATTAAATGCAGATATTTATGGGAGAAAATCCAAAATTTAGCTTTTAACTAGAAAAAGCTAAAAATTGGGGAAAATTTGGGGAGATTTTTCTCACTATCTGGAAATATGTGCTACAATAGGGGTATGAAAAACACTGCGAAGCTTTCGGGAGGTCAGACGAGATTACGCTTAGGGCGAGCGAAGGTTAAGTTGTTGGCATCTTATTACGGGCATCCGGCGCGGGATTTGCGCTTGATTTGTATCACTGGTACTAATGGTAAGGCGACGGTGGCGCATTTTGTGCACGAGATTCTGCGGGCAGCAAGTCAGCCAGCGGCAATTTTAGCCTCTGATGGTATGATTAAGGCTTCAATGCTCCATAAATTCCTGAACGATTCTTGGAAGGCTAAGGTGACTTACGCGGTAATTACGGCTCCGGCTGAGGCTTTAGATGCACAAGTATTTTATGGTTTGCCGATTTACACGGCGGCCTTAACTGATTTCACACCAGCAAATCTTAGTGAGAACGATACAAAAGCCTATTTGGAGGCAAAAGGAACTCTCTTTAAGATGGACCCAGAAGTAGTGGTGCTAAATCGTGATGATCTGCATTATCCGGATTTTGCGAATTTCCGCGGCAAGACCGAGACTTTGACTTACGGTGCATCTTCGGATTCAGATATGCGGATTGATTTCTCGAAGCTATATCGCAGGGGGTCAGAGGCAAGCTTAAGCTTTGGTAATAAGAATTTTACCGTAGCGAGCTTCTTGACCGGTGAGCCAATGATTTCTTATATGGCTTGTGCGGCCGCGATTGCTACGGCGCTGAATATCGCTCCGGCTACAATTGCCGAGGGGATCGCGAATTACGAAGGCCCGGCAGCCAGGCCAGCTCAGCAGTAAATAGTAGTTGAAGTAGCAAGCTGAGATTGAGTAAAACTGGTTTTTGACAGCAAAAGGGCGATTGACGCTGTTAGTGGTGGAATAGGGTTTAACCATTGACTTTTTAGACAATGTGTGCTATAATGGTAAGTGGAGGCTTAGTTTTTGATGGATTAAGCTCCAAATGAACCTTAAATCTTAGGAAAAAACTGAAGGGGGAACAGTAGTGAGTAAAATGCGCAAAATAAACGGTGGCATCGCCCAAAAGCTGGCTAAGCTCCAGCAACGCGAAGGTCTGCTGCCGTTGGAGACACTGTCGTATGGCTATACGGCAACGCTGGAAGAGGCGCTGACTGATCTGGCTGAGATCGCGAGCAAAATCAACGTAGTGGAGATGGTGACAGCCGTCAACCATAACGCTGAGCGTGATCGGTGGCTGGAGCAGGCCCGGCAGGGCAAGTTTACGATTCCGAAATTGCAGTACAACCGCGATTTGCTGCAGGAAGTGTCTAGCAATTACGATCGTTTGACTAACGCCGTGGCGCCGAAGCTCAGGCTCGCGCAGGCTTTATTGTCGAACGATGCAGTTGGTAACACGCTGCGTGGTTTGTCGCAGGCGCGTTTGCAAAATGTAACGGCGGCAGTCAATTTGGCTGAGTCGTTGCTGAAGGGCAAGGCGATTGAAGCGACTCGGCAGATTACGGCTCTCTACGGACTGCCGAATAGCCACAGTTTGCAGCAGGCGCGACAGGCCATCGAAGACCGTAAGGCGGGCAAAATCCCGCGCTGTAAGAAAATCATGCTGACCGAATCGGGTCGGCAGCAGCTACAGGCGATTAAGCTGGACGCGGAAGCGGTCCGCCAGATTTTCCTGTGGGCGGCCAAGGAGTATGGGTTTAGCGTCATGCGGCCGGTGGTAGTGAGCAATCAGGCGACAGCGCCGGATGTGCGCGATGTATCCTCAGAGGGATCGATCGTGGTGATTCCGGTAGACTATCAGACTAATGGTCTGGATGTGGTGCCGTTAACGGTGCACGAGGTGGGCTGTCATTGGCGCGATTCAGAGAATATGCAACGGTTATTGCCGCTATTGGGCGGCAGTAACCTGAAGCCGATGGACGAGCTCCTCTATGAGGGACACGCCGTGGCGGAGGGTACCAAAACTAAGTTGCGGTTGCAAGGTTTTATGCGGCCGCGGCGCCAGTTGTACTATCCGATTGCAATCCGGTTGGCCTATCAGAAACAACTGATGTTCCATGAGACGGCACAAGAGCTGCTGAAGATTATTCGCTCGGATGACGAACCGCTTGAGCAGACACTGGATGACGTTTGGCGGGTAACCTATCGGGTCTACCGCGGTAATCCGCATCTGGAAGTGCGCAACGGTTACGCTTATACGAAAGACCGAGCGTACTTTGGTGGTAAGGTTCTGGCTGAAGAGCTGGAGCAAGCCGGCGTGGGTCATCTGTTGGAATACGGCACGCTGACGCTGAGCGACTTGACGTTGCTGGCATCGCAATTCGACCTGCATCCTGCAACTGGAATGCCGTTCCCGGATGATCCGCTGTTGGCGGAACGCTTGTGTGAGAAACTGCTGCGTGGCGAGTTTGGTACGGTTAAATCCTGATTCCTAAGCACACCCCACCTCTCTTGAGGTGGGGATTTTATATGCCCTGACGAGGTCCTAGATTGGCTGAGGTGTCATGAATTGTAGTATAATGATGATATGGATGATTTTGACTATTTGGATCGAAAAAAGGTTTATCTAGATGCGGCTTGTCAGAGTTTGCGCCCGAAGCCGGTGGTAGAGGCAATGGAGCGCTATTATTATGCACATAATTCTTGTGGGGAGCGGGTGAAATACCCTTGGGGCGAAAAAACCGATGAATTGGTAGAAGATGCGCGCAAAAAAGTGCTGAAATTATTAAAGCTAAAAGCGAAAGATTATTTTGTATCTTTTACACTGAACACGACTTATGGGATTAATTTGCTGTTGAATGAGCTAAAGCCTGAAGCAGTGAAAAAGGTGATTACATCAGAAATTGAGCATAATTCGCCGTTTTTAGCAACTTTGGCTCTCAGTCAGAATTTGGGCGTGCCGCGAATCGTTTTGAAACGAAACGATGATGGTAGTTTGCCGCTGAGCGGGAAGCTGAGCGAGATTGTGCACGGAGATTATAAAGATGAAGTGCTGGATTTTAGGGGCGCTTTGGTAGTGGTCAACTGTGCGGCAAATTTTGATGGTCGCCAGTTAGTAAATATGCGTGAGCTGATAAAAACAGTACACAAGGCGGGCGGTTTGGTGATCATTGATGCAGCACAAGCGATGGGTCATTATTACGAAATGCTGGCAAAAACCGAAGCGGATGCGATCTGTTTCTCGGCACACAAGATGTATGCAGCTTCGCTTGGAGTGATGGTGGTGCGGCGAGATTTGGTGCCAAAACTGCGGTTAAGTTTTATTGGCGGTGGTATGGTGGACGATGTATTCCTGGATCAGTACTTGCTGAGTGCGGAGAATAAAGAACATACGCATACGATTTTTGAACCGGGTTTGCAAGCCTGGGCGGAGATTATCAGCCTAGGCGCGGCGATTGATTGGCTGGAAAAGTTGAAGAAGCAAGACAAGGAGCGGCTACAAACTTGTACACGTGAACTGGATGAGTTCTTGCGCAGTAAACCAAAAGTGCAGATGGTGGGAACGCAGGCCAATCCAACCATGAGTTTTTATGTCAAAGGTATGGATTCACATTTGCTGGGCGCGGCGCTTGGCAAAGAGGGAATTATGGCGCGTACAGGGTACTTTTGCGCACATTATTATCTGGATAAGGTAAAGAAGTATCCGCCACTGGTGCGGTTCTCACTCAGTTATGCAACTCGCGAGGAAGATATTGAGCGCGTGAAGAAGGTGATGAAGAATTTGTAAGGATTTGATAGAGTGTTGGCGGGGTGGCCTAGCCTGGCGGATGTTGATAGTGCGGTACTGGCGCCGGTTGATTTATGCGGGGCGCATAGTTGTAAAATCTGTTGATTATGATATAATGATAGGGTAGTGAAAATACTCGTACTTTTGCAACATAATAATCTAGTAAAAGTAGCAAGCGATGATGAATTAACGGCATTTACTTCAGTAAAGATTGGTAACTTCTAAACGGTAATTCCGGCGAATATCATAAAGTTTCTGTAAATCACCTGAGTAAGTATCAGCAACTTTCGAACTTTTGAGAATTAGAAAGGAGCATTGTTATGCCAGACTTTCCGCAGCCCAAATATCAGTTGGAGGATTCAGTCAAAATTCCACTACGTCTGCTAAACCAAATGCGCACTCCTAGCATTTTGACCGAGTTGAATGCCAAGGTCGGCCCTTATGCCGTAATTAGCCAGGCAGAGCTAAATGTGATAGTTGATCTGCTGCTAGTGGTGGCGAACGCCTTAGAAAAACCGCCGATGCGGGGCACGGTGCGGATTTACGGTCAGTACTACGACCGCGACCCGGAGCAAATTTTGGCGGCACACTTTAAATACGGAGCTTTTGGTTGGCGGGAAAATAACTTGGACAGCGATGCTATGGCTGATGCCAATATGCAGTTGGCACAGGAAATCATGACCGGTAAGGCGGATCCAAGTTTGTTGTCGCCCCGGTATTGTACGATCAATCAGTTTCCGACTGGTGACGACATGTATTTGTCGATGCGGCACGGCGGTTATCGGTTCTTGGTGCTCAGCACAACCTATGGACGCTTTTACATTCATGTTTTGCCGCATGAGCCGTACAGTGGAGATGATTCCGGGTTTTTAACGTGGGCGATCGCGCAGACTTTGGCTTGCCTGCGTCCACAAGATACGGGATTGAAACGGGCAATTACGACCATGCGCGAGAAGCTGCCGGCGCCGCTAACGGTGGTGATGGACGTGGTGCAGGATTTCTTTCAGACTTGTGAGTTGCCGTCGCTCAAGGCCTGGCGCAACGACACCAATATTTCGTCTGTTATCGACGGGCGCATACCGCTGTACTTTGAACAAGTATTCAGAAACTAGATTATTATGCTTTTACCGCTGGCTTGGAAGGGCTGGCGGTATTTTTGTGGTTTTCGAGATGGTACGTAAGGCACGTCATTTAGCGTTTGGCGAGCTATTTTATGATTTTGCGCTTGATGCGGTTAAGTTTACGCACGATTTGATAAAGGCGATATTTGGCGCGGTTCACTGGTAAATCCCAGGTGCCGGCATAATCAACTTGTCGGCCGCCAAAGGATTTTTTGTACTGGGTAAAACCATACCAAGGGTGATTATGATCAGTAGAAGTAGTAATACCCCAAAAATCAAAGACCCCAGCGCCGGCGTTTTTGGCATCAAGAATCATCTGTACCAGCAAGATCGTGCCGGCCATCAGTTTGCGATGTTCATCGTCGGTGGCGGCGTGAGCGTAATAGCGTACACCATCATAATCGTAAACTAGAGAAGCCGCAATTGGCTTACCCTCGTATTCGGCAATATATAAAGTGGCAAAGCCACTCGCAAGCTGATTTTGTAAATGTTTACTATCTTGAGGCGTAAAATTGTCGCGTTTACCGACGCCCTGTAAGAAACGAGTGAGGATCTTAATTTCCTGAGGATCTTGAGTGGTGCGGACAGAGATACCTTTTTTCTCAGCATTACGCCAGTGGCGAACTTTGGTTTTTTCAATGCCGTCTAACAATTCTGTTTCTGGTAAAGTTAAATCTAAAATCCAAGTATGAGCTGGTTCGTGATCATGAGACTTAACTAGGCCAAGTTTTTTGAGTTTATCAGCGGTAAACCTTGTAGTCGGCTCAATACGGACAAAAATAGCTTGTTGCTCCTTGGCGAGAGTTTTCAGGGCTTGCAAAGCATCTTGCAGGGCGGTAGTGGGATTATTGCCGTGTAAAGTTGGTCCGTACGGACAAAAAAGGTATTTACCGATCGGAGTAGTATGCACAAGAGCAAGAAAATGGTAATTGGAGCCATCTTGCCAAAAAGTCTGGTGACCTTCAAGTTGAGAATATTTTTCCCATTCGTGAGATTGTAATAAATGCGGCTTCATCTAGTGCTATTATAGCATGGAATGAGAGGTTGGAGGGATTAACTTTGGAGTGGCTATTGAGAATTGAAAGGTCTGCGACATCTATAATATTAACGTTGTGCGATTTTATAATATAGATATGAAAAGCCTCCCCGGGGCGGGGAGGCAAAAAAGAAAGGTGAAAATGATTATGAACTAGCGTATGTGTCAGTCTAGATCTTCGCGAAATCCGTGAGTAACTGCGTGATAGCTGCCGGGACGAGTGGACGTCGCGGAAGTTGCGATCGGAGCCGCTCGCCCCGGCGAGAATACTCTGCGCCGGACAACTTAAAGGGCGGGCGTGTCAGGCGGCGCAGGCGACGGGTCCAAAATATTTGGAAACGGACAGGATGTTGCGGCAAGCCGCGCTCAGCTCCCGAGCCGCGGCGGCGCAATTGACGGTGGTCAGAGCATAATGGGCGGTCGCATTGTACGAGTGCACGATGCGAGCAGACTGGTCGCGAGCATTGTAGGCGCTGTTCTCGGTCTGACCGCAAATGAAGCTCCTCTGCGTCCGCATGGACGCCAACCCAGGACGTGTCGTATTGGTGCGGCCGTTGAGATCATGGTGCAGATAGGACAATTGGTCAGGATCCGGCCAGGCGAAATACGCCCCACCGAAGATTACCGCCAGAATGTCGCCGGCAGTGAGATAGACGCTGGATGTAAACCGGGGCCCAGCACGAGCCTTATGACCGGCAGTCAGCAGCTCTGACTTTTTGGTCACCATGATCGCCATCATTGTCATCATAGCGCAAACGACGAACAGGGCTCGCGTCAGCTCCACGAAGCTCAGCGTCATCACTGCGAGAAAGACCGCCGCCAAGATGATGGCGCACAGTCTCAACGCGAGACGTTTCTTCATAGATTACCTCCGCTTTTTGTCTGTAGTTAGCCGCCTTTAGTTAGAGTGAGAGAAAACAGGGGGTGCATGAATGGTATGTGCCCGACGACGCTTTACGATGCGCAGAACAGTGGGAGCTTTGATAACATTTTCCTCCTTTCTGTTAAGGTGCTGTTGTTGCTGGATGTGTCGAGATGGAGACATGCGTATGAGAGAGGCCCTTAGGAAAGACACTACAGCAAACAACAATGGACACGTTCGTTCCGCCTCAACTTCATACAGACGCGGTCTAGCCGTCGCAAAGTCTTTCTGAAGCTAATGGGAAAGAACATGTTCTTATTCTATTACGAGGCCGGTGATTCGTCAAGGCTTCATCGTAAGTGAAAATTACAACAGGCTGGAGGGTGGATTGCGATGGTTATTTGATGGGGGTACGCGGCAAAATGTTTAATTGATAGGGATCGGAGGGCTGGACGCCGGCGAGAATCTCATAATAGGCGGCTGCACCTACCATGGCGGCATTATCACCCGTAAATTGTCGCTCCGGGAAATAGACTTTAATGTGTGGCGCGAAAGCCTGAGTAGCTTTATTTTGCAGAACTTGATTGGCGCTGACTCCGCCCGCAAAAACTATACTTTTAACTTCTGGATGCTCTTGCAGGGCAAGTTGCAGCTTTTCAATCAGGATATCACAGGCCGTAGCTTGGAAAGAAGCGGCAAAATCAGCGCGTTGCTGTGGCGTAAGATGGCTAGCAAGTTCGTGTGATGGTGTGGTAATTGGAAGATTGCAATCTGCTTGTACGGCGCGCAAGACGGCGGTTTTGAGACCGGAGAAGGAAAAATCTAAACCTTCGATTTTAGGGTGGGGGAGGTGATATTTGAGCGGATCGCCTTGGGGTGCGGGGGGGGTTTTGTGATGATTTTGAGGAGCGGAGGTGACGTTCTGAGAAGAAGTAGTGAGGCCTAGATTACCGCTGGCACAGTTGGCAATTGCTGGCCCACCGGGATATGGTAGCCCCAAGATTTTAGCAATTTTGTCAAAACATTCACCAACGGCATCGTCACGCGTCGTACCAATAATTTCAAACTGGTTATGCGCTGGCATGTAAATAATTTGAGTATGGCCGCCAGAAATCACGAGTGCTAGTAGCGGGAACTCTGGTGAGATAGTAGTGCTCCTATGCGGAGCATCGTGGGTAGCGACAGGGCTGCGCAAAAAACTGCCTGTTTTTTGGCCGTGTAGCCAGTTAGAATAAATATGTGATTTAAGGTGATGAATGGGCAGGAAGGGCTTCTGCCATAAAATTGCCAGCGTGCGGGCGGTTAAAGTGCCAATGAGTAAGGAGCCCAGCAATCCAGGGGCGTAAGTAACGGCGATATAGTCGATATCGGCTTTGGTTAAATTTGCGTCAGCGAGGGCTTTATGAATGACTGGTAGGATGGCTTCAAGGTGTGATCTAGCGGCTACTTCGGGGATTACGCCGCCGTAGGCTGCAAAAATATCGACTTGCGATACCACCACGTTACTCAAAATCTCAGCCTCGTCACCGATCACGGCGGCAGCGGTCTCATCACAAGAACTTTCAATAGCTAAGATTTTCATAATTTTATCATACCATATTATTCAATAAAAATCTAGTATAGAGTATATTTCTATGAAGTATGATATACTGGATATAAGTATTGTGTTGAACAAGGAGGTATATGCAGAATAATGTAAAATCGTCGTCAATAGCTGGTTTGCTGGGAGTTTTCTTAGGGGCTTTTGGTGGGCATGATTGGTATCTTGGTAATACTAAGAAGGCTGTTACACATATTTGCCTTTGTGTGGGCGGCGTAATGATGCTGATGATTGGGCTGATTCTACGTAATCTTTTGCGCGACATTCCAGCTCTAGACTTACTGAGTATTTGTGTAATGATTGCCGCTTATATTATTATTGTTGGTAATGGTATCTGGGGTTTTATTGAAGGCGTAACGATTTTGGCACAAGGCGATGCTGGCTTGGCCGCCAAAGGCTACCAAGTAGCAGCGCCGGCTATGTCAGGTGTAATGCCGGCACAAGATCCTGCAAATGCCGTGCAAACTACATCGACTGAGCCAACTGCTGTTCCTGTGCAAGCTGCATCAGCTGAGCAAACTATTGTTCCTGATCAAGCTACGGCGAGCCCTGCATCATCAACGGCAGCAATGCCGGCAGAAAAATCCGCACCGGCGGCGTCTGAACCAACCACTAATCCCGCTTCTGAGCCGACGATTAATCCTACTGCTGAGCCGGCCATCAACCCCGCTTCTGAGTCGATGATTGATCCTGCTGCTGAACCAGTAGCCGCCAAGCCAATTATTGATCCAGCGAGTATTGATACTGTTGCTGCAGAAGCTGCTTCAGCTAATCCAGCTCCGGCCGCTACTCCTACGGCAACCACTCCGGCTAATCCAACTCCAGTAACTTCTAGTGCACCAGAGTCTGCGGCTATCACGACGGCTGCTACCCCAACTAATCCAGAATCAGCGACTTCAGGTACGCCCGAGGCCCCGACCCCAAGTTTATAGGGGTCATGGTTTGTTGAAGTTCGGCGTAATTTCTGGTAAAATATAGTACAATTTAGTCTAATAATTGGAAAGTTTAAAGTGTAAACAGCCAACACTTTTCTGCGTATCACATCACAAAATCTATAAAAGTCTAGACTTGTTTAGGGGTGTACTCTGGTGTATAATTAAATCGTCTAGTGCTACATAGAGTAGAGGTTTTGAGATGTCGGTATCGCTAAAACGGCATCGCAAAGCAAAATCGATATCGAGCAGTGCTTGAGACTTGATCTTGTGTAGGACTAGACACCCTTGCGGTGTCGTTTTTATTGTACTCTAGTACAGTACATAATAGGCTTATAGCGGCACCCGAGGGTGTTAATAGGTGGTGTATCTATTAAAGAATCTAAATTAACCCCAGACCGCGAGACTGGGGTTAATTGATGTCAAGAATCCTGGATTGTCCAAGGATTTCTTACTAGTAGTTCCTGAATCAGTATGAAAAGGCGCCACGGCCTAGTGTATATGGTAAAAGCTAGGCTGATTTTTGATTGGCGACGAGTTCTTGTAATAAAGCTTGTGCTACCTTTACATCTTCAAAGGGGTGCGGACCGTCGGCGCGCAAGATGGTCTTTTCATGGCCTTTACCGAGCAACAAAACTAAATCTCCTGGCTGTGCCATCATGAATGCCTGGCGAATAGCGGCGGCGCGATCAAGATTAACGAACAAATTTTGATTCAAGACTTTGCCGGCTTGTATGGCACCCTCTACAAATTGCTGGGCGATCGCAGACGGATCTTCGTCACGTGAATCATCCTCAGTAATAATAACGATGTCGCTATTCTTGCCTAGGATTTCTCCGCGTAAGGCACGTGTAGATTCGTCACGCCGGCCGGCACCACCGTGCACGGAGATTACTCGATTACCAGTGCCGGCAATTGATTCAAAAACCTTTTCGAGTGCATCGGGCGTATGGGCATAATCAACGATCACTTCGAAATTTTGCCCAGCGCGGATACTATTCATGCGTCCTTCCACCGAAGATAAGGCCGCAATGCCATCACTAATCTGCTGGCTAGAGAGACCAAGTCGTATCCCCACGGCAACGGCAGCTAGAGAATTGTAAACGTTAAATTTACCGGCGATTTGAGTTTTTACTTTTATATCACCACACGAATATTCTACTCCGGTTGGTTTTAGTGCTATATCTGTTGCACGATAAGTACCATGCTCAATACCGTAGGTTGACATATCACCAGATGAATAAATATCTTCAAAATATTGTGAGTTTGGATCATCGGCATTAATTACGCCGAACTTCGATTGTTTGAATAGTTTAAGCTTGGCTTTGCGATAGTTGGCAAAAGTTTTGTGATAATCAAGATGCTCGTGAGTAAGATTGGTAAAAACGGCAATCTCGATTGGAACGCCTAGGGTACGATATTGCATTAAGGCGTGAGAAGTGACTTCTAAGACCATAAACTCCGCCCCGGCGTCAGCAATGGCGCGCATCCGTTGATTGAGGATGTCGACCCGCTCGGTAGTCATATGCTCGAACTGCTGGTGTAGAATGGTGGCGTCGAGCTCTGGGCTTTGAGGAGTCGTGCTGGTGTCGGCGGGTTGCGCAGGGAGTTGTGAAGTACTACTGGTGTTATCGGCTGCCGAAGATGTCGTGCTGGATGTTGGCGCAGTATTGCCGGTATCGCCGACTCCGCCCCAGCCGACTGTGGTTAAAAGACCAGTTTTATGACCAGCTTGGTTAAGCATTTTCCAGATCATAAAACTCGTAGTAGTCTTACCATTGGTACCAGTAACGCCGATGACGCGTAAATTTTTGGCCGGGTATTGATATTTTTTGGCGGCCGCCTTAGCCTGAAAATAATGCACCGGCAAAACCAATCTATTATAGCCAGGAATCTTTTCTGCAACGGTTTTCAAACTCATAAAATCTCCACTCTAAATTAGTACTATTATACATCAAAAACCGATGGAGAATCCTGCAAAACATTCCTGCGCACGTAAAAACTGCTTTAGCGAATGCAGTATGCGCAAATATAGAATCGGCAGGCGAGAGATTTTCGCAAAGTCTAGTCTAATAGCTTAGCTGTGGGCGATTTCTTGGCAAGGTCGCGATCAAAAGTCCAGAGTGGCTCAGCTTCATTGAGAGCGGCATAGGTAGTTAGGCAGCAGTCGTTGAAGGAGAGCTGAGGATGTTCAAGATACATTGGGAAGACCTGCTGAAACAGGTCAAAATTGGCCATGATCCGTGGGAGCTCAAGTATGCGCGAAAGCTTCTCAACGATCTCAGTGCGAGAATAATCTTTTTGCATTACATATACCGCTTCGGTGATAGCAAGGTCGGGAACATAAAAGGTAACATTTTGGCGCAGTAATAGATCTTGCGCTTTGAGACATTGCTGCGGAATATCGCCAAGGGCAATACGCAAGATGATATTAGTATCTAAAGATTCAACCGTCTTAAACGCCATATTTCTCCTTAATATAAGCTTTATGCTCCGAGGTATTGTCAAGGTACTGGCGATATTGATTGGCGGTCCAGCCTCGGCTCATTTCGGCGAAGGCTTTTTGCTCTGGAGTCATGCGCTTTTCGTGCTCTTCTTGGAGCTGGGCAAGTTCACGAAAAATGCGTTTGGTCTTTTCGGCATCGCTCTCGGCTTTCTCGACGAGGATGCCAGTATCGGTAAACTTGAATTTAATTTTATCCCCAGCAACAAGGTTAAGCGCTTTACGGAGTTGTTTAGGGGCAGTAAATTGATTACCGCTAGACATAGGGACTTCTATTTCCATTGGTTGCATATCTATCCTTTGTATTGTGAATTTACTTTGAGTATAGCAAACTCCTTTGAACTTGTCAAGATACTTTGTGATAGCAAAATACTTTGTGAAAGTAAATTACTTTGTAAGATGTTAATACTTTGAGAAAGGACCTTACTTTGAGGAAATACGGCACTTCGTAAATATTTTAAGCCACATGTGCGGTTGAAAATATAGGGAGGCCTCTATAAATCAAGAGCGTTGTGGCTCAATATGCCTAAAAAATCCCCCTGCGAGCAGGGGGATAAGCTTAGACTACAGTATGGCTGGGGAGAAAACGATATTGCTGATGAAATGTCAGAGCTCTCTTCAGCAAACCATTGTTGTGGTCAACCGAATTAATCCAGATCTGAGCATAGTCGGGGTGGTAGAGCAGGTACATCAGCTCTTCCGCGGAGAGTACGCGTTCGCTGTCGTAATCAAAAGTGAAAACGACTGGCTTGGTAGCGGAGCCACTATAAGCATCGGTAATACGGATGGAGCTTTTGACGAATTGATATCTGACATATTCGGTGAGGGTGCCACGGTGGAGATTGCCGCGGAACTGGTGCAGGTGGCTGAACGGATAGGGCAGTTTGGGGGCGTTAAGATCGTCATACAAGAAATAAACCGGGGTGCCGATGGGATAATAATCGACGGTGCGATAGGTGGGGAAGAGAGGCTTTGACTCGGCGAGAGTAATGAGTGCGTCGAGGTAATCGATTTGCTGCTGGACTTTTTGGCAGCAGCTGACGTATTGCTCGTGACGTTCGCACACGGCGGCGTGGATTTCAGCCAGGTCAGGCTGATCGGGGCGCGGGTGAGTGAGGTAGCAGGGGGTATTGTAATCGCAACGATGTTTTACTGTCCATTCGTCGCTAAATACGCCGCAACTGGGGTCGTAGGCTCGTTCGCTGCCGTCGGCAAGTTTATATTTAATATAGGGGAAGCCAGAAACGAGTGCAAATTTGCACCAACCACAAATGTTGAGAGTGGTAGATCCAGCGGCGCGCTCTAAGGCTTCGGGATCGGCGGGCTCGGTATTTTCGTGGGTGTAACGCGAAGGTTGGGATGCGTATTGGGGATTGTCGTACTGCTGAGCAACGGTCAGCAAATCCGCGGCGGTCTTGCCTTCCAGTAAGGTAATAATCTCGGTTTGCTGCTTTAAAATAGGTTGAGCCTCGGCTAGGATGCCTTCCCAGGTTTGCTTGAGATGCTGCAAGTTTTCTTTACCGATGAAGAGTAGCTGCTCGGACTTGAATGCAGCGGTTCTTCCGGCTTGGCCTAAGAATACGGTGTTGGGCGGCAGCTCGGGCAAAGTGGCGGTACTGCCGATAGGGGATGAGCTCGATGTGTTTAATGGGCTGGGGCGGCTGGCGGCGGAATTGGCAGACATAAATATAACCTCCTTTAGTCTAAGTGAAAAGGTGCGAGAATAATCTATGCTCTGTATTCTATCATATGGCGGTGAATTTGTCAAATCATAAGATGTATAGGGCTTAGAAGACTCTTGGAAGTGCTATCTGCTTATGAAAACCCATTTTACAACCCTTCATACCCAATTTTCTTAATTTTTCTTAGAATTTTAGCACTCTGCTATTGCAAGTGCTAATTTTTTGTGCTAAGATGGATTCATGAAAGGAGTTTATATGCAACTAAAACCATTGGGGGATCGAGTTGTCGCCAAAAAGGAAGAACCACAGACCATGACCAAATCCGGCATTTTGCTCGGCGAGGCGAAGGAAGCACCTTCCTATGCCGTAGTGGAGTCAGTTGGTCCGGACGTAAAAACCGTCAAGAAGGGCGATAAGATTATTTATAAGCAATACTCTACTACCGATATTAAACTGGATGAGGTTGACTATATCGTGGTGAAGGAAGAAGACGTTTTGGCCGTTTTGGCTTAATGTAATAAGAGGAGTTTAAGAAATGGCAAAGAAAATTTTCTATGCTGCGGAAGCTCGTGATAAGATTTTGAGCGGCGCGAAGCAGCTGTATGATGCAGTAAAAGTGACTTTTGGCCCGAAAGGTCAGAATGTTGTGATCGAGAAATCTTACGGCGCGCCGACGATTACGCATGACGGTGTCACGGTGGCCGAAGCCGTAGATCTTGGTAGTACTGATGAAAATCTAGGCGAGCAGATTGGCGCTAAACTGATTAAGACTGCCGCGCAAAAGCTCAATAAGGTTGCCGGCGATGGTACGACTACCGTCACAGTATTGACTTATAATATTTTGAACGAGGCCAATAAGCTAATCGCCGCGGGCGTGAACCCAATGGAACTCCGCAAGGGCATTGAAGCAGCCGGTGCGGAAATTATTAAGGGAATTGAAAAGACCGCTGAGAAGATTGACGGCGACGACAAAAAAGTTGCTGAAGTCGCTTCGATTTCTGCTGGCGATGCCGAGATTGGTCAGATGATTGCCGATGTTATTAGCAAGATTGGCAAAGATGGCGTGGTGACGGTTGAACAGGGCCAGGGTCTAGAAATGGAGCAAGAAATTGTTGAGGGCTTTACTTATGATAAGGGCTGGTCTTCACCGTTCTTCGTAACTGATGTTAATCGCCAAGAAGCTGTGTTTGACAAACCGCTAATCTTGGTGACAGACAAGAAAATCTCGAGTGCTAATGAGTTAATTCCAATTTTGGAGCAATGTGCACAAGCTGGTCGTAAAGATTTGGTAATCATTGCCGAAGACGTGGAAGGCGAAGCACTGTCGGTCTTGGTATTGAACAAGCTTAAAGGAGTGTTTAATACCTTGGTTTTGAAAGCTCCGTCCTTTGGTGATCGCCGCAAGGAAATCATGGAAGATATCGCTATCTTGACCGATGCTACAGTTGTATCGACAGATAAGGGTATGAAGCTTGAAGAAGTGGGTATGGAAGTGCTCGGTACTTGTGGTAAGGTAATTGCCACTAAGGACGAAACCACCATTATTAAGGGTGCCGGCGATAAGAAAGCCGTAGCAGAGCGCATTGAGTTGATTCAGTCGCAAGCTAAGGTGGAGAAATCGGATTATGCGCGTGAAGAATTGGAGAAGCGCGCCGCGGCTTTGCTGGGCAAGGTGGCTGTAATTAAGGTTGGTGGCGCTAGTGAGACCGAAATCGATGAGAAGAAATTCCGGGTTGATGATGCAGTGGCGGCTACCAAGGCGGCTTTGGCCGAAGGTATCGTTACTGGCGGTGGCGTGACTCTCGTAGAGCTAGCCGGTCAGCTGAAAGACGATAGCGACGGCGCTAAGATTGTCAAACGCGCCCTTAAGGCTCCATTTGTGCATATTATGGAGAATGCAGGCTTGAACGCGCAGGCATTGCTCGCTGAGGTTGAGAAGGCTAAGCCTGGTTATGGTGTTAACGTAATGGATCCAGAAGCAGGGTTGGTTGATCTCAAGAAAGCTGGCGTAATTGATCCAGCTAAGGTGACGAAGGAAGCCGTTCAGAGTGCAACTAGTATTGCAGCAACTGCGATTACGATGGGTGCTTTGATTGTGGATATCCCGGAGAAGGCCCCAGCTGCTCCAGCCGGTGGCGACATGGGGATGTACTAGAGCTAGATAAAAAATCCCCCAGTGAATCTGGGGGATTTTTTGAACTGTTCTTACGGTTGTACGGTCTCCATTGGGCCGGTAGTACTAGGGAAGCAAGAGGTGCCGGCAAAAGCTTTGCGCAAATCTTCGGTATTATACTCGCTACATTGCGGGGCAGATTGGCCTTCGGCAAAGAATTGCCATTCGGCATCAGGGCTGACACGATAGAAGCTTGCAGCAAAACCGGGCATGCCTACTTCGATTCTCTGGTACGGCGCAATTGGCGAATCTACGATGTTTTGTACTTTAGCAACCAAGTAATGCGCATCGTTACTGGTGGCAGCTTTGTAAATTTGGGCTAGTTTATTAGAAAGCTCGGCATCAGCCTCGTTGTACCAAGTTTTGTAGCCACAGTCAGCGCCGGTGAGATGAGCGGTGCAGACGATACCGCTGGCTTGATTGACAAAAGTCGTAGAAGTGCTGGCGGCACTGGCAGTGGTGTATTGCTGGTTGGTATTGGTAAAGCCAGCATTAACCAAGGTTTTCTCAATAGTCTGGTAAATCGTGAAATTATGGATTAGATTATAGAGCGTTTGGCCAACTTCAATATTATCAGCATTCAGTGACACGCCGTAGGATTTGGTGAGTGGTACACCGGTGATATATCCTTCAGGCTGATAGCTGGCGCCGGTATCGTAAGTTTGTAGCATCTGATAGCCAACCTGTTTGTTATCTTGCAATACATCTACGATGCTCTGGCGAACTTTCTCAACTACTTCTTTGACGGCAGTTTCGGCCTTAAGGGTGTCTTCGCAGGCAGTCTGCTCTGGGCAAGTCGGTTGGTCTTGGCTATTGCCCGAGTTTTGGTCGCCTGGTTTAGCAAGTGGACAGAAGAGTAGGTAAAGAATCCCGGCAATCAGCGCAAAGATGATGATAGTCATAATGACAATAGCTAGCTTGTAAGGATTGCCTTTGCGGGGTTTTTCGCGAACATGTATGGTAGGCTCGCCCGGCTCGGCGGTCACTTTAATTTTGTTCTCGACAATCGTGCCGAGTGCAGGATCTTTAACTTCTTCTTTCATTTTAAGTATTACCTTTAATTAACTTATACTTATTATAACATAAGTAGTTTGCGAAAATGAAAGGTTGGATGTGGGGGAGGGAAAGTGGGCAGCTGTAATAAGCTGCAATTATTTTGGTGAACTTGATTGAGCTTCGGAAGTGTATCTTGCCATACATCGCACGGCAAACCCGTATTGGCGGTTAGAATCATAGTTGTATGTGCCAGGAATAAGACTACTCATAATATCCTGTGCAGCTACTGCGCCATAAGCTATTTCAGCACTATAAGCTGTGCTAGTCCACCAGAAACCTCGTTCAAGTCCATAATCCGATGATTTGCTGAAGTTGCCATTAATTATTCGCCCGATATAAGCAAAGTTGTATGGCGCGTTTAGCAGGGCTGAGCTTGTAGCTAAGTCTCCAAGATTTTTGTATTCGCTGCTATTACCTCCGGTTGGTAGCTTCCAATTTTTAGGGCAAATACTAGTAGATACTGATCCGGAGGTGACGGACGATGTACCTGCACCGGCCGTAGCGGTATACCAGTTGTAATAATTGGTATCTGTGTCAGGATGGTAATATGTTTTGTATGCATAGCCATCAGCTGCATTTAAAGTTGTAAACCCAGAAATGCTGGATTTTGGTATAGTGATGGCGCCAGATGTAAAGTCGGAATCTGCGGAACTGATAGTAATATCAGTAATATTTAAGTTGTTCAGCATCCAACAATTGCCGTCTTGAAGTTTTCCAATAATATAGGATTTGTCGTTGCGCCGGTCCTTAAGTGTTATCATAGCAACAGATGTAGCTTTAGAGGCTGGGGTAGGGATTGATGAGTTACTCTTACAGAAGCCACCTCTAGCAGCATTAATATCCTGCATATATTCTATACCAGATGCAATTTTTGTTCCATCTGGTAAAGTCCATTCTGCTCCAGTTATTGCCTTTGGTTCCACTGCTAAGCTTAATGTACCACTCCCTCTATAATGTCCAGCCTCAGCATTAGTAGCAAACTTAGCCCCAAAAGTAAGATTCTTAGTAAAACTGACTGAGTTGTTAGTAAGTGTTGGTACTGTAAGATTAGTTCCGGTTGTATTGGGCGCAGTATAGCTACTGGCTCCATCCCACTTATAGCCCCAGGTATTATCATTAGTAACATTACCAGGATTAATGGTAGTATTACCATTCTTTAATGTAGTACTATCTACTTTAAGACTTAAACTATAGCTATCTGCATTATCTACACTTACTGTCACATTAGTACTTACCGTAGCAGTACTACCTGGAGTAATAGCGGCACTAGTCATGTTAGGATTACTTAGTGATAAGGAAGCAGTAGTGGTAGCAGAACAAGAATCATTACCAAATATCACATTAAGTAAAATCGAACAGCTTACCAAAAGGAAAGCTGTTAATGTGTTGGCTTTTGTCCTACAAAAGGAATAGGCGCAAGACTTAACGCAAGGAATACTATATAACACATTAGACTTTACATTATTCTTCTCGTCATAGCAACAATCATTAGCATTGTTATTACTAATACTTCGAGAAGTACTTTTCTTCATATTTAATAATATTGGAATACTATGAAGCTTAAAGTTAATATGTCTTTTGCGTTGCATCTTTTGCGCCCTCCTTTTGTAGGTTCTATAGAACTAGCATTACGCAAAATCACTAGTTCTAGGATTTAGTATATATACATCGGGCGGCACATTTTTGGCATCAAAAAAGTAATAGAGTGAGAAAAACTAATCAAAAACTTGCACAAGTTCTAAAACTCACTATAACGTAAAGTCAGAACTAGAACGAAGTTATTTTAACTTTTCCCATGATACAAAAATGGCACCACGAGCGGGGTGTTCAGACCTTTTCACATAAGTATTAGCAAGTTTCCTTTCTAATCGCTTTGTGGCTCCTGGTGCCATTGTTAAGCGATTATCGGAAAATGTTATAACAAATACAACATTATTGCTAATAAAATTCTTATGATAAAAGTCTGAACATCTTCAGTATAGCATACTTTTTAATATTTGTGCAAAAAATAAAATTATGCTTGCGAACCTTTACACAAAATACCCTCAGCCGTAGCTGAGGGGTATTGTGGTGGAAGCTGGTGTAGTATAAAACTCTTCGTGACCGGATAGACTAGGTGACTCTGAGCGTAAAAAGCTTTGTGGCTGACTACGCGAGCAAGCTTCGGCGGTGTTCATAGCTGATCAAGCAGCGCTTACTTATCTTCGCCAAACATTTCCAGCCGATGCGCTTGACGGATGATGGCGACTGTCTCCAAAAAATCGGCTGGAGCGCAGTCGAGCTTAAGGAGAATAAAATCGACACAGTCGCGGTTGCATAGATACACGCGTTCAGAGACGAGGGTTTGATCGGTAGTCCAATCTGGCAGCTGCGGAAATTCTTGCCCGCCCCAAGCTGGTCTGGCGTAATGGTCTATGATGATTTCAATCACATTAGGTTTAGCTGTGTCGTCTAGAATGAGTTTTTGGCGGAGCGCCCTTGCATCGGTGCCGGCGAGTCCTAAGCGTAGATAAACATCGCCGTCCAATTGAGTATGCAAGGCATCAGCAATTTGATGTTCATAATCGTCGTAGGCAGCAGTTGGATTAATTAGGCGGCCTGTTTTATCAATAGGCAAGATTCTGGGTAGTTGAAAAATGATTGGCCCCTCAGCATCGTTGAATGGCAAAATTGAAAAATAATCTCCATCATCGTAAACCTGGCGTGGACTATAGAAATTATGAATCTCCTCCAACTCGAATTCACGTCGTTGCACTTCCATGGCTATCAACTCCTTAAAGTACTATAGGCGACAGATTGCCTACGCAACCTATTTATAACAAAGACTTCTCTAAAAATCAATGCTAAGGACTAAAAACTATGATACAATGGAAATATGGCAAAATTGAGGTCTACAAAAGGTAAGACCGCGAGTCGTGGAGGTAGCAAAAAGTCCACCCGTGGTCGCAAGAAAACTACAAGAAGTTCTACTCCGGCGTACGAGCTGCCCGGTGGGTTTTGGCGGCAAATTATTGCTATCTTAATGTTGTTCTTGGCAGTGGTCTTAATTTTTGCATGGATGGGCGATGGCGGGGAGTTATTGAATACTACCGACGGAATTTTAGAAGAATGGATTGGGCGAGCGCGTTATCTTTTGCCAGCAATTTTGGCTTGGCTCGCGGTGAAGATTTTTCGCAGTGATAATAATCGTTTACCGCCAGTGATGTGGACGGCTTCGATTTTGATGGTGTTTTGGGCGGCAGGCGTGTTTGGGCTTTCTACGGTGGGGCAGCCGCGTCCAAGCGGTGGCATGATTGGCGAGTGGCTGAATAGCTTCATGGTGCAGATTCTTAATCCGAGTGCAGCAATTGTAATTTACGTAATTTTGATTTTTGTGACCTTATTGTTCATTCTGCAAATGAATCCGGCTACGGCTTTTAATGCAATTGCTAATCTCTTCCGTACTACCGAGAAGAAAGAAGAAGCGGTGTTGGAAATTCCTAAGAAAACTCGCGAGCCAAAGCTCAAACCGGCGCCAAAATTGTCGGATCTTGAAGTAAGTATTAATGACAATGTTGATGCAGACGTGCCAGCGCCTAAAAAAGAACACAAGGCTGGTTTGTTTGCGAAGTTTGGCAAGAATAAGAAAGCTCAGACCGAGGATACTCCAGCGGTAGCAGAGAAGAAGACCGAAGCCGTCGAGAAGGCGCCAGATCGCGCGTTGGTGGCGGTGAACGATCCGAATTGGAAAATGCCAACTTTGGATCTTTTGGAAAAGAAGCAGTCTCCGGCTGATGCTGGTGATGTGCGACAGAACGCGGCGCTGATCCAATCGACGTTGGCGGATTTTGGTATTGACGTGGAGATGGGTGAGGCTAATAAAGGCCCGCGTGTCACTCAGTACACCATGCGCCCGCCTTCTGGGGTAAACTTGTCTAAGATTTTGGCGCGCGATAAAGAGTTGGCGTTGAATTTGGCTGTAGATAAAATCCGCATTGAAGCGCCAATCCCGGGTACACGCTTGGTGGGCGTAGAGGTGCCAAATGTAAAATCGGCTGATGTGCGCTTGCGCGGCGTGCTAGAAAGCCCAGAATGGAAAAAGGCCTCGGTGGGCGATCCGTTGACTTTTGCGGTTGGTAAAGATATTTCTGGCCATGCCGTGGTGGCGAATCTTGCCAAGATGCCGCACCTTTTGATTGCCGGTACTACTGGTTCCGGTAAGTCCGTTATGACCAATACTTTGATTTCTTCATTGCTTTATCATAATGCTCCGAGTGATATGAAACTCATTATTGTCGACCCGAAGCAGGTAGAAATGGTGCAATATAATGATATTCCGCATCTTTTGACGCCAATTATTACGTCGGTAGAGAAAGCGCTTTCGGCAATGAAATGGGCTGTGAACGAGATGGAAAAACGCTATACGATTATGGCAGAAGAAAAGGTGAAGAATATTGTCGATTATAATGTGAAGATGGCTAAGAAGGCCGAGGCGGCGACACAACCACAAAAGCCTGCCAACTCAATTACGCCAGAAGATGCCGCTGAAGGCACTACACCTGATCAGCCTACTGCCAAAACCGAACCGGCTCAAGACGAGCAGCGGATGCCGTATATTGTAGTAATTATTGATGAGATGGCCGACCTGATGATGATGGCAGGGAAAGACCTAGAAATGCTAATCGTGCGGATTGCCCAGAAAGGTCGTGCGGCGGGTATTCATTTGGTACTAGCCACGCAGCGTCCGGAAGCTAAAGTGATTACTGGTCTTATTAAAGCTAATATTCCAGGTAAAATTGCCTTTGCGGTAGGGAGTCAGATCGATTCGCGTATTATGCTTGACCAAGGCGGGGCAGAGAAGTTACTCGGCAAAGGCGATATGTTGATGCTTACTACTGAGATGATGGGTAAGCCGCGTCGGATTCAGGGTGCTTGGGCGAGCGATGAAGATGTGGCGCGAGTGACGGATTTCTTGCGGGCGCAGCGAGCACCGGAATACAATAATGAGGTAATTGCGCAGGCAGTACAGATTAAAGGTATTGGGCCAGCTGATGGTGGTGCAATCGGTGATTTGGGCCGGCGTTACGATCCGAACGATCCGGTGGTCCGCAAGGCTATTGAAGTAACCCTGCGCAATGGTAAGTTCTCAACGGCGAGTTTGCAAACTTGGCTTGGCAAGGGGCATGGTTTCGTTTCTGGCTTGGCAATTTGGTTAGAAGAAATTGGCGTAATCGGTCCAGCCAATGGCCACAAGCCACGCGATGTCTTGATTCACAGCATTGAAGAGTTTGATGAACTAGCGAACGCAAGCAAAAGCGAATAGATATTTATATAACAGGCTTATTTCGTAAATACCTTTTTTGAGGGGGTCCGGAGTCACGACGAGGGTTAGCGCCAAAGCCCCGTAACGACGGGTGCTTTGGACGCGCCCCGAGAAAAAGTGTGTTTACGGAATAAGTCTGTATTGTAATTTTCCGATAACTGTGCTATACTTACAGAGTATTATTAACTCAGCAAGCGGGTGAATTAGAGCCGCGCTTGCTTTAACCCAAAGGAGTGAAGTAATGAGAAATTACGAACTTTCGCTGCTTTTTCATCCTGATCTAGAGATGAATTTGGAGCCAGCCACCACTAAGATCAAAGAATTGATCGAGAAGAACGGTGGTAAAATCACTAAAGAAGTAAATGATGGTAAAAAGCGCTTGGCTTATAGTATCAATGGCCAAGATTTTGCTGTTTACTATTACTACGAACTAGAGCTTCCGGCTGATGCGCCAAAGAAAATCGAGAGCGTACTCAATATTACTGATGAAGCTTTGCGTTTCCTCTTAGTCAAGGTCGACGAGCGTAAACTAAAGTACGAAGCTAAGCAAGCTGCGCGCAAACCACACGCCGAAGATCCTGAAGAAGAGGAGCGTAAATAATGCGCGGTTTTGCGAAGGTCTTTGTCGCTGGCAATATCACTCGCGACATCGAGATGCGCGCTACACCAAGTGGCGCTCAGTGTGCCAATTTCTCGATTGCAGTCAACCGCAGCTATAAAGCATCTGATGGCAGCCAGCAAGAGCAAGTCTCTTACCTAGAATGCGTAGCATGGGGTCGCACTGGCGAAACCATTGCTCAGTACATGAAAAAAGGCTCGCCAATCTTAGTAACTGGTCGTCTTGATCAGCGTAGCTGGGATGATAAAAACACCGGCCAGAAGCGTTCACGTACCGAGATTACGGTAGAAGATTTCGCCTTCTTGGGCGGTGGTGGCGGTGCCAATAGCGCCATGGGCGCCAGCGATGGCGGCTCAAGCCGTAAGTCGAGCAATGCTCGCGCCAGCAAGGCGACTGATGATTTCGTACCAGAAGATTTGCCGGATGACGAAGCAATTAATTTGGATGATATTCCGTTTTAGTGGTGGGAAAGGAGAGTAAAAATGAGAAAAGTAAAGACTAACCCAAATATGTATTTTGATTACCGTGACGTCAAGACGTTGCAACGTTATATCGACGTGTACGGCCGCATCGAGCCAATGAGCAAGACTGGCCTTACCGCTAAACAACAACGTCAACTCGCCGTCGCGATTAAACGTGCACGTCATCTAGCTTTGCTACCATTTGTGGCGGAGAGATAAACTATGTACGGTCCAACTGATTTAAAGAAAAACGTGCTCATCACGCTGGATGGGCAACCGTACAAGGTAATCGAATATTCGCAGAAAGTAATGGGGCGCGGTGGTTCGATCGTCAACGTCAAGGTGAAGAATTTAATCACTGGTGCGCTATTGCCAAAGACTTTTAAAGGTCAAGAGAAAATTGAACCAGCCGAAGTTACTACCAAGAAAGTTCAATATCTTTATAAGGATGATGACAAGTTTTACTTCATGGATCCAGAGACCTTTGAGCAATATGAGCTGGCGGCAGATATGGTGGGTGATGCCAAAGATTTTATGCGTGACGGCGACGAAATGGAGATCCAATTCTATAATGGTACGCCAATCAACTTAGCTTTGCCAAAGAATATTTGGCTCACCGTCACTTATACCGAGACCGCAGTGAAGGGTGACACTACGTCATCGGTACAAAAAGATGCCACTTTGGAAACTGGCGTAGTAATCAAAGTACCGGCTTTTATTAAGACGGGCGATGTGGTATCTGTAGATACTGAGACTTATGCTTATCGCGAACGGAAGAAGTAACTTAACTAGTTTCGCACGGTAACACAAAAATAAGTTTATGATTACAGGCTTGGACTTGTTTATGTGAAACTGGCTTAACTTTCTGGAAAGATAAGTGGGTTTGGTAAGAGATGCTTGGCGTAAATTGCGCGCCAAGCTCTTTTCCATTCTGGAAAAGTCAGCAGGCGCTCTACTTTATTAAACGGTACCCAGCGTAACTCGGCAATTTCTTCGGGTTGTAAAATTGGTTCTTGATCAGGATCTTGCAATTGCGCTGGAAAAAGTACTACAGTCTTATGGATTTCGCGCGGTTGGATATAATAACAAAACTGATGGCGTCGCTCGGAATCAATGTAAACATCAAGGCCGGTTTCTTCTTTGACCTCGCGTGTGGCGGTCTCGGACTCGCTTTCGCCCGGCTCCACGTGACCTTTTGGAAAGCCCCAGAGGCCGTTTTTCTGATGAATCAGTAAAACTTCTTGATCGCGCACAATCACCGCACCACAAGCTTTTTCGTATTTCATAGTATATATTATAGCACGAAAGGAGTTTCACTAGATATGTCTTTCTCGGGACGTGTCGCTCAAACCCGTCGTCACGGGTTTCGCGCACTGCATGCTCGCTCGTAAGCTCCGCACCCCCGAGAAAGGCATATCTAAGAAACTCGCAATTGATGCATAACACACTCACGAAATCGCATCGTCAGTATGCGAGGCCGTAAAACCATGTTATAATATATAGCATGAATAAGCAGGCAAACATCGTGGGACGAGCGGAGCTAAAGCTGGCGGCCGCCGCGCAGGCTTTTGGCTACGATTTTCGCGGAAAGACAGTGTTGGATATCGGTTCGTCTACCGGCGGTTTTACGGAGTATGCGCTGCGCCGTGGCGCTAAGAAGGTGATTGCAATTGAGAAAGGCACTCAGCAAATGAAGGTGCCGCTAAGGTATGACGAACGGGTTGAGCTACATGAGAAGACGGACTTTTTGGAAATCGGTGTAGCGGGGAATGATAAAGATGCGCTTGCTAATGCAAAGATGAGCGAGCAATTTAGCGCTGAATTGCCATTATCGCAAAATACAAGTAGGTCGGCTTTTGCAGAACTTTCGGTACCACTTAAAGTTGACACAGTCCTGGCCGATGTTTCTTTTTTGAGCTTGCGCAAGATTTTGCAGCATGCGCGCAAGATTATTCCGCCGCGAGCAGATTATCTGGTGATGCTGAAGCCGCAGTTTGAGGCGCGCCCCGACCAGCTGGTAAAAGGCGTGGTTAAAAACGAGCGGATGCGCCGAGAGATTATTCAGAATTTTGAGCGCTGGCTGGGGCGGAACGGCTTTGTAATTCTTAAAAAGCGTGACAACGAGCTAACCGGTAAAGTTGGCGGCAGCCGCGAGCGGTTTTATTGGCTAAGGGTAGGGAAGTAGAGCTGGCATTCCAAATTAGAATTGAGCAACGCAACGGATAGCAAAACCGTGGTGGCGGACATCCCAAATAGTACCAGCATATACATTGCTTGCCCCCACGAATAATCGACAAGCATTGGCGCTATCAAATGCCGTTCGTGTCCACCAGTTTCCGCCTGGGCTTGACGAAGGTCCATTGAACGCATTGTTGGCTACATATCCAGTATAGGCAAATCCTTTGTTACGTAAGGAAACAGAGCCTGAATAGTTATCACCAATACCCCATTTGGTTGTGATGAGGTAATTGAAGCTTCCGGCCTCAGAAGAAGAGCCGCCAATTGGAAGTTTCCAATTTTTTGGGCAAATCGAAGCGGCGGTATCTCCAGAAGTAAGTGGAGAGCTCGGATTACCGGCAGAAACTCCATTGTCATACTTACAACCGCCGGCTGTTCCTGCTGTAGCAGCGCACCAAGAATAATATCCGGTTGCGCCCGCAGCAGTAGCATAATAAGCATTTACTGCAGTATCGCTACTAAATCCGGCTACTTTGGATTGAGGTAGAGTAAAGGTAGAATCAATATCGGAGTATGTGCTGTCTAAGGCCATGCCAGAGGCATTATCGGTATGTAATATGAGGTTAGTATACATCCAGCAACGGTCGTCGTCCCACTTAATAATTTTATAAGTAGTTCTATCGCGATAATCTTGTAAGTCGATAGTTGATCCAACCGGAATAGCGGAGTTGTTGATACAAAAGCCGGGCTTAATTTCATGCATATAATTAATGCCAGAATAAACCCCATTACTCCATTGAGCTCCTTGAGCCTTCCACGCTGCGTATAATGTCTGACTTGGCGCAGATGCTTGGAGTGTAATACTCCCTCCCGGCTGATAAGCTATACTACTGGTACTAGTAGTAGCATAGCCGGCAAACTCATAACCAGACCTGGTAGGCTTAGTATTAGGAATAGTGAAGGTATGGTTATCATTGTAGTTACTAATGGATTGTTCTGGTGGTATAGAACTAGTGTCTCCACCATTAGCATCATAGCTTAAGGTATATGTTACTAATGTCTTTGGTGTAGCAGTAAGTAATAGGTTTACTTTAGTCTTATAGTGTCCAGCATTAGCATCCTTAGAAAACTTAGCTGCAAAGGTTAATGGTTTAGTAAAGCTTACTGTACCATTATTAGTATTACCAACATTAGCACTTTCTATACTAACATTACTATTAGTAATGCCTTTATAACTACCATTATTCCAACTGTAGCCCCAGGTATTATCTACCAATCCTTCTACACTACTAATACCATTAGGATTACTAGTATTAT